>MNDR01000045.1 GCA_001915025.1 Gemmatimonadetes bacterium 13_2_20CM_2_65_7
CATCTACAAGCGCGGCGCGCTCTACAGTTGGCAGGTGCTGTTCGCGGCTGAGAGCTTCGGCGATCTACTGTCGCGCTACAAGTACTTGTACCTCGTGAGCCGCCAGGACCGCCTGCTCACCAACGACATGCACAAGCTGCGCGATCGCGTCGCGCGCCAACGGCAGCTGCTCGTCGACGCGCGCGAAGCGCTCGCGCGGCGCAAGCACGAGCGCACCGACGAGCTGGACCGCTATCTCTCCCTCGAACGGGAACGGCAAACGAGCTTGCGGGAGACGCGGCGCAGCGCCCGCCAGGCGGAGCAGCGGCTGTCCCGGCTCGACAAGGACGAGCGCTCGCTCAACGACCGGATCGAGGCTTTGGAACGCGCTCGCCGTGAGGCGGAGGCGCGGGGGGCCACTGCCACAACCGGCTCGATCAGCACGGCGGACCTCGGTGGACTCGACTGGCCGGTCGACGGCTCGATCATCTATCCCTTCGGCACGACCACAGGCCCGAACAACACGCGCATCCCTCGCCACGGGATCGGCATCAAGGCGCCCGTCGGCGCTCCGGTACGCGCCGTCGCCGCGGGCACAGTGAGCCTGGCCGGACCCCTGGGTCTCTGTCTCACGACAGTCCTGCTCGATCACGGCGGCGGCTACTACACCTTCTACGCCTATCTGAACGACGCAACGGTGCGACAAGGCGACCACGTGGTTCGGGGTCAGGTGATCGGCCACGTCGGCGGTGAATCGAGTGACGAGGGTCCGCACCTGCATTTCGAGATTCGCGGCCAAGGCGGCATCGCGCTGGATCCCGGCAATTGGCTGCGCGCTCCCCGCCCCCGGCGCTAGCGGTCGCGGCACTCGCGCTGCTCGCGGCCGCAGCGTGCAGCCATTCCAGCGACACCCTCCGTGTGGCCGGCACCGTGGAGATTCGCGAGGTGCGGCTCAGCCCGCTCGCGTCCGGCCGCTTGCAGCGCCTGCTCAAGGACGAAGGCGACAGCGTGCGCACCGGCGATACCATCGCCGTGCTCGAGCAACCGGGTCTCGACGCGCTGATCGAGCAGCGTCGTGCGCTCGCTGATGCGGCTGCGACGCGAACGGCCGAGATCCGCGCCGCTGAAGCCGACAGCACGCGCGCCGCGAACGATCTCGCGCGGACTCGCGTGTTGCGCACGCAGGGGATCGCCTCCCCCCAGGAGCTCGATCGGTTGCAGACCGCCGCTGCCGCCGCCGCCGCGCGCCTACAATCGGTGCGCGCTGCCGTCCGTGAATCGCAAGCGGCGCGCGCCGCCGCCCAGGCCACCGAAGCCATCCGCGACCAGCTCGTGCTGCTCGCTCCGGCCGACGGCATCGTGCTGACGCGCTTCGCCGAGCGGGGGGAGGTCATCGCCGCCGGTGTGCCGGTCGTGGCGATCGGCGTGGTGCGCAGTCCGTGGGTGCGCGCTTACATCGGGGAGCGCTACGTCGCCCGCGTAAAACCCGGACTTGCGGTGCGGATCCGCGCCGATGGCTACTCCGACAGCACGTTCACCGGGCACATCACCGAGATCGCACCGCGCGCGGAATTCACGCCCCGCGCCGCGCTCACCGAGCGCGAGCGCGCCGACCTCGTGTTCGGGATCAAGGTGTCGATCGATGATTCGAGCGGACGACTCAAGGCAGGCATGCCCGTCCAAGTGGACTTGCCGCTGCAGCCATGACTGAAGTAGTGGTCGAAACAAAACATCTCACTCGGCGCTTCGGCGCGGTCGTCGCGGTACGCGACCTCAATCTTCAGATCTTCAAGGGCGAAGTCTTCGGATTGCTCGGCCCCAACGGCTCGGGAAAGACCACGACTATCCGGATGTTGTGCGGACTACTCGCGCCATCCGAGGGAACCGCGATCGTGGCCGGCGTCGACGTCCGCGAGGCTCCCGATCGCATCAAAGAGCTGATCGGGTACATGTCGCAGCGTTTCGGGCTCTACGAAGATCTGACCGTGGCCGAGAACATGGATTTCTATGCGGGGATCTACGGCCTCGAAGGCCCGAGCAAGCGCGGACGGATCGCCGAGGTTGTCTCGTTCCTCGGACTCGATCGGCGCCTTGGTCAACTCGCTGGGACGCTCTCCGGCGGCTGGAAACAGCGCCTGGCGCTCGCGTGTTCGATGATGCACCGGCCACCGGTGCTGTTTCTCGATGAGCCGACCGCAGGCGTGGATCCGGCGGCCCGACGGGGGTTCTGGCAGACGATCCACAGCCTCGCAGCCCAAGGCACGACCATCATCGTGACGACCCATTACATGGATGAAGCGGAGCGCTGTATCCGCGTCGCGTTACTCAGCCAGGGCCATCTCATCGCGCTCGGCCATCCCGATGAGGTCGCGGCGCAGGTCGGCCAGGGCGCGAAGACGCTCGAGGACGCGTTCGTCGCGCTTCAGGAGCGGGACGAACAGGAGCAGGCGTGAAGCGCTTCGGTCCGATGTTTCGCAAGGAATTCATCCAGATGCGCCGGGACCGCCTCACCCTCGCCATCATGACCGGCATTCCGGTCATCCAGCTGCTCTTGTTCGGGTTCGCGATTCAGACCGATGTGCGCCACATCCCCACGGTGGTGTTCGATGAGTCGCGCACGCCCACGAGCCGCGACGTGATCGCGGCGTTCGAGAATACCGGCAACTTCCACATCGTGGCGCACGTCGATGGACGCGATGCGCTCAACGACTGGATCGCGCGCGGCGACGCGCAAGCCGGGATCGCCATCCCGCACGATTTCCCGCGCAACCTCGCGCGTGGCACGACCGCGACCATCCAAGTCATCGTGGACGCCTCCGATCCGTTGTCGTCGCAGGCGGCGCTGGCCGCGGCAGCGGGCGTCGCGCAGGTGCGCAATCTTGCGATCCTCTCGGCGGCGGCGAATCGGACCGAGCTGCCGATCGAGACGCGCGTGCGCCCGCGCTATAACCCCGGGCTGCGCAGTCCGAACTACATCGTCCCGGGACTGGTCGGCGTGATTCTCACGATCACGATGGTGCTCGTCACCGCGATGGCCATCGTCCGCGAACGCGAGCGCGGCACGCTCGAGCAGCTCATCGTCACGCCGATCACCAAGACCGAGCTGATGCTCGGCAAGATCGCGCCGTATGTGGGTGTGGGCCTGATACAGATGACGACCGTCTTGCTGCTCGGCAGATTCGTGTTCGACGTCCCCCTGACCGGCAACGTGCTGTTGCTCTACTCCATCGCGCTCGTGTTCGTCGTGGCGAGCCTCGGTCTCGGCCTGTTCGTGTCGACGCTCGTGAAGACGCAGCAGCAGGCGATGCAGGCCGCCTTCTTCTTTGTCCTGCCGAACATCCTCTTGTCGGGATTCATGTTCCCGCGCCAGGCAATGCCGGCGCTGTTTCAGTGGATCGGTGCCCTGTTGCCGCTGACGCACTTCCTGAAGGTGCTGCGTGGCATTCTGTTGAAGGGCGTCGGGGTTCCGGAGCTGTGGCGCGAGATGGTGATCCTGCTGGTGTTCGCGGCCGCCCTGATCGCGCTCGCGGTGCGGCGCTTCCAGAAGACGCTCGACTAACTCGCTTCCCCGGCGATGGCGATGTGATCGGGCGCTCCGCCCTTGGCCGATTGGAGCGCCCCTTCGCCCAGCGTGAACAAGTCCTCGGGTCGCAGCGCCTCACTGTGGGGATAGGCGATCACACCGGCCGAGATGGCTGGGGCTTTGGCTGGTCCCAAGTCGGCGAAGGTATGACGGGCAAAGACCTGCCGCAGCCGCAGGACGAAATGGCGCGCCCCCGGCCCATCGGTTTCCGGAAGCACGCAGGCGAATTCATCACCGCCGTAACGCGCCACGAAGTCGGGCGCGCGAATCTCGCGCTGCAGGATGGCACCGATTTCTCCCAGCACCCGGTCACCGGCGGCTTGGCCGAGCCGCTCGTTGATGTCGCGCAGCTGCTCGATGTCGATGAGAACGAGCGAGAAGTGGAGCGAATACCGCCGCGCCCGCTCGAACTCGTCGCGCATCCGCCGGTCGAGGGCATCAAGTGAAGCACAACCGGTCAGCTCGTCGGTCGTCCCCGCGCTGATCTGGCGGCGATACATGGCCGAGCGCCGCTCCTCGTTTTCGAGGACGCGCGCGGCCGCCTGCGCGATTGTGTTCGCGAACGCAACGTCCTCTGGCTGGAGCTGAGGATCGCCTTTCTCCGTCCGGAGGAAGAACACGCCCGCCGCACGGCCCTGCACAAACACGGGCAGCGCCACCGCCGATTGTACGTTCACGTCGATCTGCTGCTGGCTCCAATGTTCCCGGATCGCGGCGAACAGCGGATGGTTGTGGACGTCCTGAATGACGACCGGCCGCTCGGTGCGGATCGCTTCCTGAATCTCCGGATAGCGCTCGAGATCGACGCGCAGATCGCGGATTGCCGGGTTTTCGTAGACCGCAACCACGCGGCCTTTATCTTCGCCCGGCGCCGTAAGCACGAACGAGCAGTGCGACAGCCCGAACGCCTGGCCGACCCGGCGCACCAGTGTCTGAAAGATTTCGTCGGCACGCAGCGCCGCCGAGACTTCCTGGAAGATGTCGAACAGGTGATCGCGGGCGCGTAACGCCTCCTGCGCTTCGTGCACTTCGGAGCGCACGCGGACGTGCGCATCCAGGCGGGCGCGCAGCTCGGGCAGATGCACGGGCGCGATCAGCGCGTCGCGTGCGCCCGCCAGCAACGCTTCCGTGGCCGCTTCCGCACCGCCATCGACGACGATCACGAACACGGGTGCACCGCCGTAGGCCGGACGACCGATCAGCGCGCGCACCTCGTCGGCCAGATTCTTGATCCCTCGCGGGGGCGTGTAGAGCAGCAAGTCGGGCGGTGATTGGGTGGGCTCTTCGGTGACCTGAAATCCGCCGCGCACCAGCAGCCGCTCGAGTCCTTCCGGCCGAGCCGCGGGATTACCGATCAGGAGGATGCGGTGACGAACCAAGTCCGGCAGAAGCCGTCTCCCGCGCTGGGGGCGGGCCCAAGCTATAGTTCAGCCCATGCACCTGCAAGCACATCCGGCGCCGGAAACATCCGGCGCGCGCACGCGCATGGTCTTGCGGCAGCTCGCGGGCCGCGGCGTGCGTGATCAGCGGGTGCTGGCCGCGATGCGGTGGGTACCGCGCGAGTGGTTCTTGCCACCACACCTCGCGGGAGACGCATACACCGATGCTCCCCTCCCGATTGGCAGCGGGCAGACGATTTCCCAACCCTACGTCGTTGCACTCATGACCGAACAGCTGCAGCCCAAACGCACCGATCGCATTCTGGAGATCGGGACGGGGTCGGGCTATCAGACCGCGATCCTCGCACGGCTCGCCTCAGGCGGGAAAGTCTTCACAATCGAGCGGTTACCGGACCTGCTGGTCGAGGCCGAAGAGCGTTTCCGCCGTCTCGGCCTCACGAACATCGAAACCCGCCTGGGCGATGGCGCCCCCGGCTGGATGGAAGAGCAGCCGTTCGACGGCATCATCGTGGCCGCCGCGGCACCCCGGATCCCCGCGCCCCTGGCCGATCAACTCGCGCCGGGCGGCCGGTTGGTTATCCCGGTCGGTGACCTCGCCTCGCAGGAACTGGTCATCCTCCAACGACCCGCGAGCGGCGCGGGCGAAGGCCTGACGCAGCGTCAGATGGGAGGGGTCCGGTTCGTCCCGCTCATCTCCCGACTCGCCTTCACGGAAGAACTGTGATGCTGGGCGCGCATGTGTCGAGTCGGGGCGGTGTGGCAGCCGCCCCCGAGCGCGGCGCCGAGCTGCGGGCGACGGCCATCCAGCTCTTTACCAAGACGCCGAATCAGTGGCGGGAGCCGTCGCTCGCAGACGAGCATGTCGGGCGCTTCAAGGATGCAATCGCGCGTCATCGGCTCGAAACGGTCGTGGCGCACGACAGCTATCTCATCAATCTCGCCTCTCCCGATCCCGTCTTGCGCGCGCGCAGCATCGAGAGCTTCACACGGGAGTTGGAACGGTCGCGAGCGCTGGGCCTGCGTGCGGTCGTTTCGCATCCCGGGAACTACATGGACGACCGGGATGCCGGCCTCGCCCGCAACGCCCGGGGGTACGCCGAGTGTCTCGCGGCGGTGGGCGGCGATCTGGAGGTCTGGATCGAGGGCACCGCGGGGTCAGGGACGGCGCTGGGCGCGCGGTTCGAGGATCTGCGCGCCCTCCGCGACGCCTTGCCGCCCGATGTCAGGAAACGGGTGGGTTTCTGTTTGGATACGGCGCATTTGCATGCGGTCGGTTACGATCTGGCACACATCGAGCGGGTGTGGGAGGAATTCGATCGCGTGGTCGGCTTCGAGCTCTTGAAGTGCCTGCATCTCAACGACTCACGCGCGGCGGCGGGATCTCGCGTCGATCGCCACGAATGGATTGCGGAAGGCCGCATCGGTGCAGAGCCGTTCCGACGCATCATGCGCGACCCAGCGCTGGCGAGCGTCGTGAAGATTATCGAAACCCCGAAGCGCGATGACCCGTTGCGGCACGACCGCCGGATGTTGCGGCGCTTGCGGGCTTATGCCAGGGGCAACGTTCGGCGGCCGGTCACAGTATAATGAAGGGCCAATGAAACGCTTCGGCTTCGCCGTACTCCTCGTAGTTCAGGCCCTCGCCAGTGGCGCGGTCTCGCTCGCGCATGCCCGCGATGTGCTGGTCGCGCCCGCAGGCATCGAAGCAAGCCACAGCAGCCGCTGCGCGATTCTGCACGACGAGCTCCGTTGCGCCCTCTGCCACTATGCGGGCACGCGTGTCGTCGCACAGCACACGATCGTCAACCTGTCCGCACCCGTCGCCCGGGCGCTGTTCGTGCCGGTGCGGTTCGTCCCACTGGTCACAGTGGCGGTTCGATTCACCCCTCCCCCGCGAGCACCTCCGTCAGTTCTCTCCTGAACCAGTAGGGTGCGCTCCGCAAGTCGCGGAGCGTTGGAGCTTCTGCAGTACTCACGGAGAGGACATCGACATGACACGTACATACAGCGCGGCGCTGCTCCTGGCCGCGTGCCTTACGGTGCCAGCTGCGGCGCAGCAGCCGACGCAGCGACAACTCGACTCGCTCGCCGCCGAGGTCCGGTCTCTACGCGTACGGCTCGATTCGTTGCGTGCCGCGCTGGCGCGTCAAGCAGGAGCGCCGGTGGCACGCGCGGCCGCCGATACGGATTTGGCCTCGCTGCGCGCTGCCGCCGCTGCCGCCGTGGGACGCGACACAATTCAGACCGCCGATACCTCGTCGGCGCGCCGCTTCATGGGCCGAGAACGCAACCAGGCGCAGCTCAATCCCGAGATCGGCGCAACCGGCGACGTACGCGCGTATGCCACGACTCGAGGCGTGCAGCAAAACAACTTCGACGCGCGCGAGTTCGAGGTCGGGTTCCAGTCGGCCCTCGATCCCTATTCCCACACAAAGATTTTCCTCTCGTTCGAGAGCGGCGGAATCAGCGTCGAGGAGGGATATGCGTACTGGATCGGGCTTCCGGGACATCTGCGCGTCGACTTGGGTAAGTACCGTCAACAATTCGGCGAGCTCAATCGGTGGCATCTTCACGCCGTGCCGGAAACGGAGTACCCGCTCGCGATCACGAGCTACCTGGGACCAGACGGGCTCGGGGGAACCGGACTCTCGTTGTATCGCGCATTCGGAGGGCTGGGGACGCACGAGCTGACGGTTCAGGTGACGAAGAGCGAGAGTGATGCTGGGCTATTCGGCGGCAGTGGCCGGCCCAGCTATCTCGCACACCTTCTCAACTTCTGGCAGTTGACCCGCTCGACGTATCTCCAGGTCGGTGGCAGCGCGTTGTACGGCACGGATCCCGGTAGTGCATTGCGGACCGCCGTCGGCGGTCTCGACGTCCGGCTCACATGGCGCCCACCCGCGCAGGCCCTCTATCGCGAATGGACGTTGCGGGGAGAGCTCCTTGCGCTGCGCAAACAATTTGGGGGCCTTGGTCCGACGCGTGTCGGTGGCTATGTGAGCAGCACCTACAAGCTGGGGCAACGCTGGATCGTCGGCGTGCGCTACGACTATGTCGAGGCGCCCGACTCCGTCACTCAACAGACATTTACGCCGCTTCGCGCAGGGACAATCACCCGCCAGATCATCCCGACACTCACGTTGTGGGAGAGCGAATGGGTGTTTCTGCGCGCACAGTACCAGTGGCAGAAGATCGCTAATGCCAGCGCCACAAACCAACTCGCCTTACAAGCGGTTTGGGCGATCGGTCCACACAAACACGAGACCTACTGACATGCTATACATCGTTCCGTTACTTCTTGGCCTCGGCGGTGGCGCGACGCCGCCGGCACCGGTAAAGGTCGTCACCTCACTCACGACCTACGCCGCAATCGCGCGAGAAATCGTCGGTGACCGCGGTGAGGTCAGCGCGATCGCGCAGGGTGATGAGAATCCACACTACGTGCAGCCCAAGCCGAGCTTCGTCCCACTCCTCGCGAGTGCGGATGTTTTCGTAACCACGGGACTCGATCTCGAGCTGTGGGTCCCCGCGCTGCTCGACAAGGCCGGAAACCCCAAAGTCACCGAAGGTGGCCTGGGATATGTCGCCGCGTATCAGGGGATTCAGCTGCTGGACGTTCCCTCGACTTTTTCGCGCTCGGCGGGGGACATTCACGTCTTCGGCAATCCGCACATCTGGACCGAGCCGCTCAACGGCATTCAGATCGCGCGCAACATTCTGACCGGCCTGAAGCGCGTATCCCCGCAAAACGCCGACTATTTCATCGCGCGTGAGAAGGACTTCGAGGATCGGGTGTACCGCGCGCTGTACGGAGACGAGCTGGTGACAATCCTGGGCGGGCAGACTCTCTCCGACCTCGATCGCCAGGGGAAGCTGTTCGACTTTCTGAATCAGCGGCGCTACAAAGGCGCTCCGCTGGCCGACCGGCTCGGCGGATGGCTCAAGCAAGGTTTGGTTTTTCGCGGGAAAGAGATGGCCTGTTATCACAAGGAGTGGGACTATTTCTCACGCGAGTTCGGCATCCCCTGCGTCGACTATATCGAGCCCAAGCCCGGGATCCCCCCCACTCCGAAACATGTGCGCGAGCTGATCGAACTCATGCAGCAGCGTCACGTGCAGGTGTTGCTTTCGCCCGGGTATTTCGACCACAACCAGATTCGCGCGGTCGCCGAGCGGACCGGCGCGAAGGCGGTGATCGTGCCGTCGAACGTCGGCGGCGCGCCGGGTGTGAACACCTTTATCGACCTGATCAACACCATCGTCGGCTCGCTGGCCCAGGCGTTCAGCCAATCCGCCACCACCGGTCGCTGATCCAGAGGGGATAGTCTACCGTGCTGCAATTCATGTTCGCGCCGTTCGTCGCGTGCATGGTGCTCGTCGCCATACACTCCTACCTCGGCCTGCACGTCATCGCCCGCGAGGTCATCTTTGTGGACCTGTCGCTGGCGCAAATGGCTGGTTTGGGGAGTGTGGTCGCTCTGCTGTACGGCGTCGCTCCGGATTCACGCACTGCTTTCATCTCGTCGCTGGTGTTCACGTGCATCGGTGCGGCGCTGTTCGCGCTGACGCGGACGCGCGGCAAGGGACGCGTCCCCCATGAAGCGATCATCGGCATTGTATACGTGGCCGCCTCAGCCGCATCGATCCTCGTGGCCGATCGGGCGCCCCGTGGAGCTGAAGCGCTGCACGACGTGCTCGAGGGATCGATCATCTGGATCACGTGGCCGACGATCTTGAAGAAAGGCGCCGCGTATCTGGGATTGGGGTTCCTGCATTTCGCGCTGCGCCGCCAGTTCCTCAAGATCTCGTTTCATCCGGACGAGGCCGAGCGCGAAGGATGGCGCATCCGCGTATGGGACTTCCTGTTCTACGTGTCGTTCGGCGTGGCCGTCACGATGTCGGTGCCCGTGGCCGGCGTACTGCTCGTATTCACGATGCTCGTCGTGCCTGCCGTGGTGGCATTCCTGTTCAGCCGCGACATCCGTAAGATGATATGGATTTCATGGGGAACCGGGGCGCTGGCATCACTGCTCGGTTTGTACATCTCATACGTAGGCAACTTCCCGACCGGTCCGCTCATCGTGTGTATGTACGGTCTCGTGCTCCTTGGCGCAGCGCTGCTCAGACGACTTGGCGTGGGTGACAAGGCTGTGACAACTTGAACGGGGCGGTCAGGCGGTTGGGCGGTTGGGCGGTTGGAATTCTTTGTCTGGCCGGACCAACCGCCTATCCGCCGAACCGCCTAGCCGCCCAGGTATCCGTACACATCAGCGTCGGCGCCCGCTACAGCACGAGTCTGGTCAAGGATTCGGTCGTCGTTCCCATCGATCTGCGGCCCACGCTTGGGCCAGTCGTCCAGCTCGGCGT
Source organism: Gemmatimonadetes bacterium 13_2_20CM_2_65_7 (assembly GCA_001915025.1). GTDB lineage: Bacteria > Gemmatimonadota > Gemmatimonadetes > Gemmatimonadales > GWC2-71-9 > 20CM-2-65-7. The sequence goes on from MNDR01000045.1 coordinate 10,330, forward strand.
GCGCGATGCGTTTCCCGGCCTGTGGACGGGTGACGCGACGCTCGACATCTCCCACGCGGGACTCGATCGCCGTGAAAGCGGCTCGAGCGTGAGCGCAGGATCCGCCACGAATGTGACGCTCACGCTCGGCTTACGCCGCAGCCTCGGCCACGGCGTTGCGGCGCGGCTCGGATTTGGCGGTCTCATCTATTCGGCGAGCGCGCCCGGCGTCTTCAATCA
>MNDR01000044.1:0-1563 GCA_001915025.1 Gemmatimonadetes bacterium 13_2_20CM_2_65_7
GCATCGGCCAAGGCGTCGAGTTCGATTATTGTTGTGTCCGAGCCGGCCTCGCGTTCCGCGAGCTTGGCTTCAAGACGATCATGATCAACTCGAATCCGGAGACCGTCTCAACGGATTTCGACATCTCAGACAAACTGTACTTCGAGCCGCTCACGTTGGAGGACGTGTTGGAGATCGTCCGTTGGGAGCGGCCCAAAGGCGTCGTGGTGCAGCTCGGCGGTCAGACGCCCCTCCAACTCACGAAACCGCTCGAAGCGGCCGGCGTGACGATCCTCGGCACCTCTCCCGACGCCATCGACCAGGCGGAAGATCGCGAGCGCTTCGAGGAGCTGGCGCGACGACTCGGCGTCGCGCAACCGAACAACGGGATCGCTCGCTCGGTCGATGAAGCGGTCGGCGTGGCACAGCGCATCGGCTACCCGGTCCTGGTGCGGCCGTCCTACGTGCTCGGTGGCCGGGCAATGGAGATCGTCTACGACGACGGCTCGCTGCGCGACTATTTCGTCAAAGCGGCGCGCGTCGCCCCGGAACACCCGGTATTGATCGATCGCTTCCTCGAAGACGCGTTCGAGGCGGACGTCGACGCGCTCGCCGACGGCCCGGGGGGGCGCTGCGTGATCGGCGGCGTGATGCAACACATCGAAGATGCCGGTGTGCACTCCGGCGATTCTGCGTGCGTCCTGCCGCCCTATCTGATCGGCGATCGGCAGGTCGAGGAAATGCGCCGCTATACGCAGGCCTTCGCCAAGGCGCTGGGCGTGATCGGACTGATCAATGTGCAGTACGCGATCAAGGATGGTGTGGTCTACGTCCTGGAGGTGAATCCACGGGCGTCACGGACGGTGCCGTTCGTCAGCAAAGCCACCGGGGTACCCCTCGCCAAGCTCGCGGCGGCCGTGATCGCCGGGCGGACCCTGGACGATTTGGGCCTCCCCGATGAGCTTCCCGTCGCCGGGGTGGCGGTCAAAGAGGCGGTCTTCCCCTTCACCAAACTGCCCGGCGTAGATACCGTGTTGGGGCCAGAAATGCGGTCCACCGGGGAGGCGATGGGCCTGGCCGACAGCTTCGGCATGGCGTTCGCCAAAGCGCAGATCGCCGTGGAGGGGAGCCTCCCGCTCGAAGGCGCCGTGTTCGTGACGGTGAACGATCACGACAAACCGACGGTGCTGCCGATTGCCCGGCGCCTCCATGAGCTGGGGTTCCGGATTCTGGCGACGGAAGGCACGGAACGGTATCTCCGCGGCCGTGGCGTTCCGGCGGAACGAGTGCTGAAGGTGCATGAGGGGCGGCCGAATGCGATCGATCTGATCGTGTCGGGCGAGGTGCACCTGCTGATCAACACGCCTCTCGGGAAGTTCACGCAGGCTGATGACTACGCCATCCGGCGCGCCGCGTTGGTGCACCGAGTGCCGTACACGACGACAATGTCCGCGGCGAGCGCCGCGTGTGATGCGATCATTGCGCTCCGCAGTCGTACTGGGAGCGTCAGGAGCCTACAGGAATGGCACGAAAAAGCGAACGGCGAAAAGGCGGCACGCGAAGCACGAGCGGGAGCGGGGGGGG
>MNDR01000044.1:1611-19253 GCA_001915025.1 Gemmatimonadetes bacterium 13_2_20CM_2_65_7
CGGGCCGGCGCGCTATCTCGCCCTGCCCGCCGACACCGAGGATGTGGTGCGCGCCCTCGAGCTGGCGCAGGAGCGCGGGCTTCCGTGGCTTGTCCTGGGGCTCGGCTCCAACGTGCTCGTCAAGGACGGTGGCTTTCCGGGAGTCGTCATCCGAATGGGCAAAGGCCTCGATCGGTTCGAGATGAAAGGGGCTACCGCGATTGTGGGCGCCGGCATGCCGACGCCGATTCTGGCGCGCCGTACCGCAGACGCCGGTTTCGTCGGCATCGAACGCTTCGTCGGGATTCCGGGGACGGTCGGAGGCGGCATCTACATGAATGCCGGCTGCCACGGCGCCGAATTCTCGGAGGTCGTCACGGAAGTCACCGTGATGGACGCCCGCGGCAAGGTGAAGCAGCTCGCGCGCAAGCAAATCTCGTTCAAGTATCGGGCAAGCAACATCGAGGGCATCGTGCTCGAGGCGAAGCTCGGGCTCGGCGAGGAGTCACCGGCCAAACTCAAGGAGCTTCAGGCCAAGCTGTTCCGCTGGCGGAAAGCGGGCACCCCCTTCGATCAGCCATGCTGCGGATCCACGTTCATCAATCCGAGCGGGACCAAGACCGCGGGAATGCTGATCGATGAGTGCGGTCTCAAAGGCTTCACCATCGGCGGCGCGCAAGTGTCCACGCAGCACGCGAACTACATCATCAATAAAGGAACCGCGACGGCAAGTGACGTTCTCAAAGTGATCGACCACATCCGCAAGACTGTGGCGAAGAAGACGGGCGTGACGTTGGAGCTCGAGTGCAAGGTCATCGGGGTCTAGATGCCCTCGTCCGGCTACTTCGCGCACGAATCCAGCTACATCGATGACGGAGCGGTGATCGGGAACGGCACCAAGATCTGGCACTTCTCCCACGTGATGCCGGGCGCGGTGATCGGCGAACGGTGCAATCTCGGCCAGAACGTCGTCGTCATGCCGGGAACCAGGATCGGCAACAACGTCAAGATTCAGAACAACGTCTCCATCTATGAAGGGATCGAACTCGAAGACGACGTCTTCTGTGGACCATCCTGCGTGTTCACGAACGTCATGAACCCGCGGAGTCACGTGCCGCGCAAGAACGAGTATCGTCGCACGCTCGTCAAACGCGGCAGCTCGATCGGCGCGAACGCCACGATCATCTGCGGCATTACGCTCGGCGAATACGCCTTCATCGGCGCGGGCGCCGTCGTCAACCTATGAGGAGTCGGCCGGGACGCTGCGGCAGACGAAGCCGTCGCGCGCGAAGGCGGGAGCATCGTGAACGTGCCGATGCTGGACCTCGTCGCGCAGTACGCCACGATCAAAGACGACGTGGTCTCCGCAATGATGCAAGTTGTGGAAACGCAGCAGTTCATCATGGGACCGGCGGTGGCACAGCTCGAAACGGAGATCGCGCGTCTCTCACACGCGAAGCACGGGGTCGGCTGCGCGAGCGGGACGGACGCGCTGCTGTTGCCGCTCAAGGCGCTGAACCTGAAGCCCGGCGATGAAGTGATCACCACGCCATTCACCTTCTTCGCGACTGCCGGAACGATTTATAACGCCGGCGCACAGCCGGTGTTCGTCGACATCCAGCCGGACACGTTCAACATCGATCCGCCCGCGGTGAAGCGCGCCATCACACCGCGCACCCGTGCCATCATGCCGGTGCACCTCTACGGGCAGATGGCCGACATGCTCGAGATCATGGCGATTGCGTCGCGGAACGGCATCAAGGTGATCGAAGACGCGGCACAATCAATTGGTGCCCGGCGCAAGATGGACGGCGAGTGGCGGATGGCGGGCGAGCTGGGATGGGTCACCGGGTATTCATTCTTCCCCAGCAAGAATCTCGGCGCCTGGGGTGATGGCGGTATGATGGTGACGTCCGATGACGCCACCGCGGACCGCCTCAAGAAGCTGCGGCTCCATGGTGGCGCGGCGTACTACACCCGGGCGTTCAACGAACTGTCGCAGGTGACGCCGCCGACTGTCGACCCGGCGAACGAGCATATCTTCCACCAATACACGATTCGGGCCGAGCGCCGTGACGGGCTACAGGCGCATCTAAAGAAGGAAGGGATCGGCCATGCCGTTTATTATCCGATCCCGCTGCATCGCCAGCACTGCTTTGCGCAGCTTGGTTACAGGGATGGCAGCCTACCCGAGGCGGAGCGCGCTTCCCGCGAGGTGCTGTCGTTGCCGATTTATCCCGAGCTTACGCGTGCCCAGCTCGACCGGGTGATCGATGCGGTTCGCGGATTCTATCGGTGAAGCGCCTCAGGGTCGGCGTAGTCGGCGCCGGCGCGTGGGGCAGGAACCACGTCCGGACGGTCGCCGGGCTGGCCGAGGCGGAGCTGGCCGCTGTGTGCGACACCGACCCGAAGGTCCGCGAGAAGGTCGCGCGCCAGTATCCGGCTGCGCTGGTGACGGCGGACGTGCCGGCGTTGCTTGGAGCCGTGGATGCGGTGATCGTGGCGTCGCCCGCCGCCACCCATGCGGCCATCGCTCAACAGGCGGTGGATGCCGGGAAACCGGTGCTCGTGGAGAAGCCATTCGCTCTGAATGGGCGCGACGCGGAGGCGATCGCGCGCCGCAGCGCGGAGCGGAAGGTTCCGGTGCTGGCCGGACACCTGCTGGTTTATCACCCAGCGGTGGAGCGGCTGCGGGACCTGGTGCAGAACGGCGAACTGGGCAGAGTATTCTACTTATATGGGCTGCGGGTGAACCTGGGCCAGGTACGGAAGGACGAAAACGCGCTCTGGAGCTTCGGACCTCATGACGTGTCAGTGGCGCTTTACTTGCTCGGAGAGCAGCCTGTACGAGTCGCTGCGCATGGAAAAAGCTACCTGCAGCCCGCCATCGAGGACGTCGTGTTTCTTACGATGGAGTTCGCGAGCGGGGTGCTTGCGCACGTCCAGCTATCCTGGCTCGATCCCCATAAGGAACGGAAGCTCACCGTGGTAGGGGCGAAGAAAATGGTGGTCTTCGACGATATGGAGCCGCGCGAGAAGCTGCGGATCTACGACAAGGGCGTGGACCGTCCGCCCGAGTACGGCTCGTTCGGCGAGAGCCTGGCGATTCGCGAAGGCGACATTTTCATTCCTCGTCTCCCCGCTGTCGAGCCCCTGGCGGCCGAGCTCGCGCATTTCGTCCGTGCTGCGCAGGGGCGTGAAGCTCCCCGCGCCACCGCGGAAGACGGCGTGCGCGTCGTCCGCGTGTTGGAGGCCGCTTCGCGCTCGCTGGCGCGCGGTGGCGCTCCGGAGGTGCCATGACCGCAACTGCTACTGTACCGACCGCAATCGATACACTTCTGACGAAAGCCAAAGACCGTACCGCCGTCTTTGGCATCGTGGGTCTGGGCTATGTCGGGCTGCCGCTCGCGATGGAAATCGTGCGCGCCGGCTACCGCGTGCTCGGGTTTGACGTGAATCCGCGCGTCGTCGATTCGCTGAGCGGCGGCCGTTCCCACATTCAGGATGTGCCGGCGGCCGCCGTCGCCGACGCCGTCAAGGCCACGCGGTTCTCGGCAACCGCCGACCTCGCGCGCCTCAAAGAGCCCGACGTCATCTCGATCAGCGTGCCCACGCCGCTTTCCAAGACCAAAGATCCCGACGTGAGCTACGTGCTCGCGGCCACCGAATCGGTGAAGCGCGCGCTGCGCAAGGGACAGCTCGTCGTGCTCGAGTCGACAACCTATCCCGGCACGACTCGAGAGCTGATGCTGCCGGCGCTCGAATCCACCGGCCTCAAGGTCGGAGAGGACTTCTTCCTGGCGTTCTCGCCGGAGCGCGTGGATCCCGGCAACGAGCGGTTCAATACGCGCAACACGCCGAAGGTCGTCGGCGGGATCACTCCCGCCTGTCTGAAGGTCGCGATGGCATTGTATCAGCCGGCCATCGACACGCTCGTGCCGGTCTCCTCCCCGGAGGCGGCAGAGCTCGTCAAGATCCTCGAGAACACTTTCCGCAGCGTGAACATCGGTCTCGTCAACGAGATGGCGATCGTCTGCGACAAGCTCGGCGTGGACGTGTGGGAAGTGATCGAGGCGGCGGCGACGAAGCCATTCGGCTTCATGAAGTTCACGCCCGGTCCCGGCGTCGGCGGGCACTGCATTCCCCTCGATCCGCATTACCTCGCGTGGAAGATGCGGACGCTCAACTACAAGACCCGCTTCATCGAGCTTGCCGGCGAGCTGAATGCCGAGATGCCCGAGTTCTGGGTGGGGAAGGTTGTCGACGCGCTGAATGAGCAGAGCAAAGCGGTGCGCGGCAGCCGCGTGCTGCTGATCGGCGTCGCCTACAAGAAGAACATTGACGACATCCGCGAGAGTCCCGCGCTGGATGTGATCCGGTTGCTGCAGCAGCGGGGGGCGCAGGTTTCCTACCACGATCCCCACGTGCCGACGCTGAAAGAGGACAGCATCGCCCTCACGTCCGTACCCCTCAACGCCGATATTCTGCGCGACGCCGACTGCGTCATGATCATCACCGACCACAGCTCGGTCGATTATCAGCTCGTCAAGCGGCACGCTCGCGCTACCGTCGATACCCGTCACGTCCTGCCCCGTGAGGATAGGGGAGGGCGCGCGTGAGGGTAGCGGTTATCGGGACGGGGTACGTCGGCCTCGTCGTGGGCGCGTGCCTCGCCGAGACCGGCAACGACGTGATTTGCGCGGACGTCGATACGTCGAAGATCGGGGCGCTCAAGCAAAACAAAATTCCGATCTACGAGCCGGGCCTCGAGCCGATGGTGGTTCGCAACCAGCGCGAAGGCAGGCTCACCTTCACGACCGACGTGCCGCAAGCCATCGAGCGCTCGGAGGTCGTGTTCATCGCCGTCGGGACGCCGCCCGACGAGGACGGCTCCGCCGACTTGCAGCACGTCCTCGACGTAGCGCGCACGATCGGCGAGCACATGAACGCGCCCAAGGTCGTCGTCACCAAGAGCACCGTGCCGGTGGGGACGGCCGAGAAGGTTCGCGCGGAAGTCGCGCGCCACACGCGCACGCTGTTCCACGTCTGCGCCAACCCGGAATTCCTGAAGGAAGGGGCTGCGGTCGAGGACTTCATGAAGCCCGATCGCGTCGTCGTCGGCGTGGACTCGGACGAGGCCGCGCGCGTGATCGAGGAGCTGTACGCACCGTTCGTGCGCACCGGCAATCCGCTCATCGTGATGGACATCGCGTCGGCGGAGGTGACGAAATACGCGGCGAATGCGATGCTCGCGACGCGGATCTCCTTCATGAATCAGATTGCCCGCCTGTGCGAGGCCGTGGGGGCGAACGTGACCCATGTGCGGCGTGGCATCGGCAGCGACCGGCGCATCGGGCCGGCGTTCTTGTTTCCGGGGCCCGGCTACGGGGGATCGTGCTTTCCGAAGGACGTCAAGGCGCTGATTCGCACGTCCGCCGAGCGCGGCGTGGATCTCGACATCCTCAAGGCGGTCGAGTCGGCCAATGAGACCCAGAAGCAGATCCTGTTCGCCAAGCTGAGTCGGCACCTTGGCGATCTGAACCAACGCACCATCGCGGTGTGGGGCCTCGCGTTCAAGGCCGAAACGGACGACGTGCGCGCGAGTCCGTCGCTGGTGCTGATCGAAGCGCTCCTCTGTGCCGGGGCGAAGGTGCAGGTCCATGACCCCGCTGCCATGAAGACCGCCGCTCATCAGCTCGGCAACCGCGTGAAGTACGCCAACCACGCGTACGATGCCCTCGGTGGCGCCGATGCGTTGGCGATCGTCACCGAATGGTTGGAGTACCGCAATCCCGATTTCACCAGGATCAAGACTCTTCTGAACCGGCCGCTGATCGTGGACGGACGGAATCTCTACGATCCTGCCAAGCTTGGCCGGCTCGGATTCACCTATGACAGTATCGGCCGCCAGCTCGGATGCGCGTCCTCGTAACGGGCGCGGCCGGATTCCTCGGATCGCATCTCGTAGACAAGTTCCTGGCGCTCGGGTACGACGTGCTGGGAATGGACAATCACATCACCGGCAATCCGGCGAACCTGGCGCACGTCACCGCGCATGCGAGCTTCCGGTTCGCCAACCAGGACGTCACGCGCTACATCGAGGTCGAAGGGCCGCTCGATGGCGTGCTGCATTTCGCGAGCCCCGCCAGTCCGGTCGACTATCTCGAGTTGCCGATCCAGACGCTGAAGGTCGGCGCCCTCGGCACCCACAAGGCGCTGGGGCTCGCCATGGCGAAGCATGCCCGCTTCCTGCTTGCCTCGACGTCGGAAGTGTACGGCGACCCGTTGGTGCACCCGCAGCCGGAATCGTATTGGGGGAACGTGAACCCCGTGGGCCCACGCGGGGTGTATGACGAAGCAAAGCGTTTCGCTGAAGCGCTCACCATGGCGTATCATCGCTTCCACCAGCTCGACACGCGGATCGTCCGGATCTTCAACACGTATGGCCCGCGCATGCGGCCCAACGATGGCCGTGTCGTGTCGAACTTCATCGTCCAGGCGCTGCGCGGCGATCCGCTCACCGTCTACGGCGACGGCTCGCAGACGCGCTCCTTCTGCTACGTGGATGATTTGATCGACGGGATCGTGCGCCTCTTCGAGCATGGCAATGGCGAGCCGACGAACCTCGGGAATCCACACGAATTCACCGTCCGCCAGCTGGCCGAGTTGGTGCTGCGCCTGACGCGGAGCAAAAGCAAGATCGTCGAGCGCCCGCTGCCCGTCGACGATCCGCAGGTGCGTCAGCCGGATATCACGCGGGCGAAAAACACGATTGGTTGGGAACCGAAGATATCGCTCGAGGACGGCCTGCGTCGCACGATCGAGTACTTCCGGCAGGTCGTCGCGCGAGAACGCGCCGAAGTATCATGACATCCAGCCCGCGCTATCTCGTGACAGGCGCCGCCGGATTCATCGGATCGCACGTGAGCGAGGCGTTGATCGCGCGCGGCGCCGCGGTGACCGGAGTCGATAACTTCGACGCGTTCTACGCGCGTGAGGTGAAGGAGCGGAATCTCGCCGGCCTGCTGAACAGGCCGTCGTTCCGGTTCGTCGAAGCGGATGTGGCGCGGGATCCGCTGCCGCTCGATGGCATCGAGGCGATCATCCACCTGGCCGCGAAGCCCGGGGTGCGGCCGTCACTGGAGGATCCGGCTTCCTACATGGAGGCGAACGTCACGGCGACCGCCAGGATTTTCGACAGCGCGCGCCGTGTCGGCGTGACCCGCGTCGTGTTCGGCTCGTCTTCCTCCGTCTACGGCAACGCCACGCCGGCGCCGTTTGCCGAGGCGGAGCCGGCGGTCGAGCCGATCTCGCCGTATGCCGCGAGCAAGCGATCGGGCGAGCTGCTGGCGCACGCCTTCGCGCATCTCTACCCGCTGCGCATCATCTGCCTGCGGTTTTTCACCGTGTACGGGCCGCGCCAACGTCCCGATCTGGCGATTCATAAGTTCACAGATTTGATCGCCCGCGGCCGGCCGATCCGGATGCACGGCGACGGGTCGAGCGAGCGCGACTATACCTATATTACCGACGCGCTGGACGGCATTCTGGCGGGGTTGGAGTGGACCGGGCGCGCGGCGGAAGGATCCGTCGAAACCGTGAACCTCGGCGGGGGCGCCAGGGTCCGGCTCGATCGCCTCATCGCTCTGATCGCGGCGGCGCTGGGTCAGGAAGCTCGCATCGAGCGCCATCCTGATCAGCCGGGGGACGTCCGGCTGACCGATGCCGATCTCGCGCACGCGGGGCGTGTCCTGGGGTTCCGGCCGCGCGTCGGGATAGAGGAAGGCATCCGCAAGTTCGTCGATTGGTACCAGGAGGTTCATGGACGTCAGTCCCGAGCGCCTAGTCGAGCAGGCTAACGAGCGCTTTCAACTCCAGGACTACTACGGTGCGATTCACCTCCTCGAGGAGGTCATCGCAACCGGCCGCGCGTTCGCCGACGCGCATCACCTGCTGGGCGTGTCGTATTCTCTGGCCGGACAACCGGACAAGGCGCTGGAGCAGCTCGATCGCGCGCTTGCGCTGAATCCCAACTACATCGAGGCGCTGATTCATCGCGCGCTCGTGCTCAACGAGCTGGGCCGTGAAGCAGAGGCCAACGCCGTGTTGCGACGGGCGCGCCAGGTGGGGGCGGAACGGCGGGCTGGCTTTCACGGACACGTGGCCGCAAAGCTCGCGAATCAGCACGCGGCCCTGGGACAGGCCTACCTCGAGGCGGGTGGTCTCAACGAGGCCATCGCCCAGTACGAAGCGGCTCTCGCGCTGGGTCCCGCGTTCCACGATCTGCGCTACAAGCTCGGCCGTCTCCTGCTCGAGGCCGGCCGCGCCCTCGACGCGCACGAGCAGTTTCAACGGATCGTACGCGAGCGGCCCTCTTTTCTCGACGCCGCCGCCATGCTGGGAATGTCGTGCTACCTCGCCGGTGACGGCCTGGCTGCACGCGCGGTCTGGGAGGAGCTGCGGGCCCGGCGCCCGGAGGATCCGCGCGTCGAAGCATACCTGGCGCTGCTGTCGCGGTCTGACGTACCGCCGGCGCCAGCGTCCGCCGGGGACGGCGAGCTGGCCACCGGGGCGCCGGCCCGAAAGAAGAAAAAGAAGTGAGCCGCGTCGCGCCCATTGTGGTAGCCGTTCTGTTCGCCTGTACTCGTTCCGCCGCTAATCATGAGGAGCTGGGCGACCGCGCCTATGCGGCCGGCGCGTACGCGGACGCGTTGGCAGAGTATCAGCTCGGGCGCCTGGCGAATTCAGGGAGCGCTCCGTTGCTCGCGAAGCTCGGCGCGGCGGCGATGCATGCGGAAGACTACGATCTCGCCGCCGATTCATACCGTAACTTGGCGCGTCGGGATCGGTCGCGCGCCGAAGAAGCAGCCGACGGTCTGGACCGCGTCGCACGCGCGGCGCTCGCCGCGAACGACCGTACCGCACTGGCGAGTGCCCTCACCGGCCTGCGCGAAGTCGCGCCGCGCCGGCCGCTCGGGCGCTACGTGGTCCTCGCGGCCCTCGATGCCATGGACCGCGGTGACACCGCTGAGGCAACGGCGCTGCTCCCGGTCGCCGCGGCCTCCGCTGTCGACGCGGGCCGCAGCGACTCGCTACTGTTCGTCTACGGCATGGCGCTGGTCCGCGTGCACGATTGCAGCACCGCCGTGCGCGTCTTCGAGGGAGTGCTGCGCCGGCAGCGCGCCCCGACGGTCGTCGAGCCGTCCCGGGAGGGGCTCGGCCTCTGCGCGCTCGTCGAAGGAAATCGCGCGCTTCAGGCCGGGCGCCCGGCCGATGCCGAGGCGTGGTTCCGGCGCGCGACCGCGCCGGGTGCGTCGCCCGACGTCGCCCGCGGCGCCTTCCTCGGCCTCGGGGACGTGCGGCTGTCGCAGGGGGACATCGCCGGGGCGATCGAGAGTTACCAGCAGGCGCTCGCCGGCGGCACGCCCGGTGATACGATTTCACAACGCGCGCAGGAGAAGCTCAACGCATTGGGAAAGGCCGGACCGTAATGAAGGTATACAAGACACTGGCGCTGCTGGCGCTTTGCGTCGCGTGCCATCACGGCGCCCGGTCACCCGCCCCAGCGCCGCAGCTGCAGCCGAACGTGGAGCTGGAACGCGCGCTGGGGATATTTCGTCATGGCGATTTCCGGCGCGCGCAGCTCCTGCTGCAGCGTCTGACGTTCGAATTCGGGCCGGGCCAGCCGGAGCTCGCACAAATCAACTACTATCTCGCCGAGTGCGCGTTCCAGCTCGGCGAGCACGCGCAGGCGGCGACCGATTTTCGGAAGGTCGCGGACGAGTTTCCCACGACCGAGTACGCGCCGCTCGCGCTGCTCCGCGCCGGCGACGCGAATCTCCGGATGTGGCGCCGGCCCGAGCTCGATCCTACCCCCGGCGAAACCGCGCTGGCGATCTACCAGGAGCTCGCCGGCCGGTATCCCGATAGCGAGGCCGCGGCGCGCGCGCGCCTGCACGTCGTCCGCCTCCAGAATCAGTTCGCGGAGAAGACCTACAAGAACGGCATGTTCTATCTGCGGCGGAAAGCGTACGACTCGGCGATCATCTACTTCAAGGACGTGATTGCGAACTATCCCAACGCCGGGCGCACGCCCGACGCGCTGCTCCGCCTCGTCGACAGCTATCGGGCGATCGGCTACAAGGAAGAACTGCAGGAGACCTGCGCGCATCTGCGTCGCTTCTATCCGAACGCGACTGGGCTCGGCCGCAGTTGTCCCCCACCCGCTGGGGCCGCCGACTCGAGCGCGACGCCTGCAACTCCCTCGACTCCCTCCTGAGCGGCGTGGACGCGCTGTTCGGGGGATCGTTTGACCCCGTGCACATCGCGCACTTGATCGTAGCCGAGGCGGCAGCAGACGCGCTCGGAGAAAACGCCGTGATTCGGTTTCTCCCGGCGCGCGAGCAGCCATTCAAGCGCGCCGCGCACGTGGCCAGTCCCGAGCAGCGGGCCGAAATGTTGGACTTGGCGGTGGCGGGCAATCCGCGGCTGCGGGTTGAGCGCATCGAGCTGGGTCTGCCGACGCCGTCCTACACGGTGCGGACCCTGCGTGCGCTCGGCGAGCGGGAGCCGGGGAACCGTTTCACGTTATTGCTAGGGGCGGATGCGGCGCGCGACCTGGCCGCCTGGTGGGAAGTTGAAGCCCTTCCAGCCCTTGCCGACATCGTCGTCTTCGCCCGGCCCGGATCGACCGTCCTACGCCATCCACTTGTCAGCCGGGTAATCCCGGTCCCCATGATCGATCTGTCCGCCACGCAGGTTCGGGAGCGCGTCAAGCAGAGCCGTTCCATTCGATATTTAGTGCCTGAGCCGGTGCGCGCGTATATCGCGGACCGGCGCCTGTACCGTTAGGAGCGTAATGGCAAACCGTCTGTTCGCAAGGGTTTTCGGAACGCGATTCGATCGCGCGCTGAAGCGCATCCAGCCGATCGTGGATGCGATTCTGGAGCAGGAGCAGCGTCTCAAAGATCTCAGCGACGCCGATCTCCAGGCGCAGACCGCGAAATTCCGCGAGATCATCGCCCAGCGAACCGGCGCGCTGCATGCCGAGGTCGAGCGTCTCAAGCAGGCCAAGCACGACTGCCCCGATCCCGAAGAGCGTGCCAACCTGAGCGACCTGCTCGCGAAGGCGGAGCAGTCGTTCGTGACGACCTTGCAATCCACGCTCGACGACATTCTGCCCGAGGCGTTCGCGACCGTGCGCGAAGCTTCGCGCCGGCTGCTGGGCACCGAGGTCGTCGTGACCGGGCACCCGCTGAAATGGGACATGGTGCCGTACGACGTGCAGCTGATCGGCGGCATCGTTCTTCACCAGGGCAAAATTGCCGAGATGGCGACGGGCGAAGGCAAGACGCTGGTTGCGACGCTGCCGCTGTATCTGAACGCGCTCGCTGGGCGCGGCGCCCACCTCGTCACCGTCAACAATTATCTCGCCCGGCGCGATTCCCAGTGGATGGGTCATCTCTTCAAGTGGCTCGGCCTGACGGTGGGCTGCATCGACGACACGCAGCCGTCGACGCCCGAGCGCCGGGCGGCGTACTACTGCGACATCACGTACGGCACCAACAACGAGTTCGGCTTCGATTACCTGCGCGACAACATGGTTTTTACGCTCGAGCAGCGCGTGCAGCGCGGCCACATCTTCGCGATCATCGACGAGGTGGACTCGATTCTGATCGACGAGGCGCGCACGCCGCTGATCATCTCCGGACCGGTCGGGGCCGAGTCGGACGAGAAGTACGCGCAGTTCAACGCTCAGGTCGTGCAGCTCGTCCGCAGGCAGACCGCGGTGGCCAACGATCTCCTCGCGCGCGGTGAGCCGCTGCTCGAGCAGCCGGAGACCCAGTACGAGGGCGCGACGCTGCTGTACCAGGCGCAGCTCGGCATGCCCAAGAACAAGAAACTGCTCAAGCTACTGAACGAGCAGGGCGTGAAGCAGCTCGTGCAACGCGTCGAGCTCGATCGCCTGGCCGACCGCAAGCTGCCGGCCCGTGAGCAGAAGATGCGGCATATCGAGGACGATCTCTTCTTCGTCATGGACGAGCGCGGCCGCGCGGTGCACCTCACGGATAAGGGTGTGGAGACGATGTCGCCGTCGGATCCCACGCTGTTCGTGGTGCCGGACATCTCGCACGCCATCCACGAGATCGAGCACGACGAGCACCTCTCCGCCAACGAGAAGATCGAGCGGCGCCGGGCCGTGGAAGCCGAATACGCGATCAAGAGCGAGACGCTGCACATCATCCACAAGCTGTTGCAGGCGCACGCGCTCTACGAAAAAGACGTCGAGTACGTCGTTCAGGACGGCCAGGTCTTCATCGTCGATGAGTTCACCGGCCGGCTGATGCCGGGGCGGCGGTGGTCGGACGGCTTGCACCAGGCGGTGGAAGCGAAGGAAGGCGTGACGGTGCGCGAGGAAACGCAGACGCTCGCGACGATCACGATCCAGAACTACTTCCGCATGTACGAGAAGCTTGCCGGCATGACGGGCACCGCCGAGACCGAAGAGACCGAGTTCCACGAGATCTACAAGCTCGAGGTCGTCGTCATTCCGACGAACCGGCCGGTCCGCCGGGTGGACAAGCATGATCTCGTCTACAAGACGCGCAAGGAGAAGTACGACGCGATCATGGACGAGATCGAGCGGCAGCACAAGCGCGGTCTCCCCGTGCTGGTCGGCACCACCAACGTCGAAGTGTCCGAGACGCTGGCTCGGCTGTTGAAGCGGCGTGGGCTCAAGCACGAGGTGCTGAACGCCAAGTTTCACCAGCGCGAAGCGGAGATCGTCGCACAGGCGGGGCAGCCGGGATCCATCACGATCGCGACGAACATGGCGGGGCGAGGGACCGACATCAAACTCGGTCCCGGGGTCAAGAAGTGTCAGGTCTGCGGCATCAAATCCCGCGAGGCCCCGTTCGGCCAGAAGATCGAGCCGCCCGACCTCACGGCTGAGCAGATCAAAGAGCTCAAGTGCAACGAGGATCCCCCCTGCGGGCTGGTCATCATCGGCACCGAGCGGCACGAGGCGCGGCGGATTGACCGCCAGCTGCGCGGGCGCTCAGGCCGTCAGGGCGACCCGGGCCAGAGCATTTTCTTTCTGTCGCTCGAAGACGACCTCATGCGGTTGTTCGGCTCGGACCGCATCGCGCGCATCATGGATCGCACCGGCGCCGAGGAAGGTGAGGTCATCACGCATCCGTGGGTGACCGCGGCGATCGGGCAGGCGCAGAAGCGGGTCGAGCTGCAGAACTTCCAGGCACGCAAGAAGCTGTTGCAGTTCGATGACGTGATGAATCAGCAGCGCGAGGTCATCTACTCGCGGCGGCTGTACGCCCTCGAGGGCGGCGAAGAGCTGAAGGCCGAGGCCCAACGCATGATCGACGGTGCTACCGAACGGCTGGCTGACAGCCTGATCGCCGACTACGACGATCCGGGTCAGTGGGACCGCGATCTCATCGAGACCGAGTTCCTACAGAAGTTTTTGATGTCGGTTCCCGGTGTGACGGACGCAGGTCGGATCAGGAATCGCGACGAGCTGATCCGTGCCGCGCACGAAGCGGGACGCGCCGCGTTTCAGAAAAAGCTCGACTATATGCGCGAGGTCGAGGCCAAAGTGGGCGCCGCGCGACTCGGCGAGCAGGCGCTGGCACACGTCAGCCTGGGCGTCATCGACGAGAAATGGAAGGATCATCTCTATGATTTGGACCAGCTCCGCGAGGGCATCTATCTGCGCGGCTACGGACAGAAGGATCCGCTCGTCGAATACAAGCAGGACGCCTACGAGATGTTCGTCGGGCTGATGGCGGATCTCCAGGCGACGTTCGCCGAGCGCTGGCTCAAGCTGCAGATCGAGATCGGGCCACCGCCGGGGCAGGGACCGCAACGGCCTTCCCCGTCGGGTCGCGGCGTTACGGGTCCCGCGGGAGGGTTGCCGGGAGCGGCTCGCCGCCAAGCGCCGATGGTGGCATCGAAAGCTGCAGCGGATGGCCTCGTCACGAGTGGCGAGCCCCCGCCGCCGTCAGCGCAGCGTGCCGCGTCCGGGATTGCCGAGCCGGCCTTTGCCGCCAATCCCTACGCCGGCGTGGGACGCAACGACCCGTGCCCGTGCGGCAGGCCGTCAACACCGAATTCCCCGACGCATCTGCCGCGATCGCGAAGCGCGCGACATCGTCGCCCACCGCGTGCCCCGCGTCGATATCGAACCGGAAATGGATGCCGCCGTACATGCGCGACAACCCCGCCTCTTCGACCATGGCGCTCAGCTGAGCGTGGTCTTCGGGGAAGAACGCGCTCAGCACTTGCGCGCCTGATTCCGAGACACAGCTGTGCCCCGAGGGGTAGGACGGATGGTTGGGCTTCCCAACCGCGGCCGTGACGGTGATTAGTGGATCGGCCTTCCACGGGCGCACCAACCAGTACGTGAGCTTCGCGTCCCAGCAGCCGATCACGGCGTCGAACATCGTCGCGCCGAGCAACGCGTAGAGGTGCGTCGCCTCGCGCTCGGATAGCCCGCGTGCATTGATGTCATCCGTTGCGACTTGAAGCCAGAATCCCGCCGCGGTAATCGTGCCGGTGTTGAGCGCCCAGTAGGCGGCGATGTTGGTTTGCTCAGTTGTGCGGTGATCCGAGAGGTCGCGGATTTCCGCCAGCGCCGCGTTGAAGGCGGCAGACCCGAACGCCGGGGGCGCGGCCGGCCGGAACTGACTCGCGGAGGTGAGGAACCAGGGGGTGACTCCGGGCAACTGTCCACCTGCGACTGGCAACCCGGGCGCGTTTGTCGTCCAATATCCGGGGCCGACCGGTGGGGCAGGGTTGGCCGCTACACCAAACCCATCGCCCTGGGCTCGCGTGACGATACCGGCGCCGACCTCACGGCCGATCGCCTCACCGCGCGTGAACCACGGTTGCGGTTGCCCCGGGCCCGCGTTGGCTTGCGCGGTAACCAGATCCTCGAACGCCTGAGCCGCAGTGGGGAAGAGATAGGTGAGCACGGCGGCAGACGCTCCCGCGACCGCGCCACGCTCGGCCTCGACGTTGGTCCGACCGTCGCTCCCCACTGCCAAGTCCGCTCGTTGTACGGCGAGATACTGCGCGACGCCGACCAGTGCGTAGGCGTGAGTGGCTTGAAGCGGATTCATGGCTGGCGGCTGTGGAGCGTGACTTAAGGCCATCTCCTGCCAGGCGGGGCTCGCGAGGCCCACGGCAAACGGAACGCCGTTCCGTGCTGCCGCAATACCGAGGCCCGTTGGCGCGGGCGCTCGGTCGGTACACGCAGAAAGAGCCGCGAGGACGGATAACAGAGCCGTTATTCTGGCGGATGGCAGACGCATGAATCCTCCACGAGGTTGGGGGGACATGGGAACCGCGGTCGCCTCGTGGATCGATTTGGCAGGCACGGGGTCGCGGCAGCCAATGTCGCACTCTGAACAGGTTGGGGGAAGGTCGACGCCGTAAACGAATCGAGGGGCACCCGAACCGGGTGCCCCTCGTCGTTTGCGGTCGCGAAAGCCGCTACTGACTGACGACGAACTGATAACAGGCGCTTTCTAACACGACGGCGCCCGATGCATCGAGGACTCGGAAGTGGATGTCGAACTCCGTGCCCAAAAGGGAGGCGGAGAGTGTCCGCCACAGCGCCGCCCGCCCGGTGCCTCCGTCGTCGGTCACAATCGCCCGCGGCGTTGGCCCTTCGCCCAATGTCAACCACGACGTGCCCGTGCAGTCGTCGTTCACATTCGTGTCCACCGCACGCTGCAGCCGGTAGCTCGCGTTCGGGGCGAGATCACGCACCCACACGTCGAGGTGGACCACGAGCTCCTCATCCTTCGGTTGCCGGAACTTGACGTGGCCGAACCCGGAGCCATCGCCCACAGCACGGAGGATGATCTCGTCGTTAAAAGGAGGGGTTGCAGGCCCCGACACATCGGCGCTCAGGGCCGGTGTCGCAATGGCGGTGGTGGTGGCCGGAGCGGTCGGTGCGGGCCGATCGGCCGTGCAGGCCGCGAGCACTAGCCCGGCAGCGAGCGTGAGAGGGACAAGATCTAATACTGGTCGCATGGGACCTCCACGAGGATGGGTGAGCGCGAATGCCTCGTGGATCGAACCGCAGGCACGGGGTCTCGCGAAAATAGCCCCCCGGTTAGCAGGCCGGCAAGGCGGGTTTGCGGCACCGCCTGCATACATCCGGTACGGCCGGTCCAATCGCGGCGGGTAGGTTGGCCCCCATGCCCATGCGCCTCGCCGAGCACCTCGAACGCGACCGTCCCCGCGAGCGTTTCTGGGCCGTCGGACCGGGCGCGTTGACGGGCCAAGAGCTCCTGGCCATTCTCCTAGGGACGGGGACGCATGGGCGGGATGCCCTCGCCGTGGCCGCGGAGATCCTTACCCGGGGGGACGGCTCGCTCAGGCGCCTGGCCACGCGGCCGTGGGCGGAACTGGCGCAGATTTCCGGGGTGGGCCGTGCAAAGGCTGCCCGCCTCGCCGCGGCGATCGAGCTGGGGCGCCGGATTGGCACCGAGACCGAGCCGCCACCGGAGCGGATCCGAGGTCCCGGCGACGTGCAGCATTACTACGCGCTCCGGTTGCGCGACCTCCCGGTCGAGGAGTTTCACGTCCTCGCGCTGGGGAGCCAGAGTCAGATTCTGGCGGATCTGGTCATCACGCGGGGCATTCTGAACAGCTCGCTGGTGCACCCGCGCGAGGTATTTCGGGCAGCGATCGCGGAGGCGGCGGCCGGGATCATCGTGGTGCACAATCACCCGAGCGGCGACCCCACGCCGTCAGCGGACGACCGCGCGGTCACGCGGCAGCTGGTGGATGCGGGGCGCGTGCTCGACATCCCGGTGTACGATCACGTGGTGGTGGGAGGAGAACGGTACGTGAGCTTCGCGGAGGCGGGACTGTTGTGACGAGCACGGCGCCGATTCTCGCGCCGGAGCTGGCGGAGGCCGTGGCGGCCCAACGCGACCGCCTCGACCTCGACGTCCTGTCACGCGCCTACCGCCTGAGCGCGCAGGCCCATCAGGGTCAGAAGCGCCTGTCGGGCGACGATTTCGTGTCTCACAGCGTCGCCGTCGCGACGATTCTCGCCGAGCAGCAGATGGACACCACGACGATCGCGGCCGCCTTGCTGCACGACGTCGTCGAGGACTCGAACGTGACGCTCGAGATGCTGCGCCGTGATTTCGGTAACGAAGTCGCCGACCTGGTCGACGGCCTCACCAAGATCTCGACGCTCACGTTCCGGTCCACCGCCGAAGAGCAGGCCGAGAACTACCGCAAGTTGCTGATGTCGGTCGCGCGGGACGCGCGCGTCATCATTATCAAGCTCGCCGACCGGCTGCACAACATGCGCACGCTCGATCCCTTGCCTCCGGAGAAGCGCAAACGCATCGCGCTCGAGACGCGCGAGTTGTACGCGCCGCTCGCGCACCGCTTCGGCATGGCGGGGGTCAAAGCGGAGCTCGAAGACCTGGCGTTCAAGTATCTCGAGCCCGAGGACTACAAGCAGCTCGCGCGGCAGGTCAAAGCGCGGCGCGTCGAACGCGACCGGACGATCGAGCGGATGCGCTCGCCGCTCGCGGATGAGCTGCGGCGCGCCGGGATTGCGGGCTGGGAAATCGTCGGCCGGCCGAAGAACCTCTGGTCGATCTTCAAGAAGATGA
>MNDR01000005.1 GCA_001915025.1 Gemmatimonadetes bacterium 13_2_20CM_2_65_7
TTCACCCGCGAACGATCGTCCTGCGCGGCTGGTCCACGCCCGACGACATCACGCACATCGAGGTCGCCGACACGGGGCCCGGCATTCCCAGTGCGGCGCTGCCGCATTTGTTCGAAGCCTTCTTCACGACGAAGGCGAAGGGGACGGGCCTCGGACTGGTCGTGGCACGCAGCATTGTCGAAGAGCTGGGTGGCGCGCTCGAAGCCGGCAACGAGCCCGATGGTGGCGCGGTCTTTCGGATAACACTGCCGGCGGAACGCGCGGCAACCGCCGCGGTCGCCCCCCCCGGGCAGCGCGCTCCGCGCCAGCACGCACGCTCGAGCGCACCGGAATCTCCGCGTGTCTGATCACGTGCTGGTGGTGGAGGACGACGGCGAACTCAGAGATTTCCTCGTCGAGGTCCTGAACACCGCGGGACACGTCACGACGGGCTTTCCCACGGCCGACGCCGCGCTCCGCGCCGTCGCCACAGGCGAGCCGGCGGATGTGGTCGTCACCGACCTCATCATGCCGGGCATACCGGGCGCTGAGCTGTTGCGGGCGCTGCGGCAACAGCGTCCCGAGCTCAACGTCATCGTGATGACGGCATTCGGCTCGATCGATTCCGCCGTCGAACTGGTGCGGGCCGGCGCCTACGACTATCTCACCAAACCGATCGCGACCCAGGAGCTGCTCCTCGCCGTTTCGCACGCGCTCGACCAAAGTCGCCTGCGCCGGGAAGTCGCCAGGCTGGGCCGCAGCGCTATGGCCGCGGGACTCCCCGGCTTTCTGGGCGCGAGCCAGCCGATTCAGGATCTGCTGGGGCTCGTGGTACGCGCGGCGCAGTCGCGCCATCCCGTCCTGATCACGGGCGAGAGCGGAACGGGAAAGGAGCTCGTGGCTCGCGCGATCCACCAGGCATCCGGACGCGGCGCGTTTGTGGCGGTGAACTGCGGCGCGCTGCCGGAGCAGCTGCTCGAGTCGGAGCTGTTCGGGTACGAGAAAGGCGCGTTCAGCGGTGCGGATCGCGCCAAGCCGGGCTTGTTTGAAGCGGCGAACGGGGGTGTGCTGTTGCTCGACGAGATCGGCGATTTGCCGCTCGCGCTCCAACCGAAGCTGCTCCGTGCGCTGGAGAATGGTGAGGTCCGGCGGGTCGGCGCGACCGAAGCTCGCAACCTCGACGTCCGCGTCATCGCCGCTACTAACCGTGATCTCGACGCCGAAGTGCAGGGCGGCCGCTTTCGCGAAGACCTCTTCTATCGGCTGAACGTCCTCCACATTCACGCACCGCCGCTACGCGAGCGCGCAGCCGACATCCCGCTGCTGGCGGAGCATTTCCTGCAGCGCGACGCGGCGAGCGAGACGAATCAGGGCGCGGCGCCGCTGCAGCGGTCCCGGCGCATATCGCCCGAAGCGATGGCGCTCCTCACGACGTACCCTTGGCCCGGAAACGTGCGCGAGCTTCGTAACGCCATTCAACGTGCGGCGGTCGTCGCGACGGGCGAGGAGGTGCGCCCCGAAGATTTACCGTCGCGAATTCGCGAAGCGAGTCGGGCAGCGCCGCTGGTCAGGGACTCCACCGACCGCGCATTGTCGCTCCGCGACGTCGAGCGTCTCTATATCCTCGAAGTGCTGCGCCAAGCCGGCGGCAACAAATCGCGGGCCGCCGAGTTGCTCGGTCTCGACCGCAAGACACTGTATCGCAAGCTCGAGGAATACCGCTTGGACATGGAGAGCCCCGCTCCAGCCTGACCCCAGCGCGCTGTCCCGATCCTCCCCAACCGCAGTGGGGCGAATTGCCCCACTTCCACTCCAGTCAATCGCTAAGTCGCTTCGCGCAAGTCATATAGCCGCGAGCCGCAACGGTATCGGAATTGCCAACTGTGAACGGAGTGCGCGGTGTAGTGCTCTTCGATTTCGGTGGTACGCTCGACGCTGATGGTGCCCGTTGGAGTGTTCGCTTTCACGCGGCGTACGTCACGGCTGGCGGTCAACAGCCGTTCGCGGTTTTCGAAGAGGCATTTCGCGCGTCGGATCGCGCGCTCGTACGGGTGACAGGAATCAGCACTCTGGGATTTCGGGCGATGGTAGACCTACAGGCAGCTCTGGTCCTGGCGCATCTGCCCGACGGCCGTGCGCTGCGGCGAGAGCAGATCGTAGACGAGTTCCATGCGGCCGCGCTTGCCGTGATCCGGCGCAACCAGGAGCTCCTCGCCCGGCTCCAGCAGTCATATCGGCTTGCGGTCGTCTCGAATTTCACTGGCAATTTGGGCCCCTGCCTTGAGGAGCTCGATTTAATGCGCTACTTCTCCGCGGTGGCGGACTCCGGCCGCGTCGGCGTCACCAAACCCGATCCCCGTCTGTTCCGTCACGCGCTCGAATCTCTCGGCGCCAAATCGGAGCCCGTATGGATGGTGGGAGACAATTTCGAGGCCGACATCAGGCCGGCGGCGAGTCTTGGTATGCAGACCGCATGGCTCGCGCCGCCCGTCGCTCGCTCGCCGGACGCAGGCTTGCCGACCGTCCGCCTTACCACGCTCACCGAGCTGGCCGAGGTGCTGCCGTCATGATGCAGGGATTGATCCTTGCCGGCGGCGAAGGTAGTCGCTTGGTTGCGGACGGTGTCGACACGCCGAAGGCGCTCGTCGAGGTCGCAGGTCGGCCGCAGATACTCAACCTCATCCAGACTCTCGAAGAGCTCGGCTGTGAGTCGGTTACGTGCATGGTTCGCGAAGGCGTGCGCGTGGATGCGCCCGCCTCCGTGGTCGTGCGATCCTGCCGGACCCCGTCGTCGCTGCACACCCTGATCGCCGGTCTCGCGGTGGTGCCACCCGGGCCGGTGTTCTGCACGATGGTGGATACCGTTATGCCGCCCGAGGACTGGCGCCGCGTGTATGCCGGCGTGACGGACCAACTGCGGGGGGGGTCATTTGCCGTGCTCGCCGTGACTCCGTTTGTGGATGATGAGCGACCGGTCTACGTCCGGCGCGATGCGCACGGCCGTGCCACCGACATCGCCGACACCCCTCGGGGGGGCGGGGGGGGCGGGGGGGGCGAGCAGGCGGAGACAGCCGTCGTAACGGGCGGCGTCTACGGCCTCAGTCAGGGCGCGCGACGGCTTGCCACCGTGGCGCTGTCAACGGGAAGCCGGATGCGTGCGTTCCTCAAGCTGCTCATCGATGTGCGCGCACCGGTAGCGACCGTGGAGGTTCCCAAGATCATCGATCTCGATCACAGGCGCGATCTCGAAGCCGCTGAAACCTGGCTCGGGACGAAGGCGTCGGAGGAGGCTCGATGAAGCGATTGGTTGCGCTCTATCGCAGCCCCACGTACTCGCCCGAGGCGCATCGCCGCAACGATACGGCGATCCTCGACGATACGGTCATCGAGCTGGAACAGCGGGGCTGGTCCGTGACACGCAGCAGCGAAAGCGATGTCGCAGCGGGCCGCCTACCGGCCGCCGAGCTGTACGTGAACATGTGTCAGGGTCCCGCGGCGTCCGAACGGCTGCTGCGGCTCGTGCCGGGCGAAGCGATTGCCGTGAATCCCCCCGACAGCGTGCTCAATTGCCATCGCCACCGGCTCGTGGCGCGGATGGCCGCCGCCGGCCTCGCCTTCCCGCGCACACTCATCGTGCCGACGTCGGAGCCACAGGCCGTCGAGCCGATCGTGCATCAATTGAACGGCGACGGGCGGCCCGTGTGGGTGAAGCGCGGTGACGTCCACGCGGAGACCAGCGCCGACGTCGTCGCCGCGAAAGAATCCGGCGTGACCGACGCGATCGCGGCGTTCGCGCGGCGTGGTGTGTCGCGCGTAGCGCTGCAAGCACACGTCGGCGGTCCGATCGTGAAGTTCTACGCCGTCGCCGACGGCCGCTTCTTCTCCTGGTATCCGGCTGAAGGGCCGCGCGATCGCAAGCCGGACGTGGCGGAAGATCGGTTCCGGGCGCTCGTGTTCGCCGCGGCGCGGGCCGTGGGACTCGAGGTGTTCGGCGGTGACGTCGCGTTCCCCAAGCCCGACGAGCCGGTGCTCATCGACCTCAACGACTGGCCGAGCTTCGCGCCAGTGCGTGCCGCGGCCGCCGCGGCGATCGCGGCGTACATCGACGAAAAAGCCGAAACCGGAAAGCCGGCATGATCGACATCGTTGCACAGTCGCAATCACGACGTGTGTTCGACGCCGAGGCGCAGTATCTCGCGCCCGGAACGCAGAGCGTCGCCCTCTTCAGCAAGCTGTGCATGGATCGCGGCGAGGGCGCCATTCTCTGGGACGTCGACGGCAACCGCTACGTCGACCTGCTGGCCGGCGTCGGTGTCGCGAGCCTGGGCTACGCGCATCCGCGCTACGTCGCCGAGATGACAAAACAGCTCGAGCGCGTGCACGTGGGCAGCTTCACGTCCGAGCACCGCGCCGCGCTCGTCAAGCTGATCGCGGGACTCGCGCCCGGTGATCTGAATCGCACCCAGTTGTACTCGAGCGGCGCCGAAGCCGTCGAAGCGGCAGTGCGGCTGGCGAAAGCTGCGACCGGCCGGCACGAGATCATGGGCTTCTGGGGCGGCTTCCACGGGAAAACCGGCGGTGTGTTGCCGCTGCTCTCCGGAAGCTTCAAGCATGGGCTGGGTCCGCTGGCGCCCGGCGCCTACTCGAGCCCATATGCCTCGTGCGAGCGCTGCGCTTTCGGCAAGACGTTCCCATCGTGCCACTGGCACTGTGTTGATTTCGTGCGCTCGAAGATTGCGCTCGAGACGACCAACGACGTCGCCGCGATCATCGTCGAGCCGGTGCAGGGGACGGCCGGCAACGTCGTGCCGCCGCCCGGCTATCTGAAGGAGCTGCGCGCGCTCGCGACGGAAATCGGCGCGTTGCTGATTTGTGATGAGATGATCACCGGGTTCGGGCGCACCGGCAAAATGTTCGCGATCGAGCACGACGCGATCGTGCCCGACGTGTTGCTGGTAGGGAAGGGATTCGGCGGCGGCTTCCCCGTAAGCGGCATCGTGATTCGCGAGCAGATCGCCTTCTCGAAGCCGTGGGCGAATCCGAGCGGCAGCTCGTCGAGCTATGGCGGCAATCCGCTCGCCGCGGCCGCCGCGCACGTCACGATCCAGACCATCGTGGACGAAGAGCTGGTCGAGCACAGCCGCCGGCTGGGCGCGCTCATGCTCGCCGAGATGCAGCGCTGGGAGGATGAGATCCCGATCGTCAGCGATGTGCGCGGTCGCGGCCTGATGCTCGGCATGGATTTGGTGGTGCCCGGGACGCGCAAGCTGCTCGACAAGAAAATCACCCGCTGGATCTTCGACACGCTGCTCGCGCGCGGCGTGATCGCGATGATCTACAATCCCGAGGTGCGCATCAACCCGCCGCTCGTCATCACCGACGAGCAGGCGATGGAAGCGCTGGCGACGATCAAGGCCGTGCTCGAAGAGGCTGTCTCGCGTGTACGCGAGTAAAGGCCCGGTCGTCGAGGAGTGGGCCGACCGCCGGTTCTTCAGACCGGTGGGGTGGTGGCTCGCGAAGACCCTCGCACCCACGGGCATCTCCGCGGACGACGTCACTCTGGCGAGTCTCGTCCTCGGCGTCGCCGCGGGCCACTTCTTCTTCTACTCGCGTCCCTGGCTCAACGCGATCGGCGTTGCGCTCTTCGTTATCTCGGATGTGCTCGACAGCGCGGACGGCCAGCTCGCGCGCCTGCGTGGCACGTCGACACGCATGGGGCGCATCCTCGACGGCCTGGCGGATACTGGACGGTTCGTCAGCCTGTACGCGCATCTCGGCGCCCGGCTGTACGTGGCGGGATGGGGTTGGAGCGGACCGCTGCTCGCGCTGGCGGCGATCCTCTCGCACTCATATCAAGCGGCAGCCGCCGACTACATCCGCCAGGCGTATCTCTACTTTGCGGTCGGGAAGGGAAGTGAGCTCGATCTTCCCGAGCAGACACCCCCCCCGATTCCTGCAGGCGCATCGATCTGGACCCGCCTGTCAGCCTGGTTTTACGGCGATTACGTACGCCGGCAGGCGTGGCTCTTCCCGCGTACGACCGCGCTGGCGCGCTCGCTCGCCGGCCGCGCCGTGCCGGTGTCGATACAGCTGGCGTGGGCGGAGCGGCAGCGCGCGGTTGTTGAGGGCTGCGCGTGGATCGCACAAAACATCCGCTTCCTCTTACTCGCCATCACCGCTGTACCGGGGTGGCCGGCCGCGTATTGCTGGATCGTGATCGGCCCGCTCAATCTCGTGCTCATCGGGCTCATTCTGGCCCACGAGCGCGAACCGAAGGTTCATGCGCAGCTCGCCTGATAGTCAGCGCGTGTATCGTGGGGTGCTGCTGGGTCTGGGCGGCATCGCGCGCAACGGCCACCTCCCGGCGTTCCAATCCGACCCGCGGGTCGCGTCGCGGCTCAAGATCGTCGGGATCGTCGACGATGCGGTCACGACCCCCATCGACGGTATTCCTTTATTATCGGGTCCCGAGCAAATCGCCGAGCTAGGGGGGGGGCCGATCGACTTCGTCGATGTCTGCACTCCGACGTCGTCTCACGTTGCACTGTCACTCTGGGCATTGTCGCAGGGCTATCACGTGCTGTGCGAGAAGCCGGTCGCGGTGACGCGTGCCGAAGCCGCTGCGCTGGCGGCCGCGGCCAAAACCGCCCGCCGAGTGCTCGTGCCCTGCCATCAGTACCGCTTCAACCCGGTGTGGCGCCGGGTGAAGGCCTGGCTCGACGAGGAGTTGATCGGCCGCTGGTATCTCGCGGAGTTCCGCGTCTACCGGCTCGCGGCCGACAGGGGTACCGACAACAGCACCGTGCCATGGCGGGGCCGGAAGGCCGACGGCCGTGGCGGCGTGCTCCTCGATCACGGCACTCACCTCATTTATGAGTTGCTCGACGTCGCCGGGCCGCCCGCGGCGGTGCGTGCCTGGACGGGCCGTCTGCGCCATGGCGCATACGACGTGGAAGACACCGCCCAGCTGTTGTTTGACTACCCCGATCGCATGGCGTCCATGTTTCTCACGTGGGCGGCCCGCAAGCGCGAGACCGAGATCCGCTTCCTCGGCGAGCGTGGCAGCATCACGTGGAGCAGCGGCACGCTCACGCTGGAGCGCGACGGTAAGACGGAGTCCTTCGATCACAGTGCCGAGCTCGACAAGGCGTCATATGTGAAGTGGTTCGCGGAGCTGTTCCACGCTTTCGCGGCGACGCTCGATTCGGGCGACTGCGCCCGGCAGGTCGCGGATATCGCGCAGGTCGCGGCGGTCCTGGAAGACGCGTACTCCGGAGTGGCGACTCCAGAGCTAGCGCTCGCATGAGCCGGACGTGGCAACTCGCGCTGTTCGTCCTCGGCGCGACGGTGTTCGGCTATCTCGTTGCACAAATCGGAATCACGGAGCTGACGGCCGACGCGGCGCGCACCGGTTTGATGTTCGTGCCGATCGTCGCGCTCTACGCGCTGGTGTACGCGTGCAGCGCGCTCGCCTGGCAGCTCACGATGGCCGGCGATCCGCAGCGGCCCTCCTACTGGCGCACGTTCGCGGTGCTGATTTCGTCGGGCGCGTTGAACTTCCTGACGCCGCTCATCAACGCCGGCGGGGAGCCGTATCGCGTGGCGGCGATGGCGCCGTGGCTCGGCAAACGGCGCGCGGCCGGGTCAGTCATCCTGCACCGCATGCTGCATTCGTTCACATACGTGCTCATCTGGCTGACCGCGGTCCTGCTGGCGTTCCCGCTCCTGCCGCGAGGCACGCCCCAGATCGTGTGGGTGCTGCTCGGCGTCGTTCTGGTGCTGATCCTCGGCATCATTGTGCTGTTCCTGTCGGCGCTCCGGCGAGGCATGCTGGAGCGAATCCTGAACTGGATGGAGCGCGCGCCGTTCGTGAATCGGCTGGCGGTCAAGGTCGAGCCGCACCGCGCGCTCCTCATCGAGCTCGATCGGCAAATCACCGATTTCTATCACCGCAGTCCTCGCCGTTTCGTCCAGGCGATCGCGCTCGAGTATTTGAGCCGCTGCATTTTCATGGTCGAGCTGGTACTGATCGTGGCGAGCCTCGGATTCGGTATCGACTACCTGCGCGCGTTCTCGATCGGCGGCCTCGAGGCCATTGTCAGCAACGCGCTCTTCTTCGTTCCATTCGAAGTGGGCGCCCGCGAAGGCGCGTTCTTCCTGCTCTTCAAGCTCTTCGGCATGGATCCGCAGGTCGGTCTCTACACATCCATCGTCGGCCGGGTGCGTGACTTCGCCTGGATTGCGGGCGGTTTGGTGCTCATTTGGGTGACGGGGGGGGGGTCGCGCGAGCCTGCCCCATCGGCTGCTCCTCCCGTCGCTCCTCGCGTATGACGATCGTCACGCACGCGCTCGCGACCACGCTTGGCGTCAGGGTGCTGCGCCTCACGGGCAGCGATGCGGTGCTCGCCTACGTGTTCGGCGTCGGCGTCGACATCGATCACGTCATCAAGGCGCCGTACTATCTGCGGCATGTGGGCAGGAAGAGAAAACTGGGCTATTACTGGCGGACGTCGCTGCAGGAACCGGTCGCCCTCTTGTGGATCATTCCGCTGTGCTTCTTTCTCGGAACCTGGGTGCCCGCGCTGTTCTTTCTCATTCATCTCGCCATGGACTACAGCGTGGGCTACGAGAAGATGCCGTGGTATCCGTACACGCCGCTCGTGACCCAGGGGTTCCTGGTGGGGGTCTCAGATCGAACCAAAGAAGCCGTGCTCATCGTGGTGCTGCTATGTATGAATTTGCTCCTGTTCTTGGCTCCGCTTTAGACCGCGGCATCCGCCCGGTCCTGCGCTTCCTGCACGTCACCCTCGGGCTTTCGCCCGATCAGGTGACGTGGGCGTCGTTTTTTGCCAGCGTGGCGTCGGGCCTCGCGTTCGCCACCGGTCACGTCCCGCTCGCGCTGGTGCTCATGGCGGTCGGCCAGATTTTCGACGGACTGGACGGCGGCATCGCGCGCCAGTATGGCCTCGTTTCGGAAGCGGGCCACCGGCTCGACACGCGCCTCGATCGCGCATCGGAGATCGCGATTTTCCTGGGATGCGCGGCCGGCAGGCTCGTCTCGCTGCGCCTCGCCGTGCTCGCGTCGGTCGCGGTGCTGCTGCTCACTACCATCGTCGACCGTTCGCGCCTCGATCCCGGGGTCAAGCGGTTCGCGCTCTATTTCGGAATCTGGGCGCCGTATCCGCTCATCTTCTCGATCATCTTCGTCGTCAATCTCGCCGCGTACGTTGTCGGCCTGCTGATCATCGATTGTCGCTTCCAGCGTCAGATGGACGAGCTGGGAGGCGATCTGAACACCGTCGCCTCACGCGCCGCCGCCGCCGCCCGCCTCGAATCGCTCTAGTGCTGTTACTGACACTTTCCCTCCTCGGTGAGGCGCAACGTCCCTTCGTGCCGGTCGCGCCAGGGGAGACGCTGCATGTCGAATCGCGGCCCGATTCAGGCCGGCCGATTGCCATCATTCCGGGACTGTTCGGCGCGTCCTTCACGTTCCGCAAGGTCGTGCCGCTACTCGTCGCGCGGGGCTTTCGTCCCATCGTCATCGAGCCGCTCGG
The DNA here is from genome assembly GCA_001915025.1 of Gemmatimonadetes bacterium 13_2_20CM_2_65_7. Taxonomy (GTDB): domain Bacteria; phylum Gemmatimonadota; class Gemmatimonadetes; order Gemmatimonadales; family GWC2-71-9; genus 20CM-2-65-7. Next base: position 9,534 of record MNDR01000005.1, read on the forward strand.
CACTGGTTTTTCGAGCCGGCCCGACAAAGCCGATTATTCGCTCGACGCGCAGTCACACCGTCTCGGTGCAGTGCTGGACTCATTGCGTGCTGGGCCGGTGCTCGTGCTGGCGCACTCGCTCGGCGCCGCGATGGCCTACCGCCTGGCGCTCGAACGCCCCGATCTCGTGCTCGGCATCGTCTCGCTCGAGGGTGGGCCGACCGAGGAGGCGACCACGCCCATGTTCCGGAGCGCAATGCGCTACGTGTCGTGGGTGAAGCTGTTCGGGGGGATCAAGCTGATTCGCCGCAAAATTCGCGGCATGCTGCTCGACTCCTCGGGGGACCCCTCGTGGGTCACGGATGGCGTCGTGCTCGGCTACACGTTAGGCGAGGCGCGGAACTTCGATGCCACCCTCAAGGCGTTTCTGGCGATGTCGCGCGCGCGCGAGCACCAGAAGTTGGGGCCGCGGCTGGGAAACATCGCGTGTCCAGTCACGCTCGTCGTCGGGACCGCGCGGCATGATGGCGATGTGCCGCCGAAGGAAGTCGCGCTCATGAACCATTCGATCCGGTCGTTCGCCGTCGACAGCCAGCTGGGCGCCGGCCACTACCTTCAGGAAGAGCGGCCCACCGCGGTTGTTAGCGCGGTCGAGCAGCTCGCGAAGCGAACGCGATGAGCCCGCTCCGCATCGGCCTGGTCGCCGAAGACTACTACCCGCAGCTCGGTGGTGTGCCGGAGCACGTTCATCATCTCGCGCGCGAGCTGGACAGCCTCGGCCACAACACGACAATCGTGACGTCGCATATGCGGAACGAGGGACCCGATCCGGCATACGTGCGGCGCGTCGGCACCAGCGTCGTTATTTACGCCAACGGCGGAGTCGCGCGACTCACGGTTGGCTGGCGGCTGACCGCGCGGCTAGCGGCGCTGTTCCGCGCCGAGCGGTTCGACGTCGTGCACGTGCACGGCGGCTTGAATCCGACGCTCGGCATCGTTGCGCCGTGGGCGGCGTTTCGCGCCGGTATTCCGGTCGTCGCCACGTTCCACACCTGGTTCCCGCGGTCGGTCGGCTACCGCGTCTGGCGGCGCCCGTTGCAGCGCATCCTCGCTCGCCACGCAGCGACGATTGCAGTCAGCTCGGTGGCACGCGATGCGATGTCGCGCTATTTCACGGCGCCGTGGGAAATCATCCCCAATGGCGTGGACACCACCTTCTTCCGGCCCGGGATGGCACGCGGCGGCGCGCGGCACGAGCGACCCAAGCTGCTGTGGCTGGGACGGATCGAACCACGCAACGATTTGGCGACCGTGCTCGCAGCCATGCCGCGCATCCTCGAGCGCCATCCCGGCGCGAAGCTCACGGTTGTGGGCGATGGGCCCTGGCGCGCGCGCATGGAGCGCGCCGCGCGTCCATTCGGTCCCAGCGTGGAATTCGCCGGCTACGCAAACGGCAGTCGGCCCGGCTACTATCGGAGCTCGGACGTCTATCTATGCCCCACGACCCGCGCGTCGTTCGGCGTGACGCTGCTCGAGGCGATGGCGTGCGGCACGCCGCTCGTCGTGTCCGACATTCCGGCGTTTCGTGACGTCGCGGCGGAGTCGGGCGCCGTGTTCGTGCCGCCCCGCGACCCCGCGGCATGGGCGAAGCACGTCAACGATCTGATCGAGAATCCAGAGCAACGTGAAGGGATGATGGCTTTGGGCCGCGCGGTCGCGGAGCGGCATGCCTGGCCGCTGATCGCGCAGCGCGTGCTCGATGTGTACAAACGGGTGCTCGCATGATGGGCATGGATTTGATCTTTGGCAGGTCAGTTGAGCGCGGGCCGCACGCGAACCGCATTTATCTCACCTTCGATGACGGTCCGAACGAGCGGGCGACGCCCGCGATTCTTGACGCGCTGGCGAAGGAGCGCGTGCCGGCCGCGTTCTTCATGGTCGGTGATCATGTCCGCCGGTTCCCGGAGGTCGCAGTGGACGTAGTGCGGGCAGGCCATACCGTCGGCAATCACACGTACAATCATGTAAAGCTGCACTTCGTGAGCCCGGAACGGATTCGGACCCAGCTCAGGGACACGCACGACACCATCGAGTCGGTGGCCGGTCTGACTCCGCGTTCGTTCCGTGCCCCGCACGGGTATCGGAGTCCATTTCTCAGATCAATAATTCTTGATATGAGATATACGGTCTTCGGTTGGACATTCGGCGTGTTCGACAGTGCGAGGCCCGGCGCGGAGGAGATTCGCCGGCGCGTGCGCAAGCGGCTAAGGGGAGGCGCGATTGTTCTGTTGCATGACGGAGACGGCTATGATCCCTCAGGCGACAGGATGCAAACGGCAGAGGCGCTGCCGGGAATCATTCAGGATGCGCGCGCCCATGGATACGATTTCGGGAGTTTAGCCGAGCTGTATAACGGCAGTGCTTCTTAACGGGACAATCCTGACACTTTGGTACTCGTGCCGTGCACACCAACGCTCCGAGCTCCATCATCGCCTGATTGAATTTCCACGCTCGCTCGCCGTTCTTCGGAACGAGTGTCGACGCCAGCCGCCACAATTCCGCATTCCGCATTCCGAATTTCGCATTCCCGAATACCCGACTCAGCACCCGTCTCACGTTCGTGTCCACCGCCGGTACTGCCTTTTGGTATGCAAAGCACGCCACTGCTCCCGCTGTGTACTTCCCGACACCGGGCAACTCCTGCAGCTGCACCGGATCATCCGGCAGCTGGCCGTGCAGTGTCCTGCTGACCACTTTCGCCAGCGCGTGGAGATTGCGGGCGCGCGCGTAATAGCCGAGTCCGTCCCACTGTTCCATGACCGCTTTGGGCCGTGAGCGCGCGAGCGCATCGATGGTAGGAAAGCGAGCCATGAAGCGAGGGAAGTACTCCAAAACCCGGCTCACCTGCGTCTGCTGCAGCATGAACTCGGAGACGAGGATGGCATAGGGATTGCGCGTGTCTCGCCAGGGCAGCTCACGGGCTGCTTTCTTGTACCAAATCAACAGCTTACGCACAAACACCCTAGATTGATCGTCCATGGCCATACAAAATACAGGTCCATGAGGCCGTTCACTGCCGCCCTCGATCTGCGGCGATACGTGGGGCGGTGGTCGCTACACAGCGCCAGCCACGCGGGGCGCTTCTTTTTTCTCATCCTCGACCTGGTGCGCGGCATTCTGGAATGGCGCATCTGGCTGCCGCGAACCTTCGAGCTCACCTTGGCGGTCGGCTACGGCAGCCTCTTCATTGTGCTGCTCGTGGCAGGATTCGCCGGCGCGGTCACCAGCCTCCAGACCGGCTACCAGTTCACAGGTCAGCTGCCGCTGTACGTGGCGGGCGGCGTCATCGTCGAGTCGATGATCCTGGAGCTTGGCCCGGTGCTCACCGGGCTCATCCTCGCCGGCCGCATCGGCGCCCGCTATGCCGCCGAGCTGGGCAGCATGCGCGTGACCGAACAGATCGATGCGCTCGAGAGCCTTGGCCGCTCGCCGGTGACCCACCTCCTGTTACCACGCATTCTGGCGGGGGTGATCGCGATTCCCGCCCTCGTGGTACTGGCCAATGCCTTCGGGATCGTGGTGGGATACATCACCGCCAAATCCTCGCTCGGTCTGACCTACGCCGATTTCGAGTTCGGGGCGCGTTACTTCTTCAAGCCGCTGGATTTGTGGTACTCGCTGGTCAAGTCCTATGCATTCGCGGGGGCGGTCACGGTCATTCCCTGCTACATCGGGTTCAACACGCAGCAGGGCGCCGAAGGCGTGGGACGCGCGACCACGCAGGCCGTTGTGGCATCGTCGGTCACGATCCTAATGCTCGACACCATTCTCACGAAGCTCATCCTCGGAACGGCGAAGTGAGCATCGAGCTCAAGAAGGTCTCGAAGCGCTTCGTGGAAAACGTCGTGCTCGACGGCGTGGATTTCTTCGTGGCCGAAGGCGAGACGGTTGCGCTGCTTGGGCCCTCCGGAGTTGGTAAGAGCGTGCTGCTCAAACACATCATCGGACTCATCAAGCCTGATTCGGGCGAGGTCTGGGTCGACGGGCAGCTCGTGCCGACGCTGGGGCGCAAGGAGCTGGCGGCGCTGCGCAGCCGTATCGGCTACGTCTTCCAGAACGGCGCCCTGTTCGACTCCATGGACGTGTTCGATAACATCCGCCTCGGCATCACGGACGAGGACTTGTACGGCGACAAGGAGTATTGCGTTCAGCGCGTCAAAGAGTGCCTGCGGCTCGTGAACCTTCCGGAGGAAGTGGGGCGCAAGTTCCCGTCGGAACTCTCGGGCGGGATGCGCAAGCGCGTCGGGATTGCGCGGGCCATTGCGGGAAAACCGGTATACTTGCTGTACGACGAGCCAACCTCAGGGCTCGACCCGGTGAACGCCGACATCATCGATTCGCTGGTCGAACGGCTACAACAAGAGATCGGGGTGACGAGCGTGGTTGTGACGCACGACGTGCGGGGCGCATTTCGCGTGGCCGACCGGATCGCTTTGTTGGCGCAGGCCAAGATCCGCGCCGTTGGGACCGCCGAGGAGATCATCGCTTCGAGGGATCCAGTCGTGCAGCAGTTCCTCGAGCGCGATCTCGAGATGGCGGTAATACAATCCGGGATGGCGTTCCAGACGCCAGCGACGAGACGCGGAGCGGGAGGGGGAGGAACCCCGTAAATGGACCTCACCTACAAGCAGGAGGTCGGCGTTGGCGCGATAGTGCTGGTGGGTGTCGCGGTTTTTCTCGTCGGCATGTTCTGGTTGACGGGTCGGTCGTTGCGCACGAGCGGGCTCTCGGTCGACGTGATGTTCGAGAGTGTCGCCGGCCTGAAGCAGGGCGATCCCGTGCTCGTCTCAGGCGTCAAGAAAGGGCGAGTGGCCCGCGTGGCGCTTGAGCGCGTCAAGAGCGTCCGCGTCACGATCGAGATTTCGAAGGATGTGCGGCCGCACATCGACGCGAGCGCCGCCGTCGTCTCGCTCGACCTCTTCGGCGCGAAGTTCATCGACTACAATCCCGGCACGCCGGAAAAAGACGTCTTGCCGTCAGGCCGGGTGCTCAGCGGCTCCAATCAGCCCGACATCACGGACGTGGCGCAGGGCGTCGCGAACCGCGCCAACGAGCTCATGTCGAATGCGGCGAACATCGTGTCCGATCGGCTCGGTGAAGACATCCACAACACGCTCCTGGTGACGCAGCGCGCGATGACCACGCTCGCCGACGCGCCCGAGGGTCCGTTCATCAAGCAAACGACTCGCACGTTGCAGGCGACCGAGCGCGTGATGCAGCGAGTGGACTCGATGCTCGGCTCGGGGACCGGGCGCAATATTGACTCGATCTCCACCAATCTCGCGCGACTCACCAATCACCTTAGCCACGCGACCGCCGCGCTCGATACGATGATCAGCCGCATCAATCGTGGGGAAGGCACGTTGGGGCGCCTGGCCGCGGATACGGCGATGTACGCCAACCTGCGCGATCTTTCGGTGGCGCTCACCGCGCTCCTCAAGGATCTCAAAGAGCATCCGGATAAGTACATGAAACCGGGACTCGTGAGGGTGAGGCTGTTCTAACCGTCACGTTCCTCGGCACATCCGCGGCCAGGCCCACCGTCGAGCGCAACGTTTCCGGGCTGGCCATTCACCGGGAAGGGGAAACGTTCCTCTTCGAATGCGGCGAAGGCACGCAGCGCCAAATGATGCGCTACGGCGTGAGCTTCGCGCTCTCCGAGATCTTCTTCACTCATTTTCACGCCGATCACTTCCTCGGTGTCATCGGATTGATCCGCACGCTCGGCCTGCAAGGTCGGCCGGAGCCACTGTTTCTGTACGGGCCCAAAGGCGCAAAGAAGGTGCTCGGCACCGCGATGCAGCTCGGCGTCGAGCGCGTCCCGTTTCCAGTCGAGATCACAGAAGTGAAGGCGGGAGACACGGTCGGAGGGGAAGGGGGAGGGGGGAAGAGGGACGGGTACGACGTATGCGCGTTTCCGACCGAGCATGGCGGTGGGCCCTCGATCGGTTACGTACTGAAAGAGCACGTGCGCCGTGGGCGGTTTGACGTCGAGAAGGCAAAGGCGGCGGGGATACCGGAAGGCCCGATGTGGGGAAAGCTCGCGAAAGGGGAGCCGATCGAGCTTGACGGCCGAAAGCTGACGGCCGACGGCTTCGTGGGTGAGGCGCGTCCCGGCCGGCTCGTGGTCTTCACCGGCGACACGCGGCCGTGCGCTGCCACCGTCGACGCGGCACAGGGCGCCGATCTCCTGGTTCACGAAGCAACATTCGGCGAAGAGGAGCGCGATCGGGCGCGTGACACGGGACACTCGACCGCGAAGGAAGCCGCGCAAGTCGCGCTCGCCGCGAAAGCGAAGCGACTGCTCCTGTCGCACGTTTCGGCGCGCTACTCCATCAGCGCCGACGAACTCGTGAAGGAAGCCAAGGAAGTCTTTCCCAACGTTAGTGTTGCGAAGGATGGGCTCGAGGTCGACGTGCCGTTTCCCGCGTGATTATATTGAGCGGCCCATGGGCCCGGTCTCATTCACGTATTCGGCCAGTGTACCCGCGCCAATCGACAAGGTCTTCGCGCTCATTTCGGATCCACTGCGCATGCCGGAGTGGCTGCCGCGGTGCATCGCGGTCAAAGCGACGACCAACGACAAGACGCCGGGTAAAGGCTCGCGCTACAAACTGACGTTCCAGCGTGACGTCCACCGGCACGAGTCGGTCATCGAGATCATCGATTTTTCGCCGCCGCACACGTTCGGATGGATCGAGATCTACCACCGCGCGGGCTCAAAGACGTTCTTCGGGTTGGGCTTCGCCGGCGGCTCTACGAAGGTATCGCTCAAACACATCTGGCAGCCGATCGGCTTTCGGTCGTGGCTCAACGGCCAGTTTTACCGGCGCAGAAATGCGCATCGGATGTTTGAGGGGCTGATCAACAATTTGAGAAAGGCTCTGATCCGCTAAATACCGATGCGTCGACCGGGTCGTCGGAGAACTCGTATTCGACGATCAACGTCGACGGCAGCATCGGGAACTTCAACGGTGCGACGGGATCGAATACTTTCCTTATTACTTCGCCACGATGGCGACGCCGAATCCCACAACCACGCCGACCAGCGAGCCGTAACCGTCGTCCAACGGGGCGATTACGTGGACGGCCGGCCTGACCTGGCCACTGTTGAATCCTATCGAGCCGCCCACCTGATTGATCGTACGTCGAGCGACGCCTCCCGTACCGTGGGTGATGATCGTCCAACCACCAAAGCCGATCGCCACCCATGTGCCAGGCCCGCGGTATCCCGCGGACATATGATGATGCAGAACGACTTCTGCCTGGCCGCCGCCTTTGGTGGGGATCCATCCCGAAGGGCCGCCGCCCGCGTCAAACATGAAGCCGCTCGTGTCGCTGACGCGGTAGCGGGCTCGTGCCGAGAGCACAACGGTGTTTGGCAGGAATGCCTCGAAGCGGGTGATATCGCTGTAGGCGCCCAGTTGCGCGGCGGGGTACTCTGTTTCCGAAGTCAGAGGGCCACGCAGGCCGCCTTCGAACGCGAGACCGGTTTCGTGTCCATCTTCCACGCCGATGTATGGATTACCGATGGTGGAGCTACTGGTGCCGGATGACGTCAGGAGCGCGAACGGCAGCTCGAATCGTAGCGACGACGTGACACCGAGCGGAACGCGCCCGGAGAGATACACCGCGACGCTCGTGAGGGATGTGCCGCCGCCCTGGAATTTGGGACGCAGGATATCGATCGCCGCGCCGCGTTGCGGTAGATGGATTGTCCATGGCATTTGGGCTTCGAGGGGCGGCACCAAACCGAGGACTGCGATGGCGGCGAGGACGCGCATGTCTAGATATATGCTTGAACCATCCTCCCTGCGAGTTTAGCTTGAAGTCCCTCGCGGGGCTGTAGCTCAGCTGGGAGAGCGCCTGGATCGCACCCAGGAGGTCAGGGGTTCGAGCCCCCTCAGCT
>MNDR01000014.1 GCA_001915025.1 Gemmatimonadetes bacterium 13_2_20CM_2_65_7
CAGGTAGCATTCCCGCCCATGTCGCGCGCACTTCATGTTGCGATGCTGCTCGCGCTGCTCGCGCTGCTCGCCGGCTGCGAGCGCCCGGGCGAGAATAGCGCTCAGACGCGGAGACTTGCCGGCAAGGCGCTGAGCGGCACGCTGGCCTATCCGCGCTCGACCCTCGTCAGCGTCTCGGCCGGGGAAGAGGCGGCGCAGCTCGTGCTCTCGTCGCCCGATTCGATGAAGGAAGTGGCCGACTGGTTCCTGCGTGCGCTGCCGCTGAACGGCTGGGACGTGAAGCGGACCGTCAGCGACGGCAAGGGCGGGGTGACGATCTACGCAGAGCAGGGGAAGCGACCGCTGTGGCTGACGTTGCATCCGAACGTAGGCGGCCCGGGCACGTCCTACACGATGATCGGCGTCATTCCGACGGATTCCACGAAACGGTAGGGGCGCCCCTACCTACTGCGGGTCCAGCATGTCCTCGAAGCGCATCCAGCGGCGGTAGAAGTAGAGATCCACGAAACCAGTCGGGCCATTGCGATTCTTCGCGACGATCAGCTCCGTCGCCCCATCCACACCGCCGCCCGGGTTGTACATCTCCTCGCGGAAAATCGAGAGCACGACGTCCGCGTGCTGCTTGGGTGCGCCCAGCACGCCGTAATCGTCGAGCGTCGGACGTTTGTCGGCGCGGTCTGCCTGAAAGCGCGGCAGCTGCGAGACCACGAGGAGCGCGACCTGGCGTGCGAGCGCGAGCGCCTTGAGGTGCCGGAGCACGAGGGCGGTGTCCTCATCCTGCGTCGTGCGCGCTTTGGGCGATGGAACGAGTTGTAGATAGTCCACAACCACCAAGCCGACCTGTCGCAGCGGATCGAGCCGCTCGAACGCGGTCTCGAAATCCTCACCGGCTAACGGCAGAAACGTGAGCGGCAGGCCGCGTAATCGCACGGCCGCGCCGCCGACGCCGGCGCGTGCCTGGTCGTTTAGCTTGGCGCCGCGCAGCTCATCGACGGCCACTTTGCCTTCGATGGCGAGCGCGCGCTCCATGAGGCGCTCCTCATTCATCTCACCCGACAGGAATGCCACGCCGAGCGACTGCTGCGCCACGCGGAGCGCGATGCCCAGCGCGAGCGCCGACTTGCCGCTGCCGATGTCGCCGCCCAGCAGGATCAAGTCGCGGCGCCGCATCCCGCCGCCGAGCACCTTGTCGAGCGAGCCGAAGCCGGTGGGGACGGTGTCGCCGGTGATCTCGCCGGGACGCTGCGCGTCGACGCGCTGGACGAGCGCGTCGAGCGAGGGGCGTTTTTCGAAGCGGCGGGCTGGAGAAGGCATGGTCTATAAATGCAATCTGGCGCTGCGCGCGGCAACGGTGACGGCGTCCGCCGCCTCCGCGCCGAGCACGTCGCGCGCGGGCGCCGCGAGCTGGCTGAGCACGAGCGCCGCGGCGTCGGGGGTAGACGTCTCCAGATGCTGGCGCGCCGCCACCAGCGCGCGCTTGAGCGGTGCGGGAAGCGCGAGGCTGCCCAGCCGCGATTCGAGCGCCTGGAGGCGACGCCGGTGGTTCCTGGCGCTCACCGGGGCGGGGGGCAACAGCGCTTCCGCGGCGCGCACGACGAGCCAGAGCGCGAACAACCCCTCGCGCTGCGGGCCACGCGCCGATTCGGCGATCAGCGTGACGAGCCGTTCTTCGGCGGGCGAAGTCACGCGACGAGCTGCTGCACGGCGGCCGCTACCTGGTCGGGCACGCTATCGACGACACAGCGATGATGTCCCAGTGGACAACGGTCGGTCCCCATCGCGGAACAGGGCCGGCAGGTGAGGTCTCGCTGGATCACGGTTGCGCGTGCCTGATAGGGAAAGAATCCGAACGCTTCGACGGTCGGGCCGAACAGCGCGACAACCGGCGTCCCGACTCCCGTCGCCATGTGCATCACTCCGGTATCGCCGGACACCAACACGGCGGCGCGTTGGAGGCATGCGCCCGTCTCCTGGAGCGTCAGCTCACCCGCGGCGTTTACGACGCCGGCGCCGAGCTCGGTGACGAGCGCTCGATCGTCCGGACCACCGACGGCGACGAGCCCATACCCCATTTGCCGCAACCGATCCGCCAGCGCGCGCCAGTGATCGAGCGGCCAGCGTTTCGTCGCATGCGCGGCGCCGGGCGCGATCGCCGCGAGCGGCCGGTCGATGAGTCGGTGTTCGCTAAGCCACTGTGCCATCCGCTCGCGGGTTTCTCGCGCGAGAAAGAATTCCGGAGGCTGGCCATCCGGCTGCACGTCGAACGCGCGCGCGGCTTCGAAGTACCGCTCGGGCACGGGGACGTGCGTCCCATAGAGGTTGATCTTCGCCGCGATCAGCGCGGCGCGCGCGAGCTTACGTTTCGAGTAGCCGGACCAGCGCGTGCGGACAAACAGCCGCAGCGCCGCGCTGCGCAGGCTGCCGTGCAGGTCGAGGCCGTGGGTTGGCTCGAGCGCGCGCAGTCGCCGCGCCAGGCCCGTGATTCGCTCTCCCGGCTCGAGGGCGACGACCGCGGCGAGATGCGGGTTGTTCTCCACGAGCGGTGCCATCGAGCGCTTCGTGACGAAATACAGCTCGGCGTCGGGATGGCGCCGCTTCAATGCACGCAACAAGGGGGTGGTGAGAAGAACGTCGCCGATGGAGCTGAACCGCACGCACAGGACACGCGACACGCGGCCAATGTAGTCGCGCGTTGCCCGGCTTGGCCAGCGGGACTAGTTTGTCTCGACGATGCCGCGTCCGAAAAGCATTCTCTGGGTTGACGACGAAGTCGACGGGTTGGCGGCGCATCGCCGCTTTCTCGAGCAGCAGGGGTTCGCGGTGGCGCAGGCGGCGCACGGCGACGATGCGCTCGCCATGTTGCGCCGCCAGCCATACAGCATCGTGCTGCTCGATGAGCAGATGCCCGGCCGCCGCGGGCTCGACCTGCTGCCCGAGATTCGCGCGATCGACCCCGCGATGGCCGTCGTCATGGTCACGCAGAGCGAGGACGACGCGCTGCTGCGCGACGCGATCGGCACCCAGATCGACGATTACCTCGTGAAGCCGGTGCATCCGCGCCAGGTGCTCTCGGTCGTCACGCGGCTCCTCGAGGGTGCTCGCATTCGCCAGCAACGCCTCGCGCGCGACTTCGTCACCCGCTTCCGCGAGCTCGAGGGCCGGCGCGGGTCGGCGCTCGCGTGGCGCGAGTGGATCGAGCTGGTCGCGGAGCTGGCGCGCTGGGAGGTGCGGCTTGCGGCGGCGGACGAGCCGGGACTGCAGGAGGCGTTGCGTACCCTGCAACAGAGCCTGCGCAAAGACTTCTCGGGCTTCATCACTAAACATTATCCGCGCTGGCTCGCCGATCCCGAGCGGGACCGCCCGCCGCTCTCAGTGGACGTCGGCGCGGAATTCCTCGTGCCGGCGTTGCAGCGCACCGGCCGCGTGGTGTTCATCCTCATCGACTGCCTGCGGCTCGATCAGTGGGAAGTGCTCCGCGACCTCGTCACACCGCTCTTCGATGTCGAGGAATCGCACTACTACAGCATCCTGCCGACCGCGACGCCGTTCTCCCGCAACGCGATCTTCAGCGGCATGTTTCCCATGGAGATTGCCGCTCGCCATCCGGAATGGTGGGGCCAACCGACCGACGAAGAGAGTCTCAACGCACATGAGCCGGAGCTGCTGACCGAGCAGCTCCGGGAATTGGTCGGTGAGCCCGTGCCGGTGCGGTACGAAAAGCTGTTCACGGCCGCCGACGGCGCCGATTTGCTGCGTCGTCTGCCGGCGCATCTCGCGCAGCCTGGCGTCACCGCATTGGTCTTCAACTTCATCGATCAGCTCACGCACGGCCGCTCCGAGAACGCGATCCTCTATGAAGTCGCGCGCGACGCCGACGCGCTGCGCGGTCTCACGCGCACCTGGTTCGAGCGTTCGCCGGTGCTCGCGGCGCTCCAGGAAGCCGAGCGGCGCAATGTGCCCGTGTTGCTCACGACGGATCACGGGTCGATCCATTGTGATACGCCCGCCACCGTATTCGCGAAGCGTGACGCCACCGCCAACCTGCGCTACAAGTTCGGCGAGGATCTGCGCGCCGAGGACTCGGAAGCCGCAATTACCGTGGAGGATTTGAAGTCGTTCGGTCTGCCGGCGAAGGGACTGGGTGTGCGCCTCTTATTGGCGACCGGCGACCGTTTCTTCGTCTATCCAACCAAACTGCGCGAGTACCAGGCGCGGTATCGCGGCGCGTTCCTGCACGGCGGCGCTACGCCCGAGGAGATGATCCTGCCGGTCGCGCTGCTCACGCCGCGCGGCTCCCGATAATGGCCCACACCGGGGGCGCACGGCTGTTGACGCTGCTGCGCCCCTACAAGCTGCTCTTCGCCGCAACTATCGCCGCGACCGTCGTGTCGTCGATCCTCGACGGCTTCACGTTCGTCCTCCTGATCCCATTTCTCCGGACCTTGTTCGGCAAGGCGGCGCTGCCGGTGGAAGGCGGCACCCAGGTCGAAGCAGTGCTCAACCGGATCGCGGGACCGTTCCTCCAGGCGGGAGCGCCGGCAGTCGCGCTGCGCAACGTCGTCATCGTGCTGCTCGTCGCGCTGCTGCTCAAGAACCTGACGTCTTATCTCGCCTCGATCGGGAGCGTGGCGATTCAGGAGAACGTCGTCCGCGACCTGCGCGTGCGTCTCTTTGCGCATCTTCAGACGCTGCCGCTCGGCTATTTCCAGCGCACCCGCGGCGGCCAGATCATCGCGCGCATCATCAGTGACACGGATCAGGTGAAAACGGCCGTGAGTGCGGCCCTGGCCTCGCTGCTCCAGAACGTCGTCGTCATCATCGTCTACGTCGTGATTCTCTTCGGGCTCTCGGTACGGCTCACCTTGCTGTCGTTGCTGCTCGCGCCGGTGCTGCTGCTCATCATTCGGCCGATGATCAACCGGCTGCGCCGCCGCTCGCGCGAGCTGGCGGCCGAGCGGGGCGAGGTCACGAGCCATGTGGGTGAGATGATCGCGTCGGCAAAGCTGGTTCGCGCCTACGTCGCCGAAGCGTTCGAGCTGCAACGCTTCCGCGAGCTTGCCGAGCGCTATTGGAAGCGGGTCCTACGCGCGCAGCGCTACTCGAGCCTCACTGGCCCCGTGAGCGAAGTGTTCGGCGGTGTGATGATCGTGCTGATCCTCGTCGTCGGCACCCGGCTCGCGCTCGGCGCGTCGGCGACGCTCGATCCCGCGGTGCTGATCACGTTCCTCGCCGTCAGCTTGCGGCTGATGTCGCCGATCAAGTCGGTCTCGAACTACCCCGCGACCATGGCCGCGGCGGTCGCGTCGGCGGAGCGCGTGTTCGAGGTGCTCGACCTGCCTTCCGCGGAGGGAGACCGCCCCGGCGAGACGACCGCCGAGTTCAGCGAGCGCATCGAATTCCGTGGCGTGTCGTTCGAGTACGAGGCGGGGGAAGCGGTGCTGCGCGACGTCGATCTCGAAGTAGAGCGGGGGCAGGTCGTCGCGATCGTCGGTCCGTCCGGCGCGGGGAAGACCACGCTCGTCGACCTGCTGCCGCGCTTCTACGAGCCAACGCGCGGCGACATCCTGCTCGATGGTGTGCCGCTGACGAACTACACGCGCACGTCGCTGCGCCGGCTGATGGGCATCGTGTCGCAGGAGACGGTGCTGCTCAACGACAGCGTGCTTGCCAACATCGCCTACGGTCTGAAGGACGTGCCGCTCGAGCAGGTACGCGGGGCCGCGCGCGCGGCGAACTCGGACGAATTCATCATGCGGCTGCCGGAAGGCTACAGCACGCTGCTCGGTGAGCGCGGCACGCGGCTGAGCGGCGGCCAGCGCCAGCGCATCGCCATCGCGCGCGCGCTCCTGCGCGATCCCCCGATTTTGATTCTCGACGAAGCGACGAGCGCGCTCGACACCGAATCGGAGCGGCTGGTGCAGGAGGCCATCGAACGGCTGATGGCGCATCGCACCGTATTCGTGATCGCGCATCGGCTCGCGACAGTGCAGCATGCGGACTTCATCGTGGTGCTGGCCGAAGGCCGGATCGTGGAGCGCGGCAGTCACGACCATCTGTTGGCCGCGGACGGTCTCTACCGCCGCTTGTACAACCTGCAGTTCCGCACCTGACGTGCTGTCGGGATTCACGCTGGTGCGGAACGCGGTCAAGCTGGACTTCCCGATCGTTCCGGCGATCGAGTCGGTGCTGGAAGTCTGCGACGAAGTCGTCGTCAACGTCGGCAAGTCCGAAGATGAGACGCGCGATCTCGTCGCGTCGATCAAGGACCCGCGCGTTCGTATCCTGGATACCGAGTGGGATTTCACCAAGAAGAACATCATGCTGTCCATCGAGACGCAGCGCGCCATGGACGCGTGCCGCGGCTCGTGGGGCGTCTACATCCAGGCGGATGAAGTGCTGCACGAGCGCGGCGCCCAGATCCTCAAAGAGAGAATCGCCGAGTGGGATAAAGATGAAAGGGTCGAAGGACTACTCGTGACGTACCTGCATTTCTACGGCGCTTTCGACCGGATTGCGACGAGCCGGCGCTGGTATCGGCGTGAGGTGCGCTGCATCCGACTCGGCAAAGACATCCATCCGTATCAGGGCGCGCAGGGATTTCGCGTCGGCCCGAATGACCGAAAAATCCGCGCCCGGCCCACCGAGGCGGTGATGTTTCACTACGGCTGGGCCCGCCCCGCTCGCGCCATCAAAGAGAAGCTCGAGATCTCCAAGACGATCTATCCCTGGAGCGCCGAGCGTTCGGAACGAGAGCAGGCGCGTGGCTTCCTGGAATGGACGCCGCTGCTGCGGCACTTCACCGGCGCCCACCCCGCTGCGGCACAGGAATGGATTGCCGAGCGGAGCCACGATCCCGAGCGCGTGATCGGGCCGGTGCACTTCAAGCCCGAGCACCTGCGCTTTTACGTCTCGGATTGGGTCGAGCGGCTGACGGGCGCCCGGGTGTTCGAGTTCCGCAATTATGTGATCGTGTAGGGAGTGGGCCGGCCGGGGCCCAGCGCTCCGGTCGCGAGCAGGTTCCGATACAGACTCACGTACTGCTCCGCCATCGTGATGTGCGTGAAGTACCGCTCCGCATGCGCCCGGCACGCCTCTGGTGAGCGGGTCTCGATCGTGCGCGAACCCTCGATCAATTCGTCCAGCGTGTCGCCCAGCGCGCCGACGTCCGGAGTCACGATCTCGGGGAGGGCGCCGCGGCGCGTTCCAACGACGGGCGTTCCCGAAAACAGCGCCTCGATGAGGGTGAGTCCGAACGGCTCGTCCCACAACGCGGGCATCCACAGGCACCGCGCGCCGGCGAGCAGCTCGCCCTTGCGGGCGTCATCAACGTCGCCGACGTAGCGGATGCGGCGGCGGAAGCTGGGCCGCCACCCTCCGGCGACGATGAGGCGCCGGCCCGTGCGCTTCGCTGCCTCGATGGCCCAGCGGTACCCCTTCACGCTGTGCAGTCTGCCGATGAATAGATCGTAGTCGTTCTTCTGCGCGCGGAACGTGAAATCGGCGGGATTCAGGCCGTTGTAAGCGAACGTCGTCGCACCATGGCGCACTGCATGATTCCACGACAGGAACACGGTGTTGGGAGGCAGCGCTTCGCCAGCCGCGAGATTCCCGTGCAACGTCTGCACGAACGCAACGCCGGCGGGCGGGCGAGCCACGACGTAATGCGCGTGCAGGATCTCGGCGCCGGCCGGGACGTGACTGCGCACGTCACCCTCGCGTCCGAGCAGCACGGCGGCGGGCACGTCGATCACCGTGGCGCCGGGCACGCGAGTGCCTCGCGGTGCGAGCAGTGAGACGCGGTGGCCCAGTGCCGCGAGACCTTCGATCAAAGCCACGACCACGCGCTGCGTTCCACCGTATCCGCGTACCGGCAGAGGATGGTGCGACGCGATGACGATGTGCAGGGCTAGTGGCCCCCCCCTGCGCGCGGCAGGCCGCTGGATCGCGCGTGCCGATTGTTTGCGCCGCCGCGACCATCTCGTCGAGCGTCCCGCAGACCGCCCCAACCGCCGGCGTCAGGATCTCCGGCAGGGCGCCGCGTGTGGTGCCGAGCACGGGCGTGCCGGAGAGCAGCGCCTCGATGGTCGGCAGGCCGAACGGCTCGTCCCATTGGGCCGGCATCCAGAGACAACGCGCGCGCGCCAGCAGCACCGCCTTGCGCTTCCCACCGACCTCACCGACGTACTTGATGACGCCGGTGAAGCTCGGCCGCCAGCCTCCCGCGACGATCAGCCTTCTGCCCGTGCGCTTCGCTGCATCCACGGCCCAGTGATACCCGCGGTCGCTGTGCAGTCTGCCCAGAAAGAGATCCCACTGCTCTTTGCGACGGCGAAAGATGTACTCGGCGGGATCCAGTCCGTTGTAAACGAACGCCTCGCTGCCGTGGCGTTTGGCGTGGTCGCGTGAGAGGAAAATGGTGTTGGGAGGGAGTGGGGTGCCGGGTTTCCAATTGCCGTGCAGCGTGTGAACGAAAGGAAAGTCTTTGGGCCCCCGTTTCAACGGAAAATGCGCGTGCAGGATGTCGGCGCCGTCGGGGAGGAAAGGCGAAAGGTCACCGCCGGTATTCTTGAGAATGCTCGGGGCGACCTCGATGACCTTGGATGCCTCGGTGAGGCGCGTGCCGGGTTGGGCAATCACGCTGACCCGATGACCGTGAGCGGCGAGCCCGCGAACCAACGCGACGACGACGCGTTGCGGTCCGCCATAGCCTTCGACCGGCAGTCGGTGATGTGAAGCGATCACGACGTGCATCGGAGTCCCAGTATAACTAGCTTGGGACTATGACGCCTCGGGTGCTCACGATCCTGAACCTCACGCACCAAGGCGAAGGCGCAGGATCGACGCAGTCCATCTTCAGCCTGAGTCGCGAACTCGCGCGCCGGGGTCATCGGGTACTCGTCGGGTGTCCACCGGAAACGTTGCTGTCGCGCATGGTCGCCGGCGCCGCACCGCTCACGCATGTCCCACTC
>MNDR01000069.1 GCA_001915025.1 Gemmatimonadetes bacterium 13_2_20CM_2_65_7
AATTCGGGCTGCTCCGCCAGCGGTTGGGTGCTCCCCAGGTGCACCGCTCCGCTCGGAACATCGAACAGATCCTCCGCCTCCTGCACGAAGATATTGAGCAGCTCCGACGAGCCCGGCTCATCCGGCGCCGCGTCGCGCAGCCGGTCGGCCAGCGTGGCGCGGATCTCTTTGAGCGTGAGACCGGCGAGTCGCTCGTTCAGGACGACCGTGACATGCTGCACCGCGTCGGCCGCCAACTCCGCCGGCACCTCGACGAAGATCGTGCGCACGGCACCACTCTGCAGCGCCAGGACAAGCAATAACCGTTCCGACGAGACTTGCAGCAGATCGAGCCGCTCGAGCACGGCCTCCTCGATGGTCGGACTGACGGCGACGCCCAGCTCGTTCGTGAGCACACCCAATACCTGCGCGGCGCGCGACAGGATCGCCTCGATCGCGGCGCGTTGTCCCTCGAGCTCGCCCCGCAGCCGCTGCGCCTGCGCGGGGGCAACAGCCGGTGGCCGCATCAGGAAGTCGACGTAGACGCGATACGCGAGGTCGGTCGGTATGCGGCCGGCGGAGGTGTGGGGGTGGTAGAGGTAGCCCTTCTCCTCGAGGTCGCTCATCGTGTTGCGGATCGTCGCCGGCGACAGCCCGAGCTGATAGCGCTTCGCAATCGTCCGGCTGCCCGCCGGCTCGGCGGTCTGGACGTACGTTTCGATCACGGCCTCGAGCACCTGGCGCTCGCGGTCGGAGAGCGGAGCTGTCACGACGGGATCTCGATTTGCATGGTGAGTTCGTTCACTATGGAATCTAATCGTAACCAACCTTCCGGTGTGCATTTCAGGCGTCCGTCGCGCACCTCGATCCAGCCTTGGACGGTCAGGGACGGTAAGGGACGGTAAGGGACGGTAAGGGGTAAACCCTCCGAGGTTCGCAGCGCCAAATAGACACGTTCCAACGCTCGTTGCTCAGTCGTCAGCGTCTCCTCCGACTCGATCGTCGACCGACCTTCCGCCATCGCGCGGCGGTAGGCTTCCCAGGCGCGAACGTTCCAGCGCCGGGTTGTGCCATCGAACGAATGCGCTGCGGGACCGAGGCCGACGTAGGGGCGACCGCTCCAGTACGCCGAGTTGTGCTTCGATCGAAAGCCATCGCGCGCGGCGTTCGAGACCTCGTAGAGCTCGTAGTTCTCTGTTGTCAGTCGTCTGTGGGCGGTCAGATACTCTTCGGCGTAGCGCTCGTCGTCCGGTGCTCTTGTGGCACCTCTCGATATCCAACGATCCAGCGGTGTGCGGGGCTCGACGGTCAGGCCATACAACGAGAGGTGCGTGGGTCTGAGCGCGAGGGCCATATCGAGATCGCGCTCCCAGTCGCGATGCAATTCGTCGGGAAGCGCGAAGATCAAGTCCAGCGAAATGTTTTCGATGCCGGCGCCGCGCAGCGCGTGGACGGCGGCGCCGATGCGCGCGGCGTCATGGGAGCGGTGCATCCATTCCAGGACGTTGTCGTCGAACGACTGGGCGCCGAGGGAGACGCGGTTGATGCCGGCGCGTTGCCAGGCGCGGGCGGCATCTGGGGTGACGTCTTCGGGGTTGGCCTCGAGGGTCACTTCAATGCGAAATGCGGAATGAGGAATGCGAAATCTTTGGGTGAGTTCGTGCAGCAACCTGTGGATCGCATCTGGCGGAAGTAAGGACGGTGTTCCGCCACCGAGGTAGATCGTCTCAACGGGGAATGCCGGAATCCCGCCTGCCTCCGTTAGTATGGCCTCAACGTACTCGCGCGTCGGGATTCGTTTCCTGACCGCAATCGAGAAGTCGCAGTAAGAGCAGCGGCGCTGACAAAACGGGACGTGGATGTAGAGGTGCACGGCCGTAACGTAATGAGAAACGAGCCTGCAGTGAAATTTCGCATTCCGCATTCCACATTTCGCATTCGGTTACGCCAGCCCAAACACCATCCCCGGCCCCTGCCGCACCAGCCCCCGCAGCTCGAGCGCCGTCAGCGCCCCCAGCACGTTCGCGGCACCGCTCTCGGTCGCGGCCACCAGCGCGTCCACATGCTGCGGCTCGGTGGTCATGCGATGCCACAGCGTCAACTGCAATCCCGTCAGATCGATCGGCGGCACGCGCGGCGCGGGGGTCGAGAGCGCGACGCCGAGCTCGCGGAGACCAGTCGGGAGACCGATGTCCTCGAAGATGTCGGCCGCGCACAGCGCGGGCTTCGCGCCCTGTTGAATGAGCTTGTTGCAACCGAACGACGTCGGGCTTGTGATCGGACCCGGCACGGCAAGGATCGCGCGGCTTTGCTCGAGGCCGGCGTCCGCCGTCACGAGCGCGCCCGACTGCGCCGCGGCTTCGATCACGACGACGGCGCGCGCGAGTCCCGAGATCAGCCGATTGCGGCGCGGAAATGACCCGGCGTGCGGCCGCTCGCCGGGCGGGTGCTCGGTCACGAGACATCCCTGTGCGAGCATCCGGTCATACAGCGCCCGATTCGCCGCGGGATAGACGATGCCGAATCCGTTGCCGAGCACCCCGATCGTCCCGCCACCGGCATCGAGCGCGGCGGTGTGGACGAGCGCGTCGATGCCGCGCGCCATGCCGCTGATGACGACGGCGCGCTGCGCGACCGCGCCCGC
The DNA here is from genome assembly GCA_001915025.1 of Gemmatimonadetes bacterium 13_2_20CM_2_65_7. Taxonomy (GTDB): domain Bacteria; phylum Gemmatimonadota; class Gemmatimonadetes; order Gemmatimonadales; family GWC2-71-9; genus 20CM-2-65-7. Next base: position 2,624 of record MNDR01000069.1, read on the forward strand.
GAGGATGCGCGCGGCTTCGGCGCCGTAGGTCGTGTGATTGCGGCTCCCCACAAACGCGACGCCGGGTCGAGTCAGCAGCGACGCGTCGCCCCAGACGTAGAGGACGGCCGGTGGGTCGCGGATTTCTTCGAGCTGCGGCGGGAAATCGGGCGCTCCGGGCAGCAGGACCCTCGCGCCGAGCGTCGCTAACCGCTCGAGCACGCGAACGCCGTCGTCTGGTCGCGCAGACTTGATGGCCGTCGCCGCTGCCTTGCCGAGCCCGGGGATCAAGGCGATCCGGCTGTGCGGCGCGTCGAGCGCGGCGCGCGCGCTGCCGAATGCTCGCACCAGGTCGCGCAGGCGCTGCGATCCGATGCCGGGAACGAGCGACAGCGTCAGTGTGGCTACGACTTCAGCGTCTTCCACAAGACTTCCAAGAGCTCCGGTATGCCCTGGCGGGCGACGGCGGAAATGCTTACGAGTGGTGCACCGGCCTCCGTGCGCAATGACAGGTGTCTGGTGTCTGGTGTCAGGTCGGCTTTGGTGAGAACTACAACATGCGGCTTGGCGGCGAGCTCCTTGGAGTAGGCGGCCGCCTCCCGTCGTAGCAGTTCATACGTCGCTTGTGGGTCGGGACTGTCAACGGGCACCAACACTGCAACGGCGCGGGTGCGCTCGACATGTTGGAGAAAGCGCAGCCCGAGTCCCTTCCCTGCGTGCGCGCCCTCGATGATGCCCGGAATGTCGGCGACGACGAACGAGCGGTGGTCCGACAGCCCGACGACGCCGAGGTGCGGCTCGAGCGTCGTGAACGGATAGTCGGCGATCTTGGGACGCGCGGCCGAGATCACCGAGAGCAGCGTGCTCTTGCCGGCGTTGGGCTCGCCGAGGAGGCCGACGTCGGCGATGAGCTTGAGAACCAGCTCGAGACGCCGCTCTTCCCCTTGTTCTCCCGGTTCCCATTCGCGCGGCGATTGATGCGTCGGCGTCGCGAAGTGCTGATTGCCGCGCCCGCCATGCCCACCTTTGGCGACGAGCAGCGTCGCATCGGACTTCACAAGCTCGCCCAGGATTTCGCCCGTCTCGGCATCGCGGACTTCGGTGCCGGGAGGGACGGGGAGGTAGACGTCATCCGCGGACTTCCCCGTCATGTTTTTGCCCTTGCCGTGCTGGCCGCGCTCGGCCCTCCACAGCGTGTGGTATCGATAGTCGAGGAGGGTCGTCAGATTCGGATCGGCTTTGAGATAGACGCTGCCACCCGTCCCCCCGTCGCCGCCATCCGGGCCGCCTTTCGGAACAAACTTCTCGCGACGAAAGGAACTGGCGCCCGACCCTCCAGTACCCGCAACTACCTGAACAACCACTCGATCAATGAACACCTAGACCGTCCGACCCGACACGGGCGTTCTGACCCCGTTCGCAAGCCCGGGGGAAACGAAACCTGTCTCCGATGTTTTGAACCCCGGGCTGTCGCCCGGGGTCAGAGAATCACTTCGCATCCAAGGCTCTCTCTCTCACATCGGCCCACATTTCCCAAAGCTTTAGCGCCTGCTCCTTCGTGAGATCGTCTTCGACAATGGCAATCACTTCATCGACCTCGTCTCTACTCGACCCGGTATTCAACGCACCTCTGAGATGGGCATGCAATTGGCGAGGGGCGTTTTGCATAGCAATGGCCGCGAGCGTACACAGTTCTCTTCGTTTCGAATCCAGACCCGGCCGCCCCAAAATCTTCCCATACGCATCCACCACCACGAGCGGCTCGATCGCCGGATGCAGCGTCCGCAGATTCAGCATCAGCTTGTGGAACGTCCGCCCGTAGACTTCGCCGCACGCCTCCACGCCGCGCGTCGTCCAGCGCTCCCAGTCGGGGTGCGCAATCGACTCGCCGGTCTCTTTCGGCAGGCCGGCCACGCCGCGCCACACGCCGAACGCGACGAGCGCGAGTGGATACCCGACGTTCAAGAAGCTCTGAAGCAACAACTCCTCGACCCACAGCGGCGGCACCTCGGCCGCGCGCGCCGCGATCATCCGCTGGCGCAGCTTGGCTTCGTCGCCGGTCGCAGTCGCGGCGGCGATGCGGACGAGTGCGAGGGTCTGCGGATCGAGCCCGGAGGGCTTCTCGACACTCACCTTAACATGTCGCAATCCGCATTCCGCAATCGTTTCATTACGTTAACCCTCCATTTACACGCATCTCCCCCACAGTCTCGCCGCGGGAATTCGTGATCGGCTTCTTGAGCAGCGACGCCGGTTGCGGCTTGAGACCCAGCTCCGCCAGCACGGCCGCGATGGCGAGGGCGGATGCGACGCTATGGCCGTCCTCGACCTTGAGCGTGACGCCCAGTCCCTCGCGGAGCAGTGCGGCGCTGTACACGCCCTCCGCGCCGACTTTGGCGACCACGCGACCCGGATGCGCACGCATCATCTCCGTACAGGGACGCCCTTCGCCCGCGATGAGCTCGGGATGGTGGAGGATGCCTTCGACAATGCGGAACGCGGAATGCGAAATGCGAAATGTATCAGACGGTTCATTTGCCTCGTCAAGCTCACCGTTCAATTCCGCATTCCGCATTGCGAATTTCGCATTCGCCAGTCTCGCGTATGCCAGCGCCATATTCCGCAACGGGAGCGCAAACGTCGCGACGCCACAACCATCGACCGCCACTCCGATGTCGTTGGCCGGCACGTCGGTGTAGTCGCTGATCGACTTCAGGCAACGCCGCTGCACCGGGTGCTCGATGCGCGCGTAGAACTCCGTCGGCCAGCCGTGGTGCTTCGCGAGCGCCAGCATGCCCGTGTGCTTCCCGGAGCAGTTCGAGTAGACGGCCGTGAGCCGCACGCCGCGTGTCTCGTAATCCTTGGCGACCGCGTCGGAGAGCGGCCGGTGCGGCCCGCACATGAGCTCGCGCTCCGAGCAGCCGATCCGCTGCAAGAACTCCCGCACCAGCGTCACCTGCGCCGGCTCGCTCGAGTGGGACGCGCACGCCAGAGCGAGATCCTGGCGTGTCAACGTGAAATGGTCGACCGCGCCGTCCTCGACGAGCGGCACCGCCTGAAACGGTTTCGCCGCCGAGCGCCAGAAGGTGCGGTACTCCGGCTCGCCCGCTTGGGCAACGAGGAGCCCACCTGCATCCACAACGGCGACGTGCACGCGGTGGCGGGATTCGAGAACGGTTCCCCGGTGGAGCTCCACCTCCATTCACCCTCCTTTTCGGCCGCCGGTTCAATGCGAAATGCGAAATTCGGAATGCGGAATGTAAATGGAAGCGTCGACACGGGCACGACCCTCCCTGGAAATTCCGCAATTCGCATTCCGCATTCCGCATTGCAGTTGTATCATTGCCCCCGCCATGCGCACCACCTTTCTTCTTCTCCTGCTGGCGCCCGCCGGCGCAGTCGCGCAGGAGGCATCCCCCTACGTCCCCCTCTCCTGGTGGGGCACGCCGTTCGTCGAGCACCTCATCGCGCGCGGTCGCCTGGCGGATCCGACGCCGCTCACGCGGCCGTTTCGCGCGGCCGATCTCTTGCGCGCGCTCGACGCGGTGGACAGCACCGCCGTCACCAGCGCGGAGTGGGCTGTCGTCCGGCGGATGCGCGCGGACCTGACGCGCACCGAGCGCGGGCCCGCCGCGCGCATCGACGCGCACGCCGGCGTCGCCGCCAGCTCACACGCGCGCCGTGATCCGCTGCGCGAAGCGGGTCCCGGTCACGCCACGTTTTCCGGCGGGGCTGCGTTGACGCTGTATTTCGGGCCCGCGGTCATCGTGACGCATCCGTACTTCGACACGCGACTGAAATGGGATCCCGACTGGTACGGCAAGAAAGACCGCATCGTCGCCGGGAAGGCGTCGGAAGCGTACATCAGCGCGCAATTTCGCTTCGCGGAATTGTTCTTCGGCATTCTCGATCGCAACTGGGGACCGAGTCCCGTGCAGGGACTTCTGCTCTCCGACTCGCCGTACGGACCAGATCATCTGAGCATCTCGATCGGGACCGGCGGCCTGCGCCTGGACGGCTTCGCGACGCAATTGAACAGCCTGACGGACACCGCGGGTCTGGTCCACAATCGCTACATGATCCTGCACCGGCTGTGGGTTCGGCCGCCGGGGCGCTGGACGTTCGATCTGTGGGAAGGATCGGTCCTCTCAGGCGTCGGCCGGCAGCTCGAGCCGTGGTACCTGAACCTCGTGAACGTCGGCTACATCACCCAGGTGAACACCGGCACGAATGTGAACTCATTTCTCGGGTTCGACGTACAGCGCAAAGCGGCGCTCACGGTCTTTGCGCAGGGGATGCTGGACGACATCCAGATCGACAGGAAAACGGCGGCGGATCAGAAGCCGTCGAGCTACGGCCTGACGTTGGGTGCCCAGGGCACTCTCCCCCGCTTCAGTGCGGCGTGGACATTTTTTTACACGCGGGTGACGAACCTCACGTATCGGAACGAAGACAACTTCCAGACTCCCATTTATTTCGGACTCGGGACCGGCCGCAATTTCTCCGACTACGATCAGGCGACGCTGCGCGCGAGCTTCATGGCCCCCCCCTCCCCCTCGATCCTGCTCATGCCCGAAGTGACCCTCCTGCGCCAGGGCGAGGGAGACCTGCACCTGCCGCATCCGCCGGTCAGCGCCTACCCCTCCATGCCCACCATCTTCTCGGGCGTCGTCACGCGTACCCTGAGACTGGCGCTCGCTGGTCGGGTCGCGCGCGGAAGATGGACGGTGTCGGGCGACGGCGGCGTGCATTTGATCAGCAACGCCGGTCACGTGACTGGTGCAAGCAAGACTCGGTGGGTCGGCAGCGTGCAGCTCGAGTGGAGAACCAAGAAGGAAGGGCGGATCCCCTGATGGCCGATACGCGTCTCGCGCGCGACCGCATCGAGGCCCTCCTCCGCAAGATGGCGACGACCAAGATCGTCGTCGTCGGCGACGCGATGCTCGACGTCTATCTCGTCGGTGAGGTCGATCGCGTGTCGCCCGAAGCGCCCGTGCCGGTCGTCACCGTGCACGCGAGCCGCCAGGCGCTCGGCGGTGCGGCCAACGTCGCCGCCAACGTCGCGGCGCTGGGTGCCGAGTGCCGGCTGGTGGCCGTCGTGGGCAACGACGCGCGGGGCGAAGCGGTGCGCACCGAGCTGGGCGACGAGCGGTTGAGCATCGACTATCTCGTGCTGGATGGCGGTCGGCCGACGACATCCAAGACGCGCGTGGTCGCGCGCGGCCAACAGATGCTGCGGATCGACGAGGAAATCGAGGAGCCCATCTCGGCCCGGGTCATGGAGCAGCTCGGCACCGCGCTGGAGCGCGCCATGCGCGACGCCGACGCCCTGCTCATCGAGGACTACAATAAAGGAACGCTGGTGCCGCAGGTGATCGAGCGCGGCATGACGCTGGCGAAGAAGCGCGGCGTGCCCACGATCGTCGACCCCAAGTTCAAGAACTTCTTCGCCTATCGCGGCGCCACGATCTTCAAGCCCAACCGCCGTGAGCTGGAGCAGGCGATGGGCGCCTCGCTCGACCTCGCCCATCCCGACGCGCTGCCGGACGCGCTCGGTAAGTTGGCCGTGGACAATCTGCTGCTCACGCTGGGCGGCGAAGGGATGATCCTCGTGACCAAGGATCACGAGGTCACGCGCATCCCCACCATGGCGCGGGAAGTGTTCGACGTCTCGGGCGCGGGTGACACGGTCACCGCATGGGTCGGCACGGCGCTCGCCGCCGGCGCCACCGTCCGCGAGGCGGCCCACATCGCGAACTTTGCGGCGGGTATCGAGGTCGGGAAAGCGGGCGTAGCGACGGTCTCGCCCGCCGAAGTGCTAGCGGTGCATGAGACCTACTACGACCAGCTTGGCAAGTTACGGCGCGAAGGCTTGCTGTAGAGACCGAACGATCAGAAGCCGATCTTGGTACCGAAGAAGAACGTTTGTCTGTAGTACTCCCGTTGAATGTTGTACCGCTGGTCGGGCGTGCCCTGATAGAACCCGAACACAGCGTTGTTGATGTTGAGGACCTGCGCCTGGATCTGCACGTCGGGCGTCGCGTTGTACACGATGGAGCCGTCGAACTGCCCGTGCTGGTAGAAATAGGTGTCGCCGCTGGGAGTCGGCGTGCCGTCGCCGTAGTACTGAATCATGGTACCGTTGAACGTCCATCCTAGGCGCGCCGAGATCGGCCATTTGTCGTAAGTCGCATAGACATTCGCGAAGTCTGGGGACTGCCGCAGGAGCTGGGCCTGCCGCCCCGACGTCGGATCGACGAGCACCTTGGAGCTGGTGTGCGTGTAGTTGGCATCGATGCCAAGACCCGCAAGCCACCCCGGCAGGGACACGAAGCGCTGGGTCCAGGTCAGCTCGACGCCGAACAGATGTCCCGTACCGCCGTTGTCCGGCGCGTAGCCCACGTATCCGTTGAAGGGGCCGGGACCGGTATAGGTGAACCGCCGCGTCAGGATCACGTCGCGCAGGCTCTTGTAGAACAGGCCGCCCGAGATGACGCCGACGGTCTTCAGGTAGTGCGCCGCCAGCAGGTCGTAATTCCAGGCGTATTGCGCTTTGAGGTTCGGGTTTCCGGTCGTAAACCCGCTCAGCGACGGCTGGTTGGCGCACGTCGGGCAGACGTTTCCGGACTGGTTCGGTGCGAGGTCAGGATAGTTCGGCCGGGAAATCCCACGCGTGACGGCGAGGCGAATATTGGTCTCGGGGTCGAGGGCGTAGCGGAACTGCACGCTGGGGAAGAGGTCCGTGTAGTCCTTGGTGCCGCTCACCGGCTGGAGCACGTCGGGGCCGGTCGGGTTGCCGGCGGAGTCGGTCGGCGTGGAGAGTGAGTGGCCCGCGTAGCTCGCATGCGTCGCCTCGACGCGCAACCCCACGTTCACCTGCAGCGCACCGACATCGGTGGTGTTCATCACATACCCGGACGTGATCCGCTCCGAGCCATCAAAGCTCCCCAGCGAGTCGCTGGCGGGACTGATGACGTTGCGGAAGTTCGCTGCGTGCGCGTTCTCGTACGAAATCACGGCGTCGGCGTTCGCCACCGGCCCGAGTGGGTAGCCGCTCGCGAGCCCGGAGTAGAAGTCGGGATCGGTAAAAAAGTTGGGAAACTGAGTCATCGCCGGCGCGGCGGCCGTGTCGATAAAGAACCCCGACTGCGAGGTGAAGACCTTATGCTCATCGCGATAGCGGGCGCCGAACTGGAGCGTGCTCGCGTAGGCGCCGAGGGCGTAGTCGAGACGTGCGTTGGCGGCGCCGCCCACGTCACGGCCTGACGTCGTGCGGTCGCCCTGGAAGAAGGTCCCCAGCGTGTAGTTGGCCGGATTGAAGGCCGCTTGGGAATCGGCGGCGCTCTGGTAGTGGATCTGGGGATAGACGGTCCCCGGTGGGGCCGAGTAGCCGATCGTGAGGGCCGGTCCCGCGTAGTCGAAGTTGGAGAACCGGTAGCCCTTGCTCTGCTGGCGCGTGCCCGCCGCGTCCAGTGCGTAGTCGAGCGTCCAGACGCCGACGGTGTGTTTCCCCCCCGCCGTGGCGGCCCACATCTGCTCCTTCGGCGTGCGCGTATTCGTCGTCCGCGTGAGCGACGCGCCGGGGATCGTGCCATTGCCGCCGGCGCCCGGTGTCGGCGTTCCCGCGATGTCATAGATGTAGTTGGTGCCGTAATTGTTGAAGAGGCTCCAGAGTCCTTTCACGTAGAGCTGGCTGTTGGCATTGAAGCGGTAGTCGAGGTCGCCGCCGAAGCCGAAGCGCTCGCGGCCGTAGCGATAGTCGCGCATGGCCCATTCGGTGGGGGCAGCGGTACCGCCGAAGACTCCCCAGACCGGCTCGATGTCGTCGATGGCGCGGTTGTTCCGGTCCGCCGAGCCGCCGAGCAGCAATCCCAGCCGGCCATCCTGCCCGAAGCGACCGCCGTAGGTGAAGCCTCCCTGGTACGTATTGCGTCCGGCGAGCGCGGTCTGCCCGTACTGCCCCGCGACGTAGCCCCGCGGCGCGTCCTCGGGCGTCTTCGTCACGAGCGTGACCGAGCCGCCGATCGCGTCCGCTTCCATGTCGGCCGTGAGCGTCTTCGAGACCTCGATCGACGCCAACAGGTCGGACGGGACGTCGTCCAACTTGGCGATGCGGGACGCCTCGGTGCCGGGCACGTGCGCGCCGTTGATCGTGACGTTGGACAAGCGCGGCTCGGTGCCACGCACCTGCACGAACTTGCCTTCTCCCTCGTCGCGCTCGAGCGAGACGCCGGGGATGCGTCCCGCGGCTTCCGCCGCGTTGAAGTTGGGGAGCGAACGGATTTCGTCGCCGGAAAGCGCGGAGACGATGTTGGGCGCGTTCTGCTCGACCGCGAGCGCCCCGGCTTTGGTTTCCGCCATGCGCGGCGAGGCGCGCACCACGATGTTCGCGAGGTTTACGGCGGCGGGGGCGAGCACGAAGTTGTGGACCGCCGTACCGCCCGCGGAGATCTCGACCCGGGCGGAATCGGGAGCGAATCCGAGCCGGTGGACCACGACCGTGCGGGGACCCGCGGGGATGTTCACCAGGCGGAAGGAGCCGTCTGCCGACGTCACCGCTCCCACCGCGGTGCCGGGCACGTCCACCCTGGCCGCGGAGATCGCCCCGTTCGCCGAGTCATGCACCGAGCCGACCAGTACGCCGGTGCCCGCCCGACCCCCACCCTGCGCCCGTGCCGCGCCGGCGATTCCCACGAGGCCGATAGCGATGGCGATCGTCGCGTGCCGCATAGATCCTCACAGGGTCCGGGGGAAATGAGATTTTGCGTCCTACGCCGCCTAGGCGCTAGTGCGCCGAGCGGCCCACATCGTGAACTTTGCGGCGGGTAGCGAGGTAGGATCACTGATCATTCGACCTCCGTAGGAGGGCGCTATGCGCAACGGTGGAGTGCTGGCAAGCCTTTGCCTCCTTGGAGTTGCATGTGGCGGCGGCGATAGCACCGGACCTCAAGTCCAGAACATCGCCGGAACGTACAACTACAGCGTGCCGAATCTTTCCGCGCAAGGACTGACCTGCCGAGCTCGCGCGACGATGGTCCTGACTCAGCACAGCGCGTCATTCGCAGGCACCTACACCGGTGATCTAGTGTGCACCGCGAGCGGCTACTACGACAGCACAGGCAGCGCTGGCGCGGTTGCGAACGGCGGTATCAGTGGCGACAGCGTCTACTTCGATTTCGATAACACTAATTGGCACGACATGGGCGTGATCGCTGGCGGAAGTCTCCAGGGCCTCGTCAACGTGCACATCAGCGCCAATGGAACGCCGATGGTGCTCGCGGGAAATTTTACCGCAACAAAGCAGTGAACGGGCCAGTCATACAATGATCAATGATCAATGTTCAATGATCATTGAACGTTATACATTGATCATTCGCGCGGCGGCCCACGTCGTGAACGTTGCGGGGATCGCAACTGATTTCTGACAGGCTATTGAGCTAGCCGTCGCCAACCGTGAAGCACGCGTTTTGCCACTCTCTCCGGGTGGTCCTCACCCCCTGACCCCCTCTCCGTTCCGGAGAGGGGGGACTACGGGTGAGTTCTCAGCACGTTCCGCAGTACCGCTTCCAGATGCTCTCGAGTCACATCCTTATTGCGCACGCGGATCACTCGGAAACCAGCAGCGGTTAAGAACTCACTGCGCGCCCGGTCATAACCCTGGCGTTCGATCGAATCGTGCACGTCTCCTTCCAGTTCGATCACGATGCATTCGTGGAGACAGCAAAAGTCCACGATGAATCCGTGCAGCACGTGCTGCCGACGGAACTTGAGACCGAGCACACCACGATTGCGCAGCAATGTCCAAGCATGACGCTCGGCAGGCGTGCGCTGGCGTCGAAGCTGGCGCGCGAACGCGTATCGTTGACGTGCTGTGAGACGGCGAAGCGGATCCATAGGCGTGAGGATCGAGGATCTCTGGCGAATTCAACAAACCAGATTGACTCACGCCTGGGCAAAAGTTTGCGTGCGACCCCCAAACAATCGTTCCCCCTCTCCCGAAGGGAGAGGGGGTCAGGGGGTGAGGACCACGTCACGGGGAGGGGGTCAGGGGGTGAGGACCACGTCACGGGGTGAGTCCATGGGCCCTCCAGGATTTGAACCTGGGACCTACGGATTATGAGTCCGCTGCTCTAACCGCTGAGCTAAGGGCCCGCGCGAAGGATCAATGTATAACGCTCATTGATCGTTGCCCATTCCGCGGGTATGATCAACAGCCTCCGCTTCGCCCGGGGTCTCCATGAGGCGCGCATCCGCTGTTGCGTTGCTTGTCCTTCTCCACCATCCGCTCTTCGCTCAAGATTCGCGCCGTGCGCCACCCGTCCCGACCGGCGCCCGGGTCAGAATCGATACCAAATCGGGATTGCGAAACTTCGAAGGGACGGTGGTCGCTTGGCGTGCGGACACCGTGCTGGTGAAATCGCCCGAGCGCGCCGACACACTGCGCTTCGCACGCACCGGTATCCAGAAGCTGCGGATCCTCGAAAGCCCGGCGCTGTGGCGCTACAACAGCCCCAGCGAAATCAATTATTACTTCACCGCTGCCATACCCCGCCCGTACGATATCGCGTCCGCGACCGGCGACTCGCACGAATATCTCCTGCTCATCGGCACCAAAACGCAGCTGGCCGGCGTCAATCCTACGACCGGTGCGGTGACGTGGGCACGGAAAGATCTCGCCGACCTCAAGGCAGTGGGGCTCGACATCGTGGGCAGCACCGGCTTCGCCATCGTCACCCGCGGCGACACGCTGCACATCATCGATCTGCGGACCGGTGTCGAGCGCTGGAACAGCGCGACCGTGTCAGTCCTCCGTGCCCGCGGCTGGTTACCCTCGCCCAACGCCGACACGGCTATCATCATGCTCGGCCACACGAAGGCGAGTCCTTCGACGCTCATCGCGATCGACCTCGCGACCGGCCACATCCGCTGGCGCCAGGACAGTGCGTTTAGCGCTGAGCCCAAGGTGTTCCAATCGGGCGGCGTGTCATATCTCTTTGGCAATCAGTCACCCTACGACGACAGCGACACGACGCTCGTGCTGTATCTCAGCACCGATGGCCCGATCCGTCTCGACGCGCGTACGGGGCGGGTGCTGTGGCGCGGCACGGCGGTCCGCGGGGCGAAGCTGCCCCTCGTGGATGATGGATACGCGTCCATCCTGAAGCTCCGCGATGTGCTCGTCGTGCCTTCAGAAGACAGCCTGGTGGCACTCCACAGCGCCGACGGCTCCAGGGCATGGAGCGCGCGCGCGTACAAGAAGCACGCGTTACGCGCCATTGCGACGCGCCGCGGCCTGCTCATCCGCGGCTACGATTGGTTCGATCTTCTCGATCCCGCCACCGGACACCCGGTGTGGCGGGAGCCCGTGGAGCTGAAGAACGCCACATGGGACGAATTGCGCGGCGACACCGATTATGTCGTCGGCGACAAGCGCGTCGTGGCGATCGGCATCGCAGACGGGAACGTACGGACCATCACCGACGTGAAGTTCAAGGAAGACGAGCAGCCGACCAGCTTCACCGTCTGGAGACAGGGGCTCATCGTCAACTCCTGGCACAACCTGATGCTCGTGGATCGCAAGGGCACGGTGCGCTATCAGCGCGAGTACCCGTCGCCCAACATGAATTTTGGTGAGCGGCTCAGAAGCGGCGGGGGCGTCATGCGACCGACCACGCGCTGGGCAGGCTCCCGCATCTTTTTCTATACCGGCGTGGCGGACTCGTTGGGCCATGAGGGATTCAGCGTCGTCGAGGTCGACCCGGCAGACGGCCACGAAGCGGCGCGGTTGTGGTTCGACGGGCGCGTGCCTACGTACTCAGTCGATGGCGTCTCGAGCGTCGCCTATTACCGCCGCGACGAGACCACTCTCGAGGCGCTTCCCCTCCTCGATGGTCGAGACCTGGACTTTGCCGCTCGCAACGGGCACAGCGCCGTGGTCGAGCAACTCCTCTCCATGGGCGTGAACCCGACGGCGGCGGACGAGGACGGCTGGACGCCGCTGCACCTCGCCGCGCTCACGGGTCACGGCGATGTCCTGCGACAGCTCATCAGCCGCGGCGCCAAGCCCGACCAGCGGACCCACGACGGCTGGACGCCCTGGATGCTCGCGTTCCGCGAGCGGCATGACAGTCTCGCGCAGGCGCTCCGCAGCAGGACGGACTCGAATGCGGTCAGCGCGAGTGTTGCAAACGGCTGGCGGCTGGCGCACCAGGGAAAGATCCCGGAGGCGCTCGCCGAAATCACGCGGGCCGCAGCGCTCGACTCGACGCTTGGCCTCTGGCCGACGATGTGGCGGATGGCCTGCTGGAATGGCGCGCTCGCCGGTCAGGCGAGCGCCGTGTTGGCCGTCTGCGACCGGGCGGTCGAGCGGACGACGAGAGCTCGGCCGGCCACTGGATCGCTGCCCTGCGCCAAGGGCGCAATCCATTCACTCCGGCAGTCTTGGAGACCATGCGCCGATAGGTTTATCTTTTCCCGTCAGCCGTTCAGGGGTGGCTAGCTCAGCTGGTTAGAGCGCCGGTCTCACATACCGGAGGTCACAGGTTCGAGTCCTGTGCCGCCCATTCTGCGCAGAGTTCTCGTCCTCTCCCACACCTACCTCCAGCCCGCTCATCGGGGCAAGCTCCGGGCATTGGCTGCGCGCGGCCTGGAGGTCACCGTCGCCATTCCGCAACGCTGGCGCGAGCCGTGGTTCGGCCGGCCGATCGACGTCGCCTGGGAACGGCAGGGCGGCCTCGAGGTCTTTCCCCTGCCCGCGCACGGCATGGGCCAAAAAGGCGAGCTCGAGAAAGCGACCTACGGGCGCCGCGCGCTCAAGGCGCTGCTGCGCGACCGCCGCCCCGATCTCGTACAAATCGAAGAGGAGCCCACCACCCCCGCGGCGCGCCAGGTGCTCGCCGCCGCGCGCCGGCTGGCGATTCCCGTCGTGCTGTTCACCCGTCAGAACGTCGACCTGGAGCTCGGCTGGTGGGCCCGGTGGCAGCACCGCCGCATGCTGCGCCGGCTGACCGGCCTCGTCGCGGGGAGTGATCTAGCGGGTTCGCTCGCCCGTCACGACGCCCCCAATCTCCCGATCGCCGTGATCCCGCAGCTCGGCGCCCTCGCGCCGCACGAGCCGCAGCACGTGCCGCACGAGGGACTCGCAATCGGCTTCATCGGCCGCTTGGTCCGCAATAAGGGAATCGATAATTTGCTGGAGGCACTGGCGCTGCAGCGCGGCGCCAAATGGCGGCTCACGATCGTCGGCGATGGCCCCGAACGGGAACGCCTCGAGCGCCTCGCGACCGAGCTGCGCCTAGCGGCGCGCGTGCGCTGGACCGGCGGCTTGCCCGGCGAGCAGGTCGCGAGTCTGTGGCCGGACCTGGACGTCCTGGTGCAGCCATCGCGCGCCCTGCCCGATTACCGCGAGGCCAACGGGCACGTGCTGATGGAAGCGATGGCGAATGAGGTGGCCGTAGTCGGGACGGATAGTGGTGTTATTCCAGAATTGATTGCGGACGCCGGCGTCGTTGTGCCCTCGGGTGACGTGCCCGCCCTAGCCGCGGCGCTAGCGCGGGTGAGCGATCAACCCGCACGACGCGCGCTTGCCGCCGCCGCACGGGCGCGAGCGCTGCGGCTTTACTCGGACGACGCGATCGCGGAAAGAACGCTTGAGTTCTGGAAGCAGCTGGTAAAATAGAAAACCGTGTGGTAGGAGAGTTTTTAGTGCCCAGTGTTTTGCTGGTCCCCGATCTGCCGTTAGAGCGCTGGCCCTCTATGGACCGCTACGCTCATCGTCTCCATGACTGGCTGGAGTCGAGCGATTTCGGCTTCCGTGTCAATCTGGCCGCTCACGTCGGTTCGTTGACGCGCGACTCCGTTGGTCGCCGCGGCTCGACGGGCGAGAAGCGCAGCAACCGGCGCAAAGCGTTCGTGCGCTGGTGGTCGCAGCCCGTCGATCCGTCGCGCGTGGTGCTGCCCGGTCCGCTGCACGGCCCCCAGTCGTATGCCGCGCGCTACTACTTCTATCCGTGGCGCGTGAAGCGCGAGGCGAAGCGCGCCGACGTCGTGCACGTGCTCGATCACAGCTACGCGCACATGATCGAGAAGGCGGGCCGCCGGCCGGTCGTCGTGACCGTGCACGACTTGATGCCGGTCGTGGTGCTGCGCTCGCCGACGGACGGCTGGCGCGAAGGGGTGCGCAATCGCTTCCTGCGACAGGCATTGAAAGCGCTGCGCCAGGCCGACTCCTACATCGTCGGCACCGACTGGCTCAAGCGCGAGCTGGCGACGTGGCTCGGCGACGAGCGGAACATTCACGTCGTGCCGTTCGGTGTGGATCGCGCGTTCTTTGGCGAGTCGGCGGTCGCGCGCGACCGCGGCCGGCGCGAGTGGCGGATCCCCGACGACGCGTTCGTCGTGCTGCACGTCGGCAGCACGGTCGACCGCAAGAACGTGCCGCTCGTGATTCAGACGGTGGCGCGGCTGCGCCAGCAGACCGACACCTATCTCTTGCAGGTGGGTGGCCGGTTCAGCGCCGAGCAGGAGCAGTTGATCGAGCGGCTGGATGTGCGGCGGGCGGTGCGCAGCGTGGCGTCGGCCGATGATACGACGCTGCGGCGCGCCTATCGCGCGGCCGACGTGCTGCTCTTTCCTTCCTTATATGAGGGGTTCGGCTTCCCGGTGCTCGAGGCGTTTGCCTCGGGATTGCCGGTTGTCACGTCGGGCGCGGGTGGCCTGAAGGAGGTCGCCGGGGATGCCGCCCTGGTGGTCGAGGGACGCGATCCCGCCGCCTACGTGCATGCGCTGGAGCGGTTGGACGACCCCGATGAGCGCGACGACATGATTCAGAAGGGGTGGGAGCGGGCGCGGCAGTTTACCTGGCAGCGGACGGCGGCGATGACGGCTGAAATTTATAAGCCGCTGTTTTAACCCAGGATCTCTTCTGTCGTAATCTCAGTGGCGGGCAATCGCATTGGCCTCAGCGTCTCGCCACGACTGAATTCCGCAACCTTGCGGTAGCCCTGGGGGCCAGGATCGCGATAAACGCTGATCCTCTCCGCGTTGACGTCGACGAGCCACGCCTCGGGAATCCCGGATTCGGCGTACTGTGGGATCTTCACGTCGCGGTCGTACGGGAGGGACGAATCGGCGACCTCGATGATCAGCAGCACGTCCCTGGCTGTCACTCGCCAATGGCCGGCCAGGCCCGCTTCTCGGCGCGCGACCGCGATGTCCGGCTGTGGCTCCCAGCGTGGATCGAGCACGACCGGATTTTGCGTGCTGACGAAGACTGGCAGCTGCATGCGCTGTCCCAGGTACGTGCTTAAGCGCTGGACGCACGCAGCGTGTGCATCGCCGATCGGCGTCAGCGGAACGACCTGGCCGTTGATGAGCTCCACGCGATCGTCCTCGTGGAATACGCCAAGCTCGCCGAGCCGGTGATACGTCTCGACGGTGAATGCGCCGGTAAGCAGGCGCTGCGGAGCAGCCATGAGCACAATATCGACTCGGCGAAGGAGCCGAGTCAATTTCTGCCCGCGGCCGTACGGCGCCGTCATCATTTTGTCGCGTGCGGGTACTGCAGAATGCGCGTAGGTTCTAAATCAGCAACATCCGCATTGGATGTAGGGTCCGGTGAAACGGATCGAACACGAGGCCAAGGTTCTCGAGCGTCACGACGCCGAGCAGAGGCTCGGGATCATCGGGTTCACCAAGTATCACCGGCGCGTGGCCGGCCCGCTGCGCGAGCGCGAAATGGCACTCGGACACCGGGCGCGAGACCGATGTCCCATCAGCCAGCGAGAATCGCTCTTCCCGATTGGCCGTGAGTCCGATGCGCCGCCACACGGCATCCGGGAGCAACGAGTACATCGCGCCCGAATCGATGAGGAATTGAACGCGCTCCGTTCCCGTTGGCCCTCGAACTGCGCCTTCGATGTAGGTAATGCCCACCTCCGGTCTCTCCTCCCGAGAAATGTAAGCCACATTAGGTTGGTGCGATGTCATCAACCCGCGCTCAATGGCTTTCGACGTCGTCGTTGTAGGTGCCGGCGCGATCGGCGCAAGCGCCGCTCTGCATCTCGCCCGTGCCGGTGCGCGCGTGCTGATCCTCGAGAAAGAGTCGCGGCCTGCCCAGCACCAGAGCAGCCGCAACAGCGGCGTCATTCACGCCGGGTACAACCTCAAGCCGGGGACCGTGAAGGCCAAGTACTGCGTCGCAGGCAGTCGCCGGCTCCGCGAGTATTGTCGCGAGCGCCGCATTCCCATGGTCCAAGGCGGGATTCTGATTGTCGCACGCACCGAGGCCGAGCGTGCGACGCTCGCCGAGCTGCACCGGCGCGCACAGGGCAACGGAGTGCAGAGCCGCATTGTCCCTGGAGACGAGATTCCCGCAATCGAGCCCGAGGCGCGGGGCATCGAAGCGCTGCACGCGCCTGAGGGCGCGAGTTTCGATCCCGTCCGCTACGTCGAGGTGCTGCTCGAAGATGCGCGCGCCGCGGGAGCCGAAGTTCGCTACGACGTGACGGTGCGGTCGATCGGTGATCAGGGGAACGGCGCACGCGTCCGGACGGCGAGTGACACCTGGGAAGTAGGTGTTGCCTTGAACTGTGCGGGTCTGTATGCCGATCGCCTGGCCGGTCCGTTAGCGGCTGATCTGCGGATAATCCCGTTTCGAGGGCTTTACGCCGAGCTCGTCGCGGAGCGCCGCGCGCTGATTCGCAGTCACGTCTATGCGGTGCCCGATCTGACGTTCCCCTTTCTTGGTGTACATCTGTCCCGCCGCGCGGACGGCCGAGTCATCGTCGGCCCGGGCGCCATGCTGGCATTCGGGCGCGAAGCCTACACGCTCAGCGCGATAAACTTGCGTGATCTCGCGGGGACGCTTACCTGGCCGGGTTTCTGGCGGATGGTGCTCCAACGACGGTTTCTGGGATTGGTGCGGAGCGAAGTTACCAAGAGCCTCTCGCTGGGCGCGGTCTGGAAAGAGGCGCGGCTCCTCGTGCCGGCGCTGCAACGGGGCGATCTCGTCCGATCATATGCGGGAAATCGCGCTCAGGTGGTGAATCGTGCTGGGGAGTTGGTCGACGACATCGTGGTGCGCGAATCGGAACGGACGGTGCACGTGCTCAATGCCGTTTCGCCGGGACTTACCTGTAGCCTGCCGTTCGGCGAGCATTTAGCCCAACTGTGTGCGTCACGTCTAGCCAGTCTCGGCTGAGGGTACATTGGTCGTACACTTCTGCACTGAGGATGCAATGAATCGGTTACCGTTCCCCGGCGGGAGCACTTCAGATTCGGATGTGGGCAACTTCCGCGTACGCATTCAAATCGGACGGCGGGACGGAGACCGCTTCACGCCGCTCCGAGCGTTGGTCGATACAGGATCTACGTACAGCTGGATTCCACGCGACGTGCTCGAAGAGCTGGGCGTTACCGCTGAGCACGAGTGGCCATTCGAGTTGGCCGATGGCCGCCTGGTGCGCTATCCAGTCGCCTGGATCCAAATCAGACTTGAGGGACGGGAGCAACCGACGCTGGTCGTGTTCGCGCCGCCTGGCGCGGAGCCAATTTTGGGCGCCTTCACCCTCGAAGGCTTTCGGCTCGCCGCCGATCCCGTGAACGAACGTTTGATCTCGGTGCCCGGTCTTGCCAAACAGGCCACGACCGTACGTGCAGAGCTATCCGCTATACGCTGAAAACCGCTGCTGCGTCTGCTGCGTCTTGGCGCCTTCTAGATTCGGTTTTCCAACCGCCTCACCGTCTTTTCAGCATCTCCTTAATCACCTCGACATCCTGCCGATCCTGCGGCCGCCCGGCCGCCTCTTTCGAGCGGATGATGTCTTCGAGGCGCGCGGCGAGGAGCGGGTGGCCATACACTTCGAACCGTACGGCCTGCGGCGCCAGATCCGCGAATCCGGTAGTCCCGGAGGGCTGGAACGCGAGATCCAGCCGTCCCGCCGTCGTGATCAAGTTCCAGATATCGGCGCGCGCGAGCATCGGTGCGCTGCAATCGAATGCCAAGCCTTCCGGAACCTGTTCCGTATAGATGCGCGCCTCGAGGTCGCGTAAGGCAGCGGCCAGGCGCCGCAGGTTGTCGGTGTCTTTTGCTGGTGTGATATCCGCGTCATACGTGGCACGTGGGAAGCCCTGAAGCCGGGCCGCGAGTGCGCCGATGAGCACGAATTGCACGTCATGCTTCGCGAGCGCGCTGAAGATCCGTTTCGGATCAAGCGGTGCGACGTTCGCCTTGATCTCAGACACGGCGGGCGTGATGCAGGAACTCGCTCAGGTTCTTGACTTCCTCGAGCCGCTGCTCAGGCGTCATCCTCAGGATGCGGGGCACATCGTCGAGCATGTGCGATCCCACAACGACGCGTGGTTCGAGCTGCGCGTTTAACTCGAGATCCACGGCGGCCAGCAGCCGGTCGAGCGTCTCCCAGGTCGGACTGGTTTGCCCCTTTTCGATGCGGGCGATGACGGACTGCGCGGTGCCGGCGCGGTGGGCCAGCTCCCGCTGGCTCAGTCCGGCGCGGGTGCGCGCTTGACGGAGCAGCTCGGCAGCGGTGGTCATGCAGGGATGATAGCAAATTAGCTATCAGAGGCAAGGCCTGTTTAACAACTTGACCCGCCATCAGTTAGGGGCCATGTTTGCCGGCCTGATTTCTGAGCCCTTGGAGAAAGTGAAGTAGATGAGGATTGCCTTGTTCGTCGCGTTCGTGGCGCTGGCACCAGCCCTCGCTGCGCAGCAGCCAACCGCCGCGCAAGTCCAACAGGCTTTGCAGCAGCAGCCAGGCCTCGGCGACATGGTCCGCAGTCGGATTTCGCAGTCAGGCCTGACCGCTGACCAAATCCGGTCGCGGCTGAGTGCGAGCGGCTATCCGTCGACGCTGCTCGATGCGTATCTCAGCGAGTCCGCTGGGCCAACTGCGCTCGTGCCTGGATCGCAAGAGCTCGCGGCGCTTCAAGCGCTTGGTCTTCCCGCCCTCACGAATCCCGCGCTGCCCTACGACACGGGATTCGTACGTAGACCCACGCGCGTACCCAGCGAAGTCTTTGGCGTCGACGTGTTCCAGCGGACGACGACGCAGTTCCTGCCGCTGCTCGCGGGGCCCGTGCCTCCCGATTACAAGCTCGGCCCCGGCGACAATCTCGTCCTGATTCTCACGGGCGACGTCGAGCTGGCGTATTCCCTGCCCGTCACGCGCGAAGGCTTCGTGCTGATTCCGCAGGTGGGCCAGGTGCACGTCGCCAATCTCACGCTCGATCAATTGCGCGACGTGCTGTACTCGCGGCTCGGCCGCGTGTATTCGGGCGTCAAGCGCAGCGCGAGCGCGACGACGCGGTTCGATGTGACGGTCGCCAATGTGCGCGCCAATCAGGTGTACGTGGTGGGCGAAGTCGCACAGCCCGGCGCCTATCAGATCAGCTCGCTCGGCACCGTGTTCACGGCGTTGTATGCGGCGGGCGGCGTGACCGAGCGCGCCAAGCTGCGCGGCGTCGAGGTGCAGCGCTCGGGCAAAACCATCGCGACGCTCGATCTCTACGACTACCTGCTTCGTGGTGACACACGTGCCGACGTGAGACTTGAGACGGGTGACGTGATATTTGTGCCCATTCACCTGTCGCGCGTCCGGGTGTCGGGCGCGGTGCTGAGACCTGCGGTTTATGAGACGAAAACCGGCGAGACGTTGGCCGATATGATCAGCGCAGCGGGCAGCTTCCGCCCCGACGCTGCGCTCGAGCGGGTGAAGGTGGAGCGCGTGTTGCCGCCGGAGGCGCGCGGCGCCCAGACGACGGCGCGGGTCACGATCGACGTGCCGATGACGAACGGCGTCGCGCCGCGCTTCGCGCTCGAGGATGGCGACGTGGTGCAGGTCGATTCGCTCGCTGGTGCGTCCGATCAGTACACGGTTGCGATCACGGGGATGGTGCAGCAGCCGGGGACGTATCCGTGGCGGCCGGGGATCACGTTGCGGCAGCTCGTGGTGCTGGCGCGCGGCCCGCGCATCGGCGCCGACCTGCGCGATGCCGAGATTGCGCGGCTGCCGGCGGATCGCTCCAAGGGTCAGCTCGCGACGACGGTGCGGGTGCCGCTCGACTCGTCGTACCTGTCCGAGCGCGACTCATCGCGGTACATCGGTCCACCGGGGGTCTCGTTTCCTGCCGCTGGCACTGCGCCGGACGCGCCGCTCCAGCCGTACGACAACGTGCTGATTTTCCGCCAGCCCGATTTCGAGCTGCAGCGCACGGTGACAATCCTGGGTGAGGTGTTGTATCCCGGCACGTATGCGCTCAAGGCGAAGGACGATCGGTTGGCCGATCTCGTGCAGCGGGCGGGCGGTTTGACGCCGCGGGCGTATCAGGAGGGAATTCGGTTCGTGCGGGCGGTGGACAATCGCGGCCGCATCAACATCGATTTGCCGAAGGCGCTACGGGAGCACGACTCGCGGGACAATGTCATTCTTCAGCCGGGCGACTCAGTTCGGATTCCGGAGTATCAGCCGAGCGTGCGGGTGACGGGGGCGGTGAATTCGCCGGGGAGTGTGTTGTATCGCAAGGGCGCGGGGTTGGACTACTATCTGAGTGGCGCCGGTGGGTTCACGCGCAACGCGGAAAAAGGCCAAGTCAGCGTGCGCTATGCGAACGGCGAGACGCGGACACGGCGTCGTTCACTCCTCTTTTCGAGCAATCCATCACCTGGTCCGGGATCTGAGGTCTATGTGCCCGCGAAAGATCCGAATGCTCCGCATACGGATACGGTAGCGTTGTTCGGAGCGATTGCGCAGATCTTGGCAAGTACGGTGGCGATTATTGTTATAGCGAAGCGGTGAGTGCGTCGAGCATGGAGACTTCAGTCACACCATAACAATCGGTGGCTTCTCGCTGTTGCGACTCAATAGCAATCGAAAATACCTATCAACGAGCAGTGGAAGAAGTCATCCGTAGAATCCACGATACCATTCGACAAAGTTACGGATTCCTTCACGCATGGGAGTCCGCGGTGCGAAACCAGTGACCGACTCTAGAGTCTCCACGTTAGCAAACGTGGCAGCAACATCACCGGGCTGCATCGGTAGAAGGTTAATCTTGGCTTTCCTCTCCAACGCGTCTTCCAACAGACGAACGACCTCCAATA
>MNDR01000092.1:0-78830 GCA_001915025.1 Gemmatimonadetes bacterium 13_2_20CM_2_65_7
CCCGCGGATGCGGATGCCGTTCGGGTTACCCCGTCACGCAACGCGGGTTCGCGTTCAGGGGATCGCGGGAATCGCGGTCGAATACGCGGCGTTGATGGCTTCGCGCAACTTCTGCGCGATGAGCTTTTGCGAGGCTGCGCTCGGGTGCACGCCGTCGCATGAGAAGGCCGTCCCGAACGGATTGGCGCTACAGGGCTGTCCGAGGCGCGGGAAAGGCCGCACGGCCGTCGGGACAGTGCGCAGCGAGTCGAGGGTCGGATTCGGATCGAGGTACTCCCATTGATGGGCGGTCGCCTGGGCCGCGATGTGGGCGTTGTACGCCAGGAACGCGCCGACGAGCCGGCGCAGCTCCGGCGGAGTTACGATGGCGACCACGCTGTCGGAGCAATCGAGGTTGCGTGGCTGATTGTTCGGCGGCGACGCTGCGACGAGCAGCGCGGCACCGTAGGGGAACGGCACGAGCACCGTGTCACCGCGAGCGCCGGGAATGCCCGTCGCCGCTGGCGCGCAGTTCGAACTCACCGTGAACAGCGTGGGGAAGGTATCGGGCAGCGCCAACTTGTTCTTGATCGCCCAGTATGTCGCGCCCGCACTGAAGAAAGGCAGGTCGGTAACGTTCCCGACGCCGATCAGTACCGCACCCTTCGGTTTCGCGGCCGCCACGAAGCTCGTCATGCTGTCGTAGCGACTCTGAAACACCGCGACCGGTGTGATTTTGCTGCTGTCGCCGGGATTGGTGGAGCTGGTGGCCGCGCCGAGCACGTCGTTGTTGCCGATCCAGACCGAAACGAACGTCGGTTGCGCTTTCGCCATCATTTGTGCCTGAGTCAGCCCGCCGAGGAAAAACTGTGTCAGCGCGTTCGGATTGGCGGCCGTGTCGACGTTCTTATAAATGTCGAGGACTTCAGCGCTGGGCACCGCGGTGTTGCTGATGTACGGCGGCGGTATGGACGGAATCGCGCGCAGATAGCACGAGCTGTCCGTACTCGCCGGAAACCCAGGCGGTGTCAGACGGGTGCGCGTGAACACGTTGGTGTATGGCGGCATCGAGACGTAGCGGGCGAACAACGGATCGACCGGCGTATCCGCAAACGGCCGGTTCAGCTCATCGTTATGGCAGGCCGCGACGAGGAGCAGACCGAGGAGGGCGGCAGAGGATCGCTTAGTCCAAAGCATGAGTCGCATTCCTCAGAAGGTGTAAGCCAGCCCGATCCCGAACAGATGGGCGGAGAACTGGTAGAGACCGGTGTTTCCCGCGGCGAGGTTCACCGTGCCGCGCCGGTCACTCTGTTTGATGTACTGGTACGCGAGGTCCCCGTGCAGCTTGGGCGTGAGCACCAGCCCGGCGCCGATTGTGAACTCGTTGCGCGGTCCCTCGGGCAGCAGCGGCGTGACGAACGTCGTCGGCGAAGCGCCGGTGTGATAGAGATAGCCGCCCCGGATCTCCACTTTCGGCGAATACTGGTACTCCGTGCCGAGCCGGAATCCATGCGTGTCTTTGTTGGCAGGATGGAGCGTCAAATCGGGCGTCGCGGTATTCTGGAAATCGATCACGACGGTGTTGAACCATCCCCACACGACGTACTGGTAGTCCGCCATCACTGTCCAGTTGTCCTGCATCTTGTACGCGAATCCGATCGAGCCTTGTGGTGGCATGATGATCGAGGTGGAGACGGCGCCATTCGAGAGCGGGCCACCGGCGCCGAACTCCGGGGCGAGCAACGCGTCGACCGGTGTACCGGCCGGCACACATGCTGGACACGTGCCGATGGTGGCAGGCACGAACAGATGCGTCGATTCGGGGACGAATGTGGCTGTGCCGCTGTACTTGATGGTTTTCCGCGTGAGCCAATGCCCGCCGATACTCAGGCGATCGCTGACTTTGAAGATGCCGCCGAAATTGACCGCGAACCCACTACCGGTGGCATGCAGGTTCGCGTCCGCGAAGTCGGTGCCCGTTGGAACGCCGAGCATCCCGAAGGTGGTCCCGGCTGGCAGCCCCGGCGGCGGGAAGAGCGCGGCGAGGGCGGGCGGCACCAGCTGTGACGACAGATCGGCGCGCTGGCGCAGCGTGAGGCGGCTCGTGATGTATGCGACCCCGACGCCGACCTTCAAGCGCGGGCTGATCTCGTACCCCACGGTCGGTTGGATGTAGATCGACCGCACGTCGGTGTTGTAGCCGAGGAAGCGGCCGGAAAAGCTATTGGGATCCCACTTGGTTTCGAGACCGTACGGGGCGTACAACCCGATGCCAGCCGTGAACTTGGGATTGATCTGATGGGTGATGTAGACGTTGGGGACGGGGATCACGGGGTTCTTGAGATCGCTGCGAGTGCCAAGGAAGTCGTCGGTGAACCCGCCGTGTGCCGCGATGAGCGTCGTGCCCACGCTCAAGTGGTTGCCGCTTATTCCGGCGAGCCCGGCTGGATTGAAGAAGATGGCCGAGCCGTCCGCACACGGTCGTGCCGCGGCGACGCCGGCGCGCCCCATGGTACAGGTATTCTGCTCGTACACGCCAAACCCCTGCGCGAGCAGCGGGGCGGGGGGGGCGGAGACGAGCGAAGGGGCTCCGGCGAGCAGCAACAACGCAAACCGCCGCATAACGTGTTCTCCGCGAGGGCGAATTGAGGTAGATGGTGAATCCGGCCGCGATACGGTAGCATTGCCTCGAATCATTGTCAAACCCATGTCACGTCCGGCGATAGACTTTTTTCGCGACGCGTTCGGCGAACCGCCGCGCGCGGTCGCGTCGGCACCGGGTCGCGTTAACCTGATCGGTGAGCACACCGACTACAACGGTGGACCGGTGCTGCCAATCGCGATCGCCGAGCGCACCACGGTGGCCGTCGGTCCCGGACCGGTCAACGCGCCCGGTGTTCTCGAAGCGGTTTCGACGCGCTACCACAAAGTCATCCGGGTTCGTTGGCAGGAGGAGCTTCCCAAGGGCTGGGCCGCGTACGTCGCGGGCGTGCTGCGCGAGCTTTGGGCGCTCGAGGCGCTGCCGAGAATGGACGGGGGGGGCGTGCGTATCGCGGTGACGTCGACCGTTCCGGTCGGCGCCGGGTTGGCGTCATCTGCCGCGCTGTCGGTCGCCGCCGCGAAGGCACTCGTCACGCTGGCAGGCGCGACGCTGACGCCGCGGCAGGTTGCGGGCGTCGCATTTCGCGCGGAATGCGATCACGTGGGGGTACGCTGCGGCGTCATGGATCAGACGATCGCCGCGCTCGCGAAACGGGAGCATGCTTTGCTCCTCGAGTGTGCGTCCCTCGAAACGCGCCAAATCCCGTTCCACGCGCGGCTGTTTCTGGTTGACAGCGGCGTGCGCCACAACCTCTCGGCCGGTCGGTTGAACGAGCGGCGCGCCGAGTGTGAAGCGGCCGTGAAGCGGCTCAAGGTCGAGCTCCCCGAGCTGGTCTGGCTGGCAAGCTGGCCGGCCCAGTGGCTGTTGCGGCTCAAGCGCGCGCTGCGCGAACCGTTGCGCTCGCGCGCCGTGCATGTCGTGGGGGAGACCGCGCGCACGCGCCTCGCCGCGCAGTTGCTCGAGCGTGGCAGGCTCAAACAGTTCGGTGCGCTGTTGTATGAATCGCACGAATCGTGTCGTCGCTTGTACGACTGCAGCGCGCCGGAGCTCGACACGATCGTCGCCGCGGCGAAGCGGGCTGGAGCGCTAGGAGCGCGGCTGACCGGGGCGGGGTGGGGCGGTGCAGCGATCGTGCTAGTGAGTAAGACCGACAAGAAGACCATTCCCGCGATTCAGCGCGCGTTCCAGCGGTCCTACGGCAGGACGCCACCGGTCATGGAGGTCGCCGCATCGGCGGGGACGCATACCGAGCGGCTATAATTGATCGTTGGCCCGGGTGGCGAAATTGGTAAACGCAAGGGACTTAAAATCCCTTGGGGGCGACCCCTTGCAGGTTCGAGTCCTGCCCCGGGCACTCGCCACGCTTGCTGTAGCGCCCCTCCGAACACACCTTAGGGACTTCCCTACACAGGGACATCCGGTGCGGTCACGACCCTTGGTCGCCGGATTGACGGCGGGCTTGCTGGGCAGTCTGGTACTGGTGGGCTGTGCGTTAACAGATGTCTTCGATCGGCCAGGTCCGGCCGCGGACATCATTTTCGTCTTTTCCGATAGCCTCCTGACCGTGGGCGACACCGTCCCCTTCGTCGTGGTCGTGCGCACCGCCGCCGGCGACCTCGCGAATCCCCACCTCCGTGTTACCTCTCTCAACCCTGCGCTTCTTCAGGTGAACACTCGAGGAGATACGTTGATGGCCCTCGGCCAGGGGCGCGCACTGCTCGACGTGCAACTCGTCAGCTCCGTTATTACGGGCGCGGCGCCCGATACGGTGACCCCTATCCGCGTGCGACCCTAGTGCCCGAAACCGTGAAATGCTTCGGTTGCGGCGGCCTGGTGCCGGAATCGTCGCGGTTCTGCGGCCATTGCGGGCGCCTGGTGGTCGACCCCAATACCAGCACCGTCGTGGATCACGTTGCCGATGACACGTTGCTCGAGCGTCTTCGGCGTGTGCTGGCCGGCGACTTCGAGGTCGAGCGGGAGCTCGCGCGGGGCGGCATGGGCATCGTCTTCCGGGCTGTTGACGAGCAGGCGAAGCGTCCCGTCGCCCTCAAAGTGTTGTCACCCGAGCTTGGTCTGACGGCGCGCGCCGCTGAGCGCTTCAAGCGGGAAGGTCGCATGGTCGCCGAGCTCGAGCATCCGAACATCGTGCCCGTGTATCGGGTGGGGCAGATCGGCGGGATCTTGTTCATGGCCATGAAGTTCGTCGAAGGCCGGTCCCTCGACCAGATCCTGGATGCGCAGGGCCCACTGCCGGTGTCGGCGATCGTGGTCGTCCTGCAGGCCGCCGCCCGGGCCCTCTTCTTCGCTCACGAGCGGGGCATCGTCCATCGCGACGTGAAGGCGGCGAACATCTTGCTCGATCGCGACGGGCACGTGATGGTCTCGGATTTCGGCGTCGCGCTGCGTGCGTCCGACATCACCCTCACGACCGACGGTGCCGTGATCGGTACGCCCGGCTACATGAGTCCGGAACAATGCGCCGGGCAGCGGGCGACTCCTCAGGGCGACCACTACTCGCTCGGCATGGTGGCATTCCAGATGCTGACTGGCGCGTTGCCATTTCAGGCCGACACGTTGGCGGGCATCATGCATCACCATTTCTTCACCCCGTTGCCCGACGTCCACGTGGCCCGCGACGATGTCCCCCCTGAGCTCGCGCGCATCATCGGGCGACTCACGGCGAAAAAGCCGGCTGACCGGTATCCCACGACCCGCGATCTCCTGACCGAGCTCGAGTCACTGCCGTTGGAGATGGCGGCGCGTCGCGAGGGCGAACGGCTGCTACGGCGGCTCGCAACAGGCGACGCGGTTGCCGCGGTCACGACCCGCTCGCTGCCGGCTCTCCCTGATACGCCGACGCTCCAGTTCGACGCGGCGCGGAGACCGCGCGCTCGCCGCTCGACGGCTTGGAAGCAGCGCGCGTGGGCGGGTACCGCGAGCGCGGTCGTCGTCCTGGGTCTCGCCGGTTGGGTCGTGTTTCGTCCTGAGACCAGCGCGGGAAACGCCTCGCTCGGCGGCGGTTCGCGCGAGGATTCTGTGCGGGCGCGGGGGTCGGCGGCTGTCCCTGCTCCGGCTCCGGCGCGCCCGCGTCCCCCTGTCACCGGGCTGTTGCGACTGCTGACTTCGCCGAGCGACGCCGAGATTCTTATCGATGGCCGGGCCCGCGGTACAGGTGCCGTACTCGACTTGCCGCTGACAACCGGGAGTCGCCGCCTGCAGATCCGTGCTCGTGGTTACATCACCTTCGACACGACCATCACGATCTCCGCCGATAGCACCATTTCCCTGGGCCGCATCACGCTGCGAGTGCCCGAGCAGAGGCCGTGAGACGCCGCGCGGCGGCTCTCGGGCTCGCGCTCTCGCTGGTTGCTCCCACCATCACCGTCGCGCAGGCCGGCACCGCCGAGCTGTTACAGCAGGCGCGTCAGCTATACGAGCGGCTCGAGATCGAACGCGCGCTCCCCATCCTCCGTCAGGTCGTCTCCCCTGAGTGGCCGCTGGAGGTGACGAACGCGCAGCGGGTCGAGGCTTATAAGTATCTCGGTGCCGCGCTCGTGCTCAGGGGCAAGCGCGATTCCGCCGTCCTGTATTTCCGTGCGGCGCTCGAGCGCGATGCCTTCGCCGATCTCGATCCGGCGCAGTTCACGCCGGCGCAAGCGGGCGCGTTTGCCGCGGCGCGCCGGCTGACGTTCTCGGTGGGCGCGCGACCGATTCCGGAAACGCGTGTCGATCACCGCACCGGACGATTGACGGTCACCCTGGTGACGATTCATGCTGCCGTGCTGCGTGCGACGCTACGCGCGCTCGGCGACACGGATTACGTGGTGCTGTATGACGGGCCCAACGATGGCGCGCGCGAGATCGGATGGAACGGGTTGGGGCCGGACGGCCGGCTGGCGCCTGCGGGGCGCTACGACTTGTCGTTGGTCGCCCGCAGCCAGATCACCGCACAGGCGGATTCTCTGCACATGTATCTGGATCTGCGCCACGACGTCGAGCCGTTCGAGGACACGCTGCCGGCGCTGAGCGACCGGGACCTTCTCCCGGAACGACACCCGGAGTCCACTGCCGGGAAGGACCTCCTCAAGGGGTTGGGCGTCGCGGTCGGCGCCCTTGCGGTCGGAGGCCTGGTCGCGAGCGACCGGCTCGGGACGGGGCGGGAGGGTCGGATCATGGCTGGTACGGCCATCGTCGGCGGAATCGTTGCGTTCTATTACCGCCGCACACACCGCGAGATTCCGCGGAATGTCGCGCTCAACGAAAACCGCCGCGTCGCGCGTGACACCGCCAACGGCGCGATCCGGCGCCGCAATGCGGACCGTGTCGCCCGCACGATACTGCTGATCACACCGGCGAGCGCGCCGGCGGTACGGCCCTGAGCGCGTCCGCGCGTCTGGTGGTCGCCGTATGCTTGGTGCCGGCGCTCGCCGGGGCGCAGAGTGTGGAGCTCAGCGGCGTCGTAACCCTCGCGCATGGCGATCACCGCGTTGACGCCGGTCTCGGCGTGGAGCGCGCGACAGGACTGCTCGTGGGCGGGGCGACGCGTCTGCGACGCCGTGGCATCGCGCTCACGATTTCCGGCGAAACCGGACATCTCACCGCCGTGCGGGGCAGTGGTGGCATCGATCGGGATGTCTCGCAGCTCGGCGCAGTCGCAGAGTTCACGCCGCTCCCATGGCTCGTGCTCGAGAGCGGTGTCACGCTGCGCAGCTTTGGCACGGTGGTGGCACGGCAGCGTTGGACGCTCGTCCGCGCTGGTGCCGAGGCTCGGGTCCCACTCAGCGGCGACACCTTCTGGGCCCTGGGCCATGCCCACCTGCTGCCACTCGTCTCTGTCAACGGATTACCCAACGCCGCGACGGCGTTCGATGCCGGGACGGGACTAGCTTATCGGCGCGGCCGACTCCTCTTCGACCTCACGTACACGCTGGAGCGCTGTGATTTCCCCTCGCAAGGGAGCACGCGGCGCAGCGAGCAGCTCGGGACGCTCGCGCTCCGCGGCGGTGCGGAGCTGCGACTGCACTAAACTCCCCTATGGCCGCCAGTGCGGCCAGTGCTCGTACGTCCCCAACATGTGCGTAAGGCGCGTCTGCTGACTGCCGTCCGCGTGCATCACGTAGATCTCGACATCATGATCTCGAAACGAAGCAAACACGATTTTACTGCCGTCCGGTGACCAAGAGGGCTCGCCATTGCCGCCGGCGTCACTCGTCAGTCGCACCGGGCTGCTGCCGTCCGGGTTCATCAGCCAAATCTGAAAAACACCGCCTTCACGATTCGATGCGAACGCGATCCTGCGACCGTCAGCTGACCAAGAGGGCGTCTCCTCTGTCGCGCTGGTATCACCAATCACAGTCAGCCCGGTCCCATCCCCATTGATCACGTAGATATGTGTGGCGCTCTGACCGTTTGCGCCTCGGTTGGAAAGAAACACGATACGCCCATCCGGTGACCATGAGGGGCGGTCATCGTAGAAGGCATCAGTGAGCAACGGCGTGATGCCGGTGCCGTCCGCATTCATGACATACAGGCGGCTGCTCCCGATGAAGGCGATCTTTGCGCCGTCGGGAGACCACGCTGGCCCCCACTCGCTGTTGGTGCCGAACGTGAGTTGGGTCAAGTCACTGCCATCGGGATTCATCAGAAACAGGTGTCCGGCGCCGGTACTGTCCCGGCGGCTAAAAATGATCTTCGCACCATCGGGAGACCACGCTGGGTCCACGTCAATTCCAACGCGGTGCGTCACGTTCACAACATGGCGGCCCAGAGAGTCCATGACATAAATGTCGGGGTCGCGGCCGTAAGGACTGGTGGTCGAGCCGAAGCTCATGAACACAATCGCTGGAGGCCCACCGGGCCCTGTACCTTCGCTGCACGCAAGGAGAAGAAGGAAAGCGGCGGCACTGAGGACAATCGAGCGACGGATCATAGATCACGCTCCGAATGGAAACATGACAGTCACTGCAGATTGCTACACTCGTCGCCTGTCCGGGATCGGTCAAGTCGAGATCCCATGCAACCTTTCGTGCAATCCCTGCGTCTTACCTCCTGAAAGTCATCATCAACGTCTCTTGCTGGAGGATGCAGATGCGCGGCTTCACCCTGTTGACAGCGACGATCCTGACCTTCGGATATGGCTTCGCCGCCCAAGCCGCCATGAAGGTCGACCGTGCCGCGACGATTCGCCGCGTTGCCGCCACGGTTGAACCCACTACCCCAACAGCAGATGCGAACCGTGTCTGGTACGGCGGCATGCTCGCGCCGATCACGGTGGAGGCCAAAGCAGCGCCGGCATGTCCGAAGACGTGACTGGCTCAGTGAAGAAGGAAGGGCCGGTACGGACCGCCCGCCGCCGCCCGCCGAGTCACCCCCGGCGGGCGGTCGCGCGTCGGGGCGAAACCTGCGAGATTGAGGGTCCGTAACACCTGTGACCATGGACATGTCCCTGGATCAGCCCACACCCATCAAGCGTTTCTGGCGCACGTGGCGTCGCGAGATCGTTCGCGGCAGCGTGCTCTTCGGCATCGTCGTCGGCATCGGGTTGTTCCTCAGAAGCGTCACTCGCAACATCAAAGACCATTTGCCTACCAGCCTGGGCGCGCTGCGCGCGTTCGGCGACATGGATTGGGGCGACGGCGAAGGCGGCAACCTCTTCGGCCGCGGCCGCAACGTCGGCGCCGAATGGCACTACCACGGGAAGATCAAGCCGACGCAGCGCGTCTGGATTCGCAACACCAACGGGCCCATCGATGTCGTCGGTGGAAAGAGCGACTCGCTCGAAGTGCATGTCGAAAAGAGCTGGCGCAACTCGGACCCCGGCAGCGTCCAGATCATTCCAGTGCCGACGCAGCTCGGCATTACGATCTGCGCGGTGTGGGAGGCACGCGAGACGCGTTGCAACGAGGGGGGCGACTACCGCATGAACGGCGTCCGCAAGAACGACGTGGCCGTGCGCTTCACCGTGGTCCTCCCGAAGGGCGTTCCGATTGACGCGTCCACGGTCAATGGCGGGCTTCAGATCGACCAGGTCAGTGCGCCGGTCGATGCCAACACCATCAATGGCCGCATCGCGGTCAATACAGCCAGCGGCCCGGTACATGCGACCACTGTGAACGGCAGCATTGAGGCGAACATGCAGGCCCTCAGCAACGGCGATGTGCGACTCACGACCGTCAACGGCTCCGTGATGGCCGGTCTGCCCAAACGCATCAACGCCGAGATCGACGCCCAAACGGTCAACGGGCGCGTCGACAGCGACCTGCCGGTGAAGATCATAGGCAAGATGAGCACGCGTCATCTGCACGGCACGATCGGCACCGGCGGTCCGACGCTAAAGCTCGTGACCGTCAACGGCTCGATTACGATCCATGAAGCGGGCCCTATGCCGCCACCACATCCAGAGCCCGGGCCTCACTCCTGGGTCAGGGTGCCGCGCGGCAGGGTATCGCTACCCGAGCGTCCCTGAAGCGCTCGAGGTACTCTCCCGGCCGAGACTGTACGGCCAGCGTGCCGGGTTCAGCGTCGCCAGCCCGTAGAACATCAGGCATGCGCCCGTGAGGGAGATGTTTTTCCAGAAGTGCGCGGCCTGATTCCCGGCCATCATCGGATCGGCAATTCCCCAAAACTTGTGAACCGTGAACGCCGCCGTAACGAGAAAGACGGCGATCAGCAGTGCACCCCAACGCGCCTTGATGCCGAGCAGGATGCTGAGACCGCCGGCGAGCAGCATGACGCCGGAGACGGCAGTCAGCAGCGTGGGCGCCGGCACTCCCGAGGCGCCGGCGTATTGCGCATACGTGCTGAGCTTGGTGAGGTGGTTGAATCCGGAGTAAATGAAGAAGAAGGAAAAGACGATCCGCCCGATTAGCAGCACAATTCCACCCATGTCGGTCACCTCGGTTGAAGGTAGCGTGCCACTTCCGCCGGAAACGTGCGAACATCGATTGGCTTGGTGATGTATCCGTCGAATCCCGCAGCAGTCGCGCGCGCGCGATCCTCCGGTAATGCATGCGCCGTCAGCGCCACGACTTTCCAGGAGCGCTCCGGCAATTCCTTTAGTTCCTCGAGCACGGCGTACCCATCGCGGCCGGGCAGCTGGATATCCAGCAGCACGAGGTCGGGGACGGGTTTCTGCGTGCGCATGACTTCAGCGAGCCGGTCTCCATTGGGAAGACCCACCACCTGATGTCCCTTCAGCGACAACAGCGTGGTGAGCAGCTTCAGATTGTCAGGCTGGTCTTCCACGACAACGATCGTCGCCACGCTCACCGGGCCTGGGGAAGAGTGAACCAGAACGTGCTGCCCTTGCCCATCTCGCTTTCCACGCCGATCGCGCCGCCGTGCAGTTCGACCAGGCGCCGCGACAAGGCGAGACCCAGACCCGTTCCTTCGTACTTACGGCTGGCGGAGGCGTCGAGTTGGGAGAACTCCTGGAACAGTTTCGGTTGATCCTCGGGTGCGATCCCAATTCCGGTATCGCTCACCGCGATGCGCGCCTCCGCGCCGCCATTCACCGGCGCCGCCGCGACGGTGATGCGCCCACCGTCGGGAGTGAATTTGATCGCGTTCGACAAAAGATTGAGAAGCACCTGACGCACGCGACCGCGGTCTGCGTGCACTCGCAGGTCCTGCGCCAGCGGACTCACAACGAGCGCGTGACGATGCTTTTGCGCTTGCGCGTGGACGCTGCCGGCGGCTTCGCTGAGTAACCCGGCGAGCTCCACCGCCTCCGGCTTCAGCTCCATCCGGCCGGCCGCGATGCGTTGCAGATCGAGCAGCTCATTGATCAACTCGAGGAGTTGCCGGCCGTTGCGGCCGACGGTCTCGAGGAAATCGCGCTGTTGATCGGACAGAGTTGAGCCGAGGTCCTCCGTCAGCAGCAGGTCGGTGAAGCCGATGATGCTGTTGAGCGGCGTACGGAGCTCGTGAGAAATGTTGGACAGAAACTGATCCTTGGTTTTCATCGCGGTGTCGAGCTCGGCGTTCAGCTGCTCGAGCCGCTTGGCCGTCTGCCGCACTTCCACCGCCAGGCGTCGCGTGTTGTGATGCGCGGACGAGCGCTCGCACGCGATGGCGAGGTTGGGAGCCGCCTGTTCGAGTGCGGCCCGCTCGTCGACGCCGAACTGCTCTGCGGGAACAACGCCCAGGACACCGCTCAATTTCGTGCCCGCCCGGAGCGGCACGAGCACCAGGCCGTGTGGCATGGCGGCGGTCAGTCGTAACTGATGGCGGACCGGCTGCACCGCCTCACCGTGATAGAGGATTGATTGCGCCGCGTCGCCGATGAGATCGCGCATCGTGCCGCGCGAGACGGGGCGACTTTCGACGCCCCGCGCGGCGGTGACCGCCCATTCGTTGGCATCGTAGGCCGGCTGATACAGGACGATTCCTGTTGCCCGGGTCGCTCCGGCGATCACGTCCAATGCCTGGGCCAGTCCCGTCGCCGATTCATCGGCGGGCGCGTTCAGCGCGGCGAGGAGCTGCGAGAGGTACGCCTGGAGCGCTTCGCGCCAGGCCAACGCTTTGGCCATGTGATTCACGCCGCGCGCGATCGCGCCGAACTCGGCGGGTTGATCTTCCGGGAGCGGTTCGACGAAATGGCCCTCCGCGACCCGTTGGAGTGCGGAAGCGATCCGGGCAAAGGGCGCGGCGAGCTGCCGGCGATTGTACCAGAAGCCGAGCCCCAGCACGATGAACATTGCCGCGAAGAGCACGGTCGTCGCGAGCGCGGCCTGCACAGCTTCGTCGCCGGCGTCGATCGCCAGCTCGGCGGCGGCGGCGTCGCCCATTTGTTGGAAGCGCTGCGCGAGGACGACCATCGCCGTCTGAGTGGC
The DNA here is from genome assembly GCA_001915025.1 of Gemmatimonadetes bacterium 13_2_20CM_2_65_7. Classification (GTDB taxonomy): domain Bacteria; phylum Gemmatimonadota; class Gemmatimonadetes; order Gemmatimonadales; family GWC2-71-9; genus 20CM-2-65-7. Next base: position 12,415 of record MNDR01000092.1, read on the forward strand.
GCGGGCGCTGCGCCAGATGGCGATCTGGGTGACGAGACCGACGAGCGCGACGGCGATGAACGTCGCGGCGAAGAGTCGGGTGATGCTAGGCGCCCCCCCGGTCCGCATGGGGCTCCATAATATGCGGGCGACGTGTACCTTCCAAGCCGTGCGGCCCCAAACCCTTGGCCTGATCGGGCTCGGTGCGATCGGCGGCTCGGTGGCCCGTCAGGTGAAGCAGTCGGACGGGGGTCAGGGGGTTTCCGTCGTCGGCTGGTCGCCGGAGCCCGCGGAACGGGCCATGGCGGCGCAGCACGGCGCGCTCGACGACGCGCCGCCCCACGCCGTCGATGTCGCACGCGTCGCCGATTTCCTCATTCTCGCCGCTCCACCCGCCGCCAATCTCGCGCAACTCGATTCCCTCACTCCGCATCTCAAGCCGGACGCCTTCGTCACCGACGTCGGATCGGTGAAGCGCGCCATTGTCGCGCGCGCGGAGCGACTCGGCATTGGCAATCGGTTTGCCGGAAGCCATCCGCTCGCGGGAACGCACGAGCACGGGTTCGAGGCCGCGCGTGCCGATCTCTTCCGCGGAGCCGTCGTCTACGTCACACCCTGCGAGGCGCAGGGCAGCGCCGCGGCGACGCGGGAGGTCGCGCATTTCTGGGAGGACGTCCTCGGCGCCGAGCCGGTGATTCTCGATGCCGGCCGGCACGACGCACAGCTGGCGGCGACGAGTCACGTGCCGCAGATCGTCGCGTCGTTGCTGGCAGATTTCTTGGCGAGGCACGCGCCGCCCGGCGCGACATTCGGGCCTGGGGCGGTCGACACGACGCGACTTGCCGCGAGCGAACCGGCCTTGTGGACCGAGATCCTGCTGATGAACCGTGACGAGGTATTGCCCGCGCTGCGATTGCTCGAAGAATCGCTTGGCACCGTCGAGCGCGCGCTCGAAGCAGGTGATGCGAAGGCGTTGACGGCGTGGCTGACGCGCGCGGCTGCGTGGCGACGTCGCATCGGTCCGTGAAGGTCGGCGGCATCGTCCGGCCGCCGGGCGACAAGAGCATCTCGCATCGCGTGCTCATGCTGGCGGCGCTGGCGCGCGGAACGAGCGAGCTGCGTGGTCTCCTCACCGGCGCCGATGTGAAGAGCACGGCGCGGGTGCTGCGTCAGCTCGGCGCGACGATCTCGCCGATCCGAGAAGGGGGTCCGGTGCGGGTTGCCCGCTCACCGCTCACCGCTCCCCGCTCACCGTTGTATTGCGGCAACTCCGGCACCACCGCGCGCCTGATGGTCGGCATCCTTGCGGGGCAGCGATTCGCCGCGACGCTAACGGGTGACGCATCACTGCGTCGCCGTCCCATGCGTCGGGTCACTGAGCCGTTAAGGCAGATGGGAGCCGAGATCACTGAGCGAGGCGATGGATTGCCGCTCACAATCCGCGGCGGCCGATTGCGCGGGCTCACCTACCAGAGTCCCGTGGCAAGCGCGCAGGTGAAGAGTGCGATCCTGTTCGCGGGGCTCACTGGCAACGTGCCCGTGACGATTCACGAACCCTATCGCTCGCGGGATCACACCGAGCGACTCTTCGCGCATCTGGGCCTTGGGATTCACGAGCGGGAAGGTGCGATCGTTCTCGAACCGCCTAACCGCCCAGCCGCCATACCGCCCTTTCACCTGTCCGTCCCCGGCGACCCGTCGAGCGCTGCGTTTCTCGTCGCTGCGGCGGTACTCGCGGAGGAAGGTGAGCTCCTCATCGAGAACGTCGGCGTCAATCCTACGCGCACCGGTTTTCTCGTCGTCTTGGAGCGGATGGGCGCGCACGTCGAGCGCGTGAATCTGCGCGACGAGGGCGGTGAGCCGGTGGCCGATCTCGTGGTGCGTCCTGCCCAACTGAAGGGGACCGAAGTGCCGGCGTCTGAGATCCCGACCCTTGTCGACGAGGTGCCGGTGCTCGCCGTGCTTGCGAGCCGGGCGCGCGGCGCCACGGTCTTCCGTGAAGTCGGCGAGCTCCGCGTCAAAGAGAGCAATCGACTGGAGCTCGTCGCCGCGAATCTGCGCGCCGTCGGAGCGCGGGCCGAAGCACGCGGGAGCGATCTCCACGTCGCCGGCGGCGATCGGCCACCGCGAGGCCGGGTCGAGACGGCTTCCGACCACCGGCTCGCCATGGCGTTCGCGGTGTTGGGCACGTTGCCCGGATCGGACGTCAAGCTGTCGGAGAAGAAATCCGTGGCGATCAGTTATCCGTCGTTCTTTCGCGATTTGCGCACATGCTTCGCGTGATCGCGATCGACGGTCCCGCGGCATCGGGGAAGAGCTCGACGGCAGGTCTTGTCGCCAAGCGGCTTGGCTGGGCGCATCTCGATTCGGGCGCGCTGTATCGCGCGCTCACGCTGGCGGCGCTCGACAATCTCGGTGAAGGCTGGCCCGCGCAGCGCGTCGTCGATCTCGCCGAGCGGCTGCCGGTGCGCTTGGTGCTGGCGGCCGACCGGTTCCGGCCCGAAGTCGCCGGCGCCGACGTCGCGGAAGCGATCCGCGGCGAGCGAGTCACGCGTAACGTCTCGACGCTTGCGGCGCTTCCCGAGGTGCGGACCTGGGTGAATGCCCAGCAGCGGTTGGCGGTGCAGGCGTGTGGGGACCGTGGGGTGGTAGTCGACGGGCGGGACATCGGCACGATTGTCTTCCCTGAAGCCCCGCTCAAGATCTTTTTGACCGCGACGCCCGACGAGCGGGCCCGACGACGGCTCTTTCAACGGGGCGAGGCGGTCGACGTCGAGCTGGTCAGGCGCGAGAGCGAGGCCCTCGCTGCGCGGGATGCGGCGGATTCCAACCGCCGGGTCGCCCCGCTGAAGCCCGCCACGGACGCCGTTGTGCTGGATACCACGGCCCTCACGCTCGAGCAGCAGGTGACGCGGGTTGTCGAACTGGCGCGGGGACTGTTCCCTGGGTAGGTTTCGCGCCTTCCCAGACACAGGGTCTGGGCTCGGCGCACTGTCCTGAAAGGACAATGAATGACGAGGCACTCTCAAACACATAACCGAACCGGTGTACCGAATGCTCGTAGAAGCACGTGACGTAGAAGATTCCGAAGCAGACCTTCCAACTCGTAAAGCACCCCGCTCACCACTCCGCGTCCGCTCCGGTCTCGATGAGGAATACTCCTCTGACGAGATCGAGAAAATGACTCTGCTGTATGAGGGGACGCTCTCGAATATCGAAGAAGGCGAGATCGTCAAATCGAAGGTGCTGCGCGTGACCGACACCGCCGTCATCCTCGACGTCGGCTTCAAGTCCGAAGGCGCGGTCCCCATCGATGAGTTCAAAGATCCGAAGAGTCTGAAAGAAGGCGACGAGGTCGAAGTCTTCCTGGAGCACCTCGAGGACCAGGAAGGCGCCGTCGTCCTGTCGAAGAAGAAGGCTGACTTCATGCGCGTCTGGGAGAAGATCCGGGAGGCGCACGAAAAAGATGAAGCGGTCACCGGGACGCTGGTGAAGAAGATCAAGGGCGGTGTGGTCGTGGACCTCATGGGCGTGGATGCGTTCCTGCCCGGCAGCCAGATCGCGCTGCGTCGCGTGCCGAACATCGACGAGCTGCTCGGCCAAAGCTTCGAGTTCAAGATCATCAAGCTCAACAAACGGCGTCGCAACATCGTCGTGTCGCGCCGGGTGTTGCTCGAGGCCGAGCGCAAGACGAAACGCGACGTCCTGATGAAGGAGTTGTCGGTCAATCAGGTGCGGAAGGGCGTCGTCAAGAACATCACCGACTTCGGGGCGTTCATCGATCTCGGCGGCGTCGACGGCCTGCTGCACATCACCGACATGAGCTACGGGCGCGTGTCGCATCCGTCCGAGATGGTGCAGATCGGTCAGGAGCTCGAGGTCAAGGTGCTCGACATCGATTGGGAGCGCGAGCGCATTTCGCTCGGACTCAAACAGCTGCAGCCGTACCCGTGGCAGAACGTCGCTGCGAAATATCCGGTGGGCACGCGCGTGCAGGGCAAGGTTGTGTCCATCACCAACTACGGGGCGTTCGTCGAGCTCGAGCCGGGCATCGAGGGGCTCGTGCACATTTCCGAGATGAGCTGGACCCGCAACGTCCGCCATCCCTCCAAGCTCGTGTCGATCGGTGAATCGATCGAGGCGGTGGTCCTCAAGGTCGACGAGACGGAAGAAAAAGTCTCGCTCGGCATGAAGCAGACGGAGCAGGACCCGTGGATGGCGCTGCCGCAGAAGTATCCGGTCGGCACGCGGCTCCGCGGCAAGGTGCGCAACCTCACGTCGTTCGGCGCATTCGTGGAAATCGAGCCGGGGATCGACGGCCTGATTCACATCTCCGATATGTCGTGGACCAAGCGCGTGCAGCATCCGTCCGAGGTCGTGAAGAAGGGCGACGAAGTCGACGTCCTGATTCTGAACGTCGACGCCGAGAACAAACGGATCTCGCTGGGGCTGAAGCAGGCGCAGGAAGATCCGTGGCTCCGTATCGGGGAGACGTACCCCGTCGGCACGGAGCTGCGCGGGCGCGTCATGCGCCTCATGGACAAGGGGGTCGTCGTCGACCTCGGCAGCGATATCGAGGGCTTCGTGCCGATGTCGCAGCTGGGCATTCCGGATATTCAGCAGCCCGGCGATGCGGTGAAAGAAGGGCAGGCGGTGGAGCTGAAGGTTTTGGAGGTTGATCCGATCCATCATCGCATTGTATTGGCAGCCACCGGATTCCCGAAGGACGACGTGGTGCCGGTGCCAGCCAGTAACGAGACGCCTAGGTTAGACGCCTAGACGCCGAGACGCCGAGCGGCTGTGAGGTTTGAGGGGACAGGGTAATCCTGTCCCCTTTGCATTTGGTGGCCTACATTTGCCGAACCATGACCATGAGAGAAAAGCTGGAATTACTCCAGCAAAAGAGGTCGGAGAGTGAGCAAGGTGGCGGCGCTGAGCGGATCGCCACGCAACACCAAAAAGGGAAAATGACCGCGCGCGAGCGGCTCGACGTGCTGCTCGATCCTGGCTCCTTCGTCGAGCTCGATCGCTTCGTCACCCATCGCGCCACCGATTTCGGTCTCGACGAGCAAAAAGTCCTCGGCGATGGGGTGGTGACGGGATGGGGACGCGTCGAGGGACGGCTGGTCTACGTCTTCTCGCAGGACTTCACCGTTTTTGGCGGCTCGCTCTCGGAAGCGCACGCGGAAAAAATCTGTAAGATCATGGATCTCGCCCTGCAGAATGGCGCGCCGGTCGTGGGACTGAACGACTCGGGCGGCGCGCGGATTCAGGAGGGGGTCGCATCGCTCGGCGGCTATGCCGACATCTTCCTCCGCAACACGCTCGCGTCCGGCGTCGTGCCGCAGATCAGCGCGATCCTCGGCCCGTGCGCCGGCGGCGCCGTATATAGTCCCGCGATCACCGACTTCATCTTCATGGTGCGCGGCATCTCGTACATGTTCGTGACCGGCCCCAACGTCGTGAAAACGGTGACGCACGAAGAGGTGGATTTCGAGAAGCTCGGCGGCGCCGACGTCCACGGCGGCACGTCCGGCATCGCGCAGTTCGTTCACGATTCCGAGCTCGAGTCGCTCACGGCCATTCGTACGCTGCTGTCGTTTCTGCCTGGCAACAATCTCGATTCACCGCCCATCCGCACACCCGACGACCCATCGGATCGCCGTGACGAGGGACTGCTCGACGTCGTGCCCGATGAGCCGGCCAAGCCGTACGACATGCACGAGGTGTTGAAACGCGTCGTCGACGGGGGCGCGTTCCTCGAGGTGCAACGGGATTACGGCAGCAACCTGATCGTCGGCTTCGCGCGTCTCGCGGGACGCCCAGTGGGGATTGTCGCGAATCAACCGGCGGCGCTCGCCGGCGTGCTCGACATCGCGGCCTCGCTCAAGGGTGCACGATTCATCCGCTTCTGCGACGCGTTCAACATTCCGCTGGTCACGTTCGAGGATGTGCCGGGCTTTCTCCCCGGCGTGGCCCAGGAGCATGGCGGCATCATCAAACATGGCGCAAAGTTGCTCTATGCCTTTTGCGAGGCCACGGTGCCCAAGCTCACGGTGATCACCCGCAAAGCCTACGGCGGCGCTTACGACGTGATGAGCTCCAAGCACATCCGCGGCGACTACAACGTCGCCTGGCCGACGGCGGAGATCGCCGTGATGGGACCGAAGGGAGCCGTGGAGATCCTGTATAAGGGCGAGGCGAGCGAAGAGCGGACCAACGAGTATCGCGAAAAGTTCGCCCACCCCTATCGGGCCGCGGCGCGCGGCTATCTGGACGACATCATCGATCCGCGGGACACGAGACCGCGCCTGATCGAAGCGCTCCTCACCCTGGACACCAAACGCGGGCGGAATCCTCCCAAGAAGCATGGGAACATTCCTCTATAAGGCGGCCCTCGGGCTGCTGGTCGTGCAATCTCCCGTGCCCGCCCCTCACGCCGATACGGTGCGCGCGGGGCTGTGGGCTCGCGTCGCCGCCGATTCGACCGACGGCCCGGCATGGCTCGACCTCGGGCGTCACTATCTCCAGCTCGGGGACTATCACGCGCATCGCAAACCGGTCGTGACCGATACCGTCTGGGCGCACGCCCAGCTCGATACGGCGGAGCAGGCATTCGAGCGCGCGGCGCGCTGGAGCGCCGGCCCCCGGACCGCCGATTCCGCGCGCGTATTTCGCGTCTACACCTTCGGCGAGCGCGCCTACGTCGACTGGGAATCGGCAGGCAGCCAGGCGGCGACGCTGGCGTGGCATGCGGTGCCGGAGGGACTGCGCCTGCCGCCCGCGCTCGAAGAGCTGGGGGAAAATCTGCTGCGGGCTTGCCCGCATCAGGGCATTCTGCTGACGGCGTACGATACCGATACGCAGGGGGCGTGGTATCTCCGGTTCGCGCGCGGGTTGCGGCCCGATCTCGTCGTGGTTCCAGCCGCCCGCTGGCAGGGTGACACCGTCCTGCGCAATCGCGTGCTGAAAGAGCTCAAGACGCGCGATCCATCGCTGCGGGCGCTCGCTCAAACGCGGGCCGTCTGCGCCAGCATGGCGTTCGAGCGACCGCCCGAGGAGCGGTCGGTGAAGTGGAACAAGCGTCCGCTCGTCTGGGTGTCGGGGAAGGAAAGCAAGGCGGACCGGGTGCCGGCGCAGGATTTCGTGTTCGCTGCGTTACGACAAGCGACCGATCAGCACGAGACCTGGACCGAGCCTGTCGTCCTCATCTATCGGCGCGCGGTGAGCAAGGTCTCGGCACTGTGCAAGGCGTTCGACACGTTCGGGCTGGCGAACGCGGTTGGCTGTAATTGATCACGCGCGTCCTCGTCGCTAATCGCGGCGAGATCGCGGTTCGGGTGATCCGCGCGTGCCATGAGGAAGGCATAGCAGCGGTCGCTGTGTACTCCGAGCCTGACCGCCTCGCGCCGCACGTGCGTGATGCCGACGCGGCCGTCCTGCTCGGCGCAGCGCCGGCGGCGGAATCCTACCTCGACATCAAGAAGCTCATCACCGCAGCGAAGGAGAGTGGCTGCCAGGCGGTGCATCCGGGCTACGGCTTTCTCTCGGAGCGCGCCGCGTTTGCGCAAGCGTGCGACGAAGTCGGACTCGTGTTCATCGGTCCGCCGGCTCAGGCGATTCGCGCGATGGGCGACAAGACCGAAGCGCGCCGCCGCATGCAAGCCGCCGGCGTGCCCGTCGTTCCGGGGACCGCCGCGCCGCTGCGGGATCCGGTCGAGGCACGGCGCGAAGCAAAACGGATCGGTTATCCCGTGATGCTGAAAGCGGTAGCGGGAGGCGGCGGCAAAGGCATGCGGCTGGTGGGCGCGGAGTCGGAGGTCGAAGCAGGGTTTCAGGCGGCGCGTCGGGAAGCCCTGAAAGCATTCGGTGATGGCAGTATCTACGTCGAGAAGTATCTGGAGCGACCGCGGCACATCGAGATCCAGGTGCTGGCGGACCGTCATGGCCGCGTCATCGCGCTGGGCGAGCGCGAATGCAGCATTCAGCGCCGCCATCAGAAGCTGATCGAGGAGTCGCCATCGGTCGCCGTGTCGCCGGCGCTGCGCCGCCGCCTGGCGGAAGCCGCGACAGCCGCAGCAGGCGCGGTGGGGTATGTCGGCGCCGGCACGATCGAATTCCTGCTCACGCGGTCGGGCGAATTCTACTTCCTCGAGATGAACACGCGGATCCAGGTCGAGCATCCGGTTACCGAGCTCGTCTACGGCGTCGACCTCGTTCGCGAGCAACTGCGCATCGCCGCCGGGCAACCGATGCGCGTCCACGGCGCGGCCGCGGCCGGGGGGGGGGGCGGCGTCCTGCACCCCCGGGGTCATGCCATTGAGTGCCGCATTACGGCGGAAGACCCATTGAACGATTTCCTGCCCGCGTCCGGAGTGCTGCAGTATCTCCGGGTGCCGAGTGGGCCAGGGGTGCGATGGGACGGCGGGGTGGAGGCGGGGCAGGAGGTGACGCTGTTTTACGATCCCTTACTGGCCAAGCTCATCGTCTGGGGCGAAACGCGGGAGGTCGCGATCCAGCGCATGCGCCGCGCGCTGAGCGAGCTGGTGATCGTCGGGCTGCCGACGAGTCAAGCATTCCATCTTCGCGTCATGGACGATCCCGATTTTCAGAAGGGCGCCGTCGACATTACGTATCTTGAGCGTGCCGGCGCGCGCGTGTTGGCGGCGACGCCGCGTCCCGGGCTCGAACGAGCGCTCGCGGTCGCGGCGGCGCTGGTAGCTGACGAGCACCGCGATCGACCGCCACCTCGCCTCTTGACCGACCGGCCGCCGCAGTCATCGCCATGGATAACCACCAGCCGTCAGGAAGCGCTGCGGGGCGGGCGGGGCGGGCGGGGCGGGCGGGACGGTCTCGAGTGACCGATCTCGTGACCATCACTGGAATCGCGGTTGGAGGAGACGGTGTCGGCAAGCTGGCGGACGGTCGCGTCGTCTTCATTCCACGCACGGCACCTGGTGATCAAGTCCGCCTGCGCGACAACTCCCTCGAGCGCCACCGCAACTTCGCGCGGGCGGAGGTCGGCGCGATCGTACGGGCGAGTCCCGGACGAGTCGCGCCTCCCTGCCCGCACTACGTGAACGATCATTGCGGCGGCTGCCAGCTCCAGCATGTCGCCTACGAAGGCCAGCTCAGTGCCAAGCGCGCGATTGTGGGCGATGCGCTGCGCCGGATCGGGAAGCTCAAGATCGAAGACCCTGAAATCGTCGAAGCCCTCGATGAGTGGCGGTATCGATCGAAGATCTCCATGGAGGCGAAAGCTCTGGCTGTCGGTCTGCCCCCATACGATCGGCCGAATTTTGTTTTTCCTCTCGCCGATTGTCACATCACCGATTTCAAGTTGATGGCGCTGTGGCGCGAGCTGCGCAGTCGACTTTCGCTGCTGCCCGACCGCTTGACCAGACTCACGCTGCAGCTCGATCGCGAAGGCCGCTCGCATGTTATCGCAGAATCAGCAGGAGATCCCTGGCTCGACGCCGACAAATTGCGACGGGCCCTGCAAAGCGAAGACATCGTTTGCTGGTGGCAGCCGGTGGACGGGGCGGCGCGCGTCGTCGCCGGACCCGAGACGGGCTTTCCGGCGACGGCCTTCGAGCATGTAAATCCGGGAATGGGAATCCTGACCCGGCAATGGGCCGTCGAGCAACTGGGCGACGTACGCGCGCAAACCGTCTGGGACCTCTACGGTGGCATTGGTGATACGGCGGCCCTACTGGTCGAGCGCGGCGCGAGCGTGATCAGCGTCGATGTCGACGAGAAAGCCGTGACGTGGGCCCGCAGCCGCCTGCCTGCAGCGCGCTTCATCGCCGCGCGAGCGGAGGACGTATTACCGAGCCTGCCGGCGCCGTATGCCGTGGTGGTCAATCCGCCCCGCGCGGGACTGCCTTGGGACGTCACGCTCCGCCTGACCGGCGAGCCGGTTGCGAAACTCGTCTATATCTCCTGTGATCCGGCGACGCTTGCACGCGACCTGCAGCGGCTCCACGTCAACTATCAAGTCATCGCTGTGCGCGCGTTCGATCTGTTTCCGCAGACGGCGCATGTGGAGACCGTTGCGGTCCTCGAGGCGGCATGAAGTACCACGTCTCTTTACGAAATCGCACCCACATCATCGACGTCGAAGGCGGCACGGTCACCGTCGACGGCGAACGCCTCGCAGCGCATTGGGCTCAGATCCCGGGAACGCCGCTCATTCAGCTGCTCCTCGGAAAAGAGTCCTGGACGGTCGCTTGCCAGCAGCTCGACGAAGCGGGCCGGCGTTGGGCGTTGGGAGCGGCCGGCGAGCGCTTCGAGCTCGACGTGCAGGACGACCGCTCGAAGCAGATCGAGGCCCTCACGGGGCAGGGCCGACGGCCCGCACCGGGCGGCGTCGTCAAAGCGCCGATGCCGGGACTCGTCGTTCGTGTCGAGGTGACTGTCGGCCAGGAGGTCGAGGCCGGAGCGGGCCTCGTCGTTGTCGAAGCGATGAAGATGGAAAACGAGCTGCGCGCACCACAGCGCGGCGTCGTCCAGCAGATTCACGTCACCGCGGGCGAGCGCGTCGAAAAAGGCGCGCCGCTCGTCACTCTCTCCGCGAAACCCTCGCAACCATCGGGTTGACAGGCGCTTACGCCCCGGTTAGAGTTCGCGTCTGTCAAAAACCAGGGCTACGTAGAGGCATGAAGACGTACACGTTGAAGCCGCAGGACATCGAGCGCCGGTGGTGGTTGGTGGATGCGGCCGGACAGCCGCTCGGCCGGCTCGCCAGCCGCGTCGCGCAAATCCTGCGTGGCAAGCACAAACCGACGTTCACGCCGCACGTCAACGGCGGTGATTTCGTCATCGTCATCAACGCCGAGAAAGTGCAGCTGACGGGCCGTAAGATCGAGCAGAAGCGCTACTTCCGGCACACGGGGTACATGGGCCACGAACGCTTTACGCCAGTACAGAAAGTGCTCGGCAAACACCCTGAGCGCGTCATCGAGAAGGCGGTCTGGGGCATGCTGCCGAAGACCACCCTGTCGCGGCAACACGTCAAGCAGATGTTGAAAGTGTACGCCGGTCCCGAGCATCCGCACGCCGCGCAGCAGCCCGCGCCCCTGGTGGAGGCCAAGTGACTGCGATTACACCGGAGCTGCGCTGGCACGCGATCGGTCGCCGGAAGCTGGGCATCGCGCGTGTCTATCTGACCCCAGGCTCGGGGAAGTGGAGCATCAACGGGCGCACGCTGGGCGATTACTTCCCGCGGCCCTCGCTGGTGTCGCACATTCAGCAGCCCTTCACGGCGACCGACACGCTGGGCGCATTCGACGTGAAGGCTCGCGTCGTCGGCGGCGGGCTGACGGGCCAGGCGGGCGCGCTGCGGTTGGGGATCGCGCGGGCGTTGGTGCTCGCCGATGACCGCCATCGCAAGAAGCTCAGAGAGCAGGGTCTCCTGACGCGCGATCCGCGCGCCGTGGAGCGCAAGAAGCCCGGACGCGCGGGTGCACGGAAGCGATTCCAGTTTAGCAAGCGGTAAACGCTCAAATACTCACGTCGCTCGATCCCCTCCTGGGTCCCTTCGGGGTTGGATGGGAGATGACGGCGGCGGCGGACCGAACCCAAGAAAGGGAGTAAATGCCTCAGCCTCAGTTGCAGGAATTGTTGGAAGCAGGTGTGCATTTCGGCCATCAGACGCGCCGGTGGAATCCCAAGATGCGGCGCTTCATCTTCGCCGAACGCTCCGGCATCTACATCATCGATCTCCAGAAGACGATGCGTCAGCTCGAGGCGGCGCAGGAGCTGTTGCGCGGCGTCGTGCTGAAGGGCGAAGGCGTGCTGTTCGTCTGCACCAAGAAGCAGCTCAAGGGCATCCTCGAGGCCGAAGCGAAGCGCTGCAGCGCCTTCTATGTGACGGAGCGCTGGCTCGGCGGGACGCTGACGAACTTTCAGACGATCAAGAAGCAGATCAAACGGCTGAAGGAGCTGGAACAGGGCGCGGCGGACGGCGATTTCACGAACTACACAAAGAAAGAGCAGCTGCTCTTCGATCGTGAGCGCGCCAAGCTCGACAAGAACCTCGCCGGCATCAAGAACCTCGGCCGGCTGCCGGGCGCGCTGTTCGTGGTGGACGCGAAGAAGGAGCGGATCGCCGTCGCCGAGGCGAACAAGCTGGGGATTCCGGTGGTGGCGATCGTCGATACGAACGCCGACCCCGACCTGATCACGGTCCCGATTCCCGGGAATGACGACGCGATCCGCGCGGTCTCGTTGATCACGAACGCGATTTCGGACGTCATCGGCGAGGCGCGGCGCCAGATGCCGCTCCGCGAGGCGGGCGAGGAAGGCGAAGGGACGACCTACTCCACCGAGACGGGGGTCGAGGCGGAGGATGGCGAGCGGAAGAAGCGGCCGGCGCGCCGCAAGCGGCGGCCGAAGCCGGAGGCGATCGCCGCCCGGCTGAAAACGGAAGAGGTGCCGGCCCCAGCAGCCGAACCCGTCGCGGGGGGCGGGGGCGGGAGCGAGGGGTAACAAACTTTTCAGGATGAACACCGACCGCCGCCCCGGGCCGCACGGCGCGAGGGCGGCGTTTTTATGAGGAGTGAAAGGACGCAATGACTACGAAGACGACAGGCATTACCGCAAAGCACGTCGCCGACCTCCGCGCCAAGACCGGCGCGGGCATGATGGACTGCAAGAAGGCGCTCGAGGAGTCTGGCGGAGACGCCGCCAAGGCCGAGGAGCTGCTGCGCGTGAAGTACGCTGCCCGCGCCGAGAAGCGCGCCGACCGCGCTGCGGGCCAGGGCGTCATCGAGATCTATCTGCACTTCAACGGCCGCGTCGGCACGATGGTCGAGCTCAATTCCGAGACCGACTTCGTCGCCAATACGGCGGAGTTTCGCCAGCTCGCGAAGGATCTCGCGCTGCACGTCACGTCCGCGAGGCCCATTGCGGTGCGGATCGAGGACGTGCCGGCGGACATCGTCGAGCGGGAGCGGCGCGTCTACAGGGCGCAGGTCGCTGAAGAGAAGAAGCCGGAAGCGGTGCGGGAGAAGATCGTCGAAGGCAAGCTGAAGAAGTTCTACCGGGAGAACGTCCTGCTCGAGCAGCCGTTCGTGAAGGACGACAAGGTGACCGTCGGCGAGCTCGTCAAGGCGCTCTCGGGCAAGACCGGTGAGAAGGTCGAAGTCCGCCGCTTCGCCCGGTTCGAGTTGGGAGGCAATTAAGTGCCCCCCCCGAAGCTCGCCTACAAGCGCGCGCTTCTGAAGCTTTCCGGAGAGGCGTTCGCGGGTGGGCGAGCTTCGGGCATCGACTTCGGCGTCATCGAGCGGCTATCCGATGAGCTGAAGCAGGTCGCCGCCACGGGCGTGCAGCTCGGGCTGGTGATCGGCGGGGGCAACATCCTGCGCGGCACGACAGCCAGCCAGCAGGGCATGGATCGCGTCTCGGCGGACTACATGGGGATGCTGGCGACGATCATCAATGCACTGGCACTCCAGGACATCCTCGAGAAAAAAGGCGTCGATACTCGCGTGATGACGGCGATCCGGATGGAAGAGTTGGCGGAGCCGTACATCCGCCGCCGCGCGGTCCGGCATCTCGAGAAAGGGCGGATGGTGATTTTCGCCGGCGGCACTGGCAATCCCTACTTCTCGACCGACACCGCCGCGGTGCTGCGCGCGCTCGAAATGGAGGCGCAGGCGATTCTCAAGGCGACGAACGTGGACGGCATCTATACGGCGGATCCGAAGAAAGACCCCAGCGCCAAATTCCTGCCGTCACTGACGTTTCAGGAAGCGCTCGTCAAAGGCTATGCGGTGATGGACGCCAACGCGTTCGGGTTGTGCAAGGAGAACAAGCTGCCCATCGTGGTGTTCAACATCAACCAGCCCGGCGCGACGGCGCGAGTTCTGACCGGCGAGCGCGTCGGCACGATCGTCCAATGACTCCTGCCCCAGCTGGCACCCTCACAGATCACGTCAAACATGCGAAGCAGATGATGGATAAGGCCGTCGAAGCGGTGAAGCGGGAGTTCGCGACGGTGCGGACGGGCAAAGCGACCACCGCCTTGCTCGATCTGGTGCGCGTCGAGGCGTACGGGAACGAGATGCCCCTGACGCAGGTCGCGACTGTTGCCGCGCCGGAACCGAAGCTCCTCACCGTGCAGCCGTGGGACAGAAGTCTGCTGAAGGCCGTCGAGAAGGGGATTCTCGCATCGGATCTGGGACTCACGCCGGCGAACGATGGCAACCTCATCCGCATCCCCATTCCTCCCCTGACCGAGGAACGCCGCAAAGAGCTGGTGAAAGTCGTTCACAAGTTCGCCGAGGAAGGCCGCGTCGCGATCCGTCATGCGCGCACCGACACGATGAACAGGATCAAGAAGACCGAACACGTCTCGTCGGACGATCAAAAGCACGCTGAGAAAGAAGTGCAGAAGACGCACGACGAGCATCTCAAGGCGGTGGACGCGGCGGTCAAGGCGAAAGAAGCGGAGATCATGGAAGTCTGATGCTCTCCGGACCGATTCCTCGCCATGTGGCGATCATCATGGACGGCAACGGGCGCTGGGCGAATGAACGCCGGCTGCCCCGGCCGTTCGGCCATCGGGCCGGGATGAAGGCGGTGCGCGAGGCGGTCGAGGGAGCGATCGAGGCCGGCGTCGAGGTGCTGACGCTGTTTGCCTTCTCCGACGAAAACTGGAACCGTCCCGCGCTCGAGATCTCGGCGCTGATGGACCTGCTCGAGGAGTACATCGCGCGTGAGGTTGCCGAGCTGCGCGGTCAGGGCGTGCAAGTCCACGTGCTCGGTGATCGGAGCCGGCTCACCGCGACAGGTCGAGCGGCCGTCGAGCGGGTGGAGCGCGAGACGGCGGGCGGTCGAAAGCTTTCGCTCAATCTCTGTATCTCATATTCCTCGCGGGGCGAGATCGCGCGAGCGGCACGGCTGCTTGCCGAAGAAGTGCTCAAGGGCACGACGCAGCTCGAGAACATCGATGAAGAGGCGATCCGCGCCAAGTTGTACACAGCGCCGTGGGGCGATCCCGATCTCCTGATCCGGACGTCGGGCGAGCAACGCCTCTCGAATTTTCTGCTGTGGCAGCTCGCGTACACCGAGCTGTACATCACCCCGGTGTTGTGGCCGGACTTCAACCGCCGCACGTTGCTGGACGCGATCCTCGACTATCAGCGCCGAGAGCGTCGATTCGGTAAAGTCACCGCGTCCTGATGCCCTCACCGACCAACAATCTGGTGCAGCGCATCATCGTGGCGGCCATCGCCATCCCGCTGGTCGTGGTGATCATCTGGGTTGGCGGCTGGGCGCTCGCGGTCACGCTGGCGATCCTCGGCGTGCTTGGCGCTCACGAGGTCTACGATTTCGGTCGCCGCCAGGGGATCGAGCCGCTCGAGCGCACCGGTTGGCTTGCGGCGGCGGCGATCCCGCTGCTCGCGTTTTGGGCGAAGGGGCCGGCGTTCTATCTGGGAGCCATCTGGTTGATGGTAGCGTTGGTCATCGCGATGGTGCGACGGGGTCCGATGGGCCGCCCGCTCACGAGCGTATCAATCACGCTGTTCGGCTGTGTCTATGCGTCCGGCATGCTGGCGTTCTTGATCGCCATCCGCCACGGCGGTGACGCGCTGACGCGGCCGGCCGCGTATGTGTTCCTGACCCTCTTCCCGCTCGTCATCACCTGGATCTGCGACACCGCCGCCATGGCCGTCGGTACAGCCGTAGGCGGTCCGAAGCTCGCCCCCGTTCTGTCGCCGAAAAAGACGTACGCCGGTGCCATCGGCGGTACGCTCGGCGGGGTCATCACCGCGCTCGCACTCGGCAAATTCGTGCTCAATCGTCAGGGATGGAATTTCAGCGCCGAGCAGCTGCTGCTCTTCGGCCTGGCGATTTCGATCGTCGGACAGATCGGTGACGTAGCCGAGTCGCTCTTCAAACGCGAGGCCGGGTTGAAGGACTCGTCTGGTCTGATTCCGGGGCATGGCGGCGTGCTCGATCGGCTCGACTCGCTGTACTTCGTGATCCCAGCGGCGGCCGGTCTCTACCGTATGTTTGGCGTGATATGAGCATCGGCGTCGCCGTACTCGGCTCAACCGGCTCGATCGGCCGCTCGACGCTGCAGGTGGTTGCCCGTCAACGCGAACGATTCCGCATCGTCGCTCTGACGGGCCATTCCAACAAGGACTTGCTCGCCCAACAGGCCGCCGAGTGGAAGCCCGCCTTTGTCGGTCTCGTGAACGGTGGAACCGCATCGTGTCTCGTCGAGGCGGCCACGCATCCCGACGTGAAGATCGTCGTGAACGGGATCGTCGGCGCGGCGGGGTTGGAAGCGACGCTGGCAGCGTTGCGCGCCGGCAAACGCGTCGCGCTCGCCAATAAGGAAACGTTGGTGATGGCCGGTGAGCTGGTCACGGAGGCTGCGCGGCAGGGCGGCGGCGAAATCGTCCCCGTCGACTCAGAACACAGTGCGGTGCTGCAATGCGTAGCCGGCCGGCGGCCGACCGAGTTGGCTCGGCTGATTCTCACCGCCTCGGGCGGCCCCTTCCGCACGTGGGGGCCGGAACGTGTGTCACGCGCGACGGTCGCCGAAGCGTTGAAGCATCCCACCTGGACGATGGGGAAAAAGATCACCGTCGACTCAGCGACACTCGTCAACAAAGCGCTCGAAGTGATCGAAGCGCACTTCCTGTTTGACGTGGCTTATGGGCAAGTGGACGTGGTCATCCACCCGCAGTCGGTGATCCACGGGTTCGCCGAGTTCGTGGACGGCTCGGTGCTCGCGCAAGTCGGCTTCCCCACGATGGAGCTGCCGATTCTCTACGCGCTCACCTACCCGGAGCGCGTGCCGGATACCGGCGTGCGCCGGTTCGATCCGGTGGCGGCCGGCACGCTGACCTTCGAAGCGGTGCAGCTTGAGCGCTTTCCGGCGTACGGCGTGGGCCGCGAGGCCGCGCGCATGGGCGGAACCGCGCCCGCGATGTTCAACGCGGCCAATGAAGTCGTGGTGCAGCTGTTTCTCGACGAGCAAATCCCGTTCGGACGCATCTCGGAGGTCTTGGAGCGAGTGGTTGCCCACGGTCATCCCGGCGACGCGACGTCGCTCGACGATGTCTTGGCCGCGGATGCTGAAGCCCGCCGGTTGGCGAAAGAATTCGCATGCTCCTGACGCTGGCGTCGCTCGTCATTGTGCTGGGTGTGCTGATTTTTGCGCACGAGCTGGGGCATTTTCTCGTCGCCAAAGTCGTCGGCATTCAGGTGCTGCGCTTCTCACTCGGGTTCGGGCGGCCGGTGATCGCCTGGAAGCGCGGCGAGACGGAATACTGGATCTCCTGGATCCCGCTGGGCGGCTACGTGAAGATGGCCGGGTTGGAAGAGGAAGGGATGGTGGGCGAGCTGGAGGGCGGCAAAGCGGACGCGGCAATCGATCCCGCCCGGTCGTTCGACCGTCAGCCGATCGCCGCACGAATGGCCGTCATCCTCGCCGGTGTGTCGATGAACGTCCTCTTGGCATTCGTCATCTATGCGGGTCTCGCTGCGGTCGCCGGCGTGTCCCGGTTTGCCATGACGCCGGTTGACTCGATCCAGGCGGGGCGGCTTCCGGCGTGGGCACAGCCGCTGTTGACATTGCACCGCGGCGATCGGATCACGCACGTCGGCGACGATTCGCTGCGGACGTGGGACGATCTCGAGGAGCGGATCGAGAAGGCGCCGGACGAGCTGCGTCTGCGCGTTGCCGAACGGGCCGAGCCCCTGGTTATGCACCTGCCGTCCGGGGATACCGCGGCGCGCCACGAGCTGCTACGCGCCATCGTGCCGCTATTCCCCGCTCGCATCGGCCCCGTTGCGCCGGGACAGCCGGCCCACCGCGCTGGACTGCGAGGCGGCGACGTCGTCGTGCGTATCAACGACGACACGATCGCTTCGTGGTTGGACATGGTAGCCAGGATCCGCGAACAGCCGGGACACCCAGTGACACTCGTCGTGTTGCGCCGTGACAGCTTGATACGCTTCACGGTGGTGCCCGAAACCATTGACTCAGGAGGCAAGCGCTACGGCTTCATCGGAGCCGGTGCGAACCCTCCGACCGTGCGCGACCGGGTGGGTTTGGGGGCCGCAATCGTGCACGGTGGCCGGCAGACGCTGGCCCAGATCGTCAACGTTGTCACATCGGTGAAGCGCATCGTCGCCGGCGAGGCATCGACGCGCGAGCTCGGCGGGCCGATCGCCATCGCGCAGATGTCGGGGCAGGCGGTGCGCCTGGGCCTCGACTGGTTTCTCAACTTCCTCGCGTTCTTCTCGGTGAGCCTCGCCGTCCTGAACTTGCTGCCTATTCCCGTGCTCGACGGTGGCCACGCGCTCTTCCTTATTGTGGAGGCGGTCCGCCGCAAGCCGCTCACGCCCACGCTGCGCATGCGGCTCACCCAGCTCGGCATGTTGGTCGTGCTCGGCATCATGGTGCTCGCGATCTCCAACGATGTCCTCCGACTCTTCCGTTAACGACGCCCTGAACGGCTATGCCGCCGGTCGCGTGACCGCGGAGCAGCTCGTTGGGATCGTTGCGGCCGAGTACTACAGGGAGCAGGCAGCAGGGAGCAGGGAGCAGTTGCAACCGTTGATCGAGATCATCGAACGCGCTCATCCGGGATTTGTAGCGCTGTTCGGCAGTGTCGACGCTCCGGGGTTCGCAGTGCGCATTGCCGAACGTCCATTTCCGAAGAGGAACGAGCCGGAATTGCGTCAAGCAGTCCAGGTAGTACTCGCGGCCGGGATGATAACGACAGCGTCTGTTGCTCCGGGCTCCGGGCTCCGTGCTCCTCGTTTGTTCTCTCGCATCGTGCAGGCGATCCGAAGAGTCTTCAGCGCATAAGCCTTACAACCAAGCCGATCAACAACAGTAGTCCGATCCCCGCCGCGCCAACGAGAAGCCATCGCCTGGGGTCTGCCGGCGGATCGACGAGCGCCTGCCGCTGCGTCGTCCCCATCGGCGCTGCCCCAAGCGCTGTCGTGGGCCGGCGCTTCTGCTCGACTTCGTCGAGATCGGCGAGGAGCTCGGCGGCACTGGCGTAACGGTCGTCGGGATGCTTGGCAAGACACTTCATCACCACTCGTTCGAAGCGTTTGGACAGCTCGCCCCGTTTACGCCGCAGCGAGGGCGGGGGATCCTCGACGTGCATGCGCGCCAGCTCGAACCAGTCGTTGGAGCTGAACGGCACTTCGCCGGTGGCCGCTTTGTACAGCGTGACGCCGAGCGCGTAGAAATCCAGGCGTTGGTCGAGCGGCCGTCCCTGCGCCTGCTCGGGCGAGAGGTAGTGCGGCGTCCCGATCGTCATGTTCACGCCGGTCGATGCGGTATAGCCGGAAACCGCGCGGGCGATGCCGAAGTCGGTGAGTACGGCGGCGCCATCCGATCGGATCAGGACGTTGTCGGGCTTCAAGTCCCGATGAATCACCCCCTGGCGATGCGCAAAATCGAGCGCCGCGGCGATGTCACGCGCCAGGCGCAGGATATCCTCCTCGGGTAGCGGCCCTTCGCGCGCGATGCGGGCGCCGAGACTGTCGGCGCAGAGATCCATGGCGAAGTAGACGTGGTCGCCGGTCTTCGCGACGGAGCGGATGCGAATGATGTTGGGGTGCTCGAGCTTTGCAGCCGTCTCGCTCTCGTTGCGAAAGCGCGACTCGAACTGCGAGTCGCCGGCGTATCGCGGCTTCAGGACCTTGATGGCGACCGGCGTGCCGTCGGGCTCGCGGCCCACAAACGCCCACGCGAACCCTCCCTGCCCGAGCAGGCGTTCGAGGGCGTAGGGGCCGAGCGTGCGGCCAACGAGGTCGGTGGCGGCGTTAGTCACTTTACAAAGGGGTCGAAGCCGGTTAACCTACGGCGCTTCCAACGATTAGGGAACAGGGACGATGTACGACAAGACGACGCCGGTCAGGAAACACGGGCTGCACGACCGGGACACCGGCTCGAGCCGGGTCCAGGTGGCGCTGCTCACCGAGCGCATCAACAGCCTCACCGAGCACTTCCGGGTCCACGCGAAGGACTTCCACGGGCAACGCGGCCTGCTGCGCATGGTCAGCCGCCGCCGCCGCTTGCTGGAGTACTTGAAGCGCACCGATCTCGCGAAGTACCGGCAGCTCATCGACGAGCTCGGTCTCCGACATTAAGTCGCACCAAAGGCGTCGAGCAGGGCGCTCCGGGAAGAGCACCGGGGCGCTCCGTGCATTTTCAACGCTCTAGACAGGCAACGCAGTGAAGCGAGTGGAAAAGAATTTTGCCGGCCGCACCCTGAAAATCGAATCGGGTCGGCTGGCCAAGCAAGCGGCTGGGTCGTGTCTCCTCCAGTTCGGTGAAACGGTAGTGCTGGCGGCGGTCACCGTCTCCGAAAATGTGGCCAACCTTCCGTACTTCCCGCTGACCGTCGAGTATCGCGAGAAGGCCTACGCCGCCGGCAAGATCCCCGGCGGCTTTTTGAAGCGCGAGGGCCGGCCCTCCGACGAAGAGGTCACGTCGGCGCGCGTCATCGACCGCTCCGTCCGGCCGCTCTTCCCCGAGGGCTTCAAGAACGAAGTGCAGGTCTTCGTCTACGTCCTCTCGGCCGACCAGGAGAACGACGCCGACGTGCTCGGCGTAACCGCGGCCTCGACCGCGCTGTCGCTGTCGAAGGTGCCATGGAACGGCCCGATCGCGGCGGTGCGGGTGGGCCGCGTCGAAGGCGCGTGGATCCTCAATCCCACGTTCCAGCAACTGGAGTTTTCGGACGTCGATCTCACCGTCTCCGGATCCCGCGATTCGATCGTCATGGTCGAGGGCGGCGCGCTCGAGCTCACCGAAGCGGAGATCATCAAGGCGCTCGAAGTCGCCCACAAGGGCATCAAGGAATTGCTCGACGTCGCCGACGAAGTCGTCGAGGCGGTGCGCCAACCCAAGATGGAATGGGTGAAGGCCGAGCTCCCAGCCGATCTCGTCGCGCGGGTCAAGGCATTGGCGGAAGACAAGGTGACCGAAGCGCTGACCCTCGCCGTGAAGGCGGAGCGCACTCAGGCGCTCAGCGCCATCAAGTCGACGATCGTCGAGCAGCTGGCCGAGGAGTTCCCCGACAAGCTGCGCGAGATCGCAGAGGTGATCGAAGGGATCGAGTACGACACGATGCGAGACCGCGTGCTCACGGCAGGGGAGCGCGTCGATGGCCGCGATCTCGATACCGTCCGGCCGATCACCTGCGAGGTGGGCTGGCTGCCGCGCACGCACGGCTCCGCGCTGTTCACCCGCGGGCAGACCCAGGCGCTCGCCTCGGTGACGTTGGGCACGACGGACGATGAGCAGCGCATCGATTCGATCGACGTCGCGCAGGAAACCACGAAGTCGTTTATGCTGCATTACAACTTCCCCCCCTTCTCGACCGGGGAGGTGAAGCCGGTGCGCGGCACGTCGCGGCGCGAGATCGGTCACGGGGCACTCGCCGAGCGAGCATTACAGGCGGTGCTGCCGCCCTACGAGCAGTTCCCGTATACGATCCGCATCGTCTCCGAAATCCTCGAATCCAACGGCTCGTCCTCGATGGCCACGGTGTGCAGCGGCTCTCTGGCTTTAATGGACGCCGGAGTCCCGGTGAAATCGGCCTGCGCAGGTGTCGCGATGGGTTTGATTACTGAAGGCGGACGCACCGCCATCCTCACCGACATCCTCGGAGCCGAAGATCATCTCGGCGACATGGACTTCAAGGTCGCCGGCACGCGGGACGGCGTCACCTCGATCCAGATGGACATCAAGGTCGAGCGGCTGGATTGGAGTGTCATCAGCCAGGCGCTGGAGAAGGCCCGCAAGGCACGGGTGCACATCCTCGATATCATGCAGCAGGCGATGCCCCATCCGCGCTCGCAGCTCTCGAAGTACGCGCCGCGCATCATCACCATTCAGATCCGTCCCGACAAAATCGGCGATCTCATCGGCCCGAAGGGCAAGACGATCCGCGGCATTCAGGAGCAGACGGGCGCCGAGATCAACGTCGACGATTCGGGCCTGGTCACGATCGCCGGCGTAGGCGAGGCCGCCGAGCGCGCGCGCGACATGGTGTCCGGCATCGTGCAGGAGCCGGAAGTGGGGAAGGTGTACGAAGGCGTCGTGAAGAGCACGACGGCGTTCGGGGCCTTTGTCGAGATCATTCCCGGCGTCGAAGGATTGCTGCACATCTCGGAGCTGCAGCATGGCCGCACGGAAAAGACGGAAGACGTGGTCAAAAAGGGCGACCATTTGAAGGTGAAGCTGCTCGAGGTCGACGAACGCGGTCGCATGCGATTGTCCCGGAAAGCTCTACTCGAACGCTAGACACGGTCCGGCTGGATAAGGAAATCTACCGGACCGTCACGCCGAACGGGGTCACGGTACTGAGCGAACGCGTTCCGAGCGTTCGCTCGGCTGCTATTGGTGTGTGGGTGCGAACCGCCAGCGCGCACGAGCCCCGCCCCAAGATGGGCGTGTCACACCTGCTCGAGCACATGGTGTTCAAGGGTACCGAGAGACGCACCGCGCAGGAGATCGCGCTCGCCCTCGAATCCCGTGGCGGATCGCTCGATGCCTACACCTCGCGCGACTCCACGGCCTATCACGCGCGTGTGCTCGACAGCGACCTGGCGCGGGCGCTCGACGTCATCACCGACATAGTGCGCCGGCCGACGCTACGCGACGCGGACCTCTCGCTCGAACGCCAGGTCGTCCTCGAAGAGATCAGCACCGTCGAGGATACGCCGGACGACGAAGTTTTCGATCTCGCCTACGAGACGTTGTGGCCGACTCATCCCTACGGATTCCAGATTCTGGGCACGAAAGAAACCGTCAGCGCGCTCTCCGCCGACGACCTCAAGAACCTGCACCGGCGGGCGTACTTTCCGGGAAACTGCATCATCGCCGCCGCGGGCAACCTCACGCAC
Organism: Gemmatimonadetes bacterium 13_2_20CM_2_65_7; assembly: GCA_001915025.1. Taxonomy (GTDB): domain Bacteria; phylum Gemmatimonadota; class Gemmatimonadetes; order Gemmatimonadales; family GWC2-71-9; genus 20CM-2-65-7. Next base: position 35,290 of record MNDR01000092.1, read on the forward strand.
GAGGCGCTCCTCGCCGAAGTCGAGCGACAGGGGTGGTTTGACAGCGATGGGAAAGGCACTCCGGCCGTCGCTCCTCCCGTACCGCCCGTGCCGCCCGCCGTCCGCGGGAGGACACGCTCGGCGGAGAAGGACACCGCTCAGACGCACATCGTGTTCGCGACCGACACGATCCCCTACGCCGATCGCCGCAAGTACTCAATGCTCGTGGTCTCGAACGTGTTCGGCGGCGGCATGTCGAGCCGGCTGTTCCAACGCATTCGGGAAGAGCTGGGACTCGCCTACGCGATCTACAGCTTCACGTCGTTCTACCGGGCGGTGGGCATGGGGGGCGTGTACGTCGGCACGCAGCCCGCGCGTGCGGAGAAGGCGACGGCCGCAATTCGCGATGAGTTTGCGCGGCTGGCGCGAGAAGGGCTGCGCGGTGATGCGCTGGAAGACGCGAAGCAGCAGACGTTGGGCCAGCTGATGCTCTCGCTGGAGAGTCCTACGTCCCGGATGTATCGTTTGGCCGGCTCGGCGGTCTACAACGAGCCATATCGCAGTCTCGATGACGTGCTGCAGACCGTCGCAGCGTTGACGGCAGACGAAGTGTCGGACCTGGCGGCCGAATTCTTCGCACCCGAGCGACAGACGATTGTCTCGCTCGGACCCAACGGGGCACGCCGGGGGGACGGGGGGGGAGGAACCGCAACGTGATCGTCGGCGTCCCGAAGGAAATCAAGACCGCGGAGAATCGCGTCGCGCTCGTACCCGCGGGCGCCGAGTCGCTCGCAAGCGACGGCCACAGCGTGCTCGTGGAGCAGGGCGCCGGCCTGGGTTCAGGATTCGGGGACGACGCCTATCGCGCGGCGGGTGCGGAGATCGCGCCCTCAGCCGATGCGGTTTGGGCGAAGGCCGAGATGATCATGAAGGTGAAGGAACCCATCGAGCCCGAGTGGTCGGGGATTCGCAAAGGGCAGGTCGTCTTCACCTATTTCCATTTTGCGGCGTCCGAAGCACTTACGAAGGCCATCATCAAGTCCGGCTCCATTGCCATCGCCTACGAAACGGTGGAGCTGCCGACGAAAGAGCTTCCTCTGCTGACGCCGATGAGCGAAGTGGCCGGTCGCATGGCCGTGCAGGAAGGCGCGAAGTACCTCGAGAAGGTGTTCGGCGGCAGCGGCATTCTGCTCGGCGGCGTGCCGGGCGTGCTGCCCGCCGAAGTGGTCATTCTTGGCGGCGGGGTGGTCGGCACGAACGCCGCCAAGATGGCCGCCGGCCTCGGCGCCCACGTCACGCTGCTGGATATTTCGCTCGACCGGCTCCGCTATCTCTCCGATGTCCTCGCCGCAAATGTTGATCTCTTGTACTCCAATCGGCACAACGTGCTCGAACAGCTCGCGAAGGCCGATGTCGTCATCGGTGCGGTGCTGCTCACCGGCGCCAAGGCGCCGAAGCTCGTGAAGCGCGGCGATTTGAAGCTGATGAAGCCGGGGTCGGTGATCGTCGACGTCGCGGTCGACCAAGGCGGGTGCATCGAGACCACAAAGCCGACGACGCATGACCAGCCGACGTACGTTGTGGACGGCATCATCCACTACGCTGTGGCGAACATGCCGGGCGGCGTGCCGCGCACGTCCACGCTGGCGCTCACGAACGCGACTTTCCCCTACGCCAAGAAGCTGGCCCGGCAGGGGTGGAAGGACGCCTGCCGGAAGGATCCCAGCCTCTTCCTCGGCCTCAATATTGTTGAGGGACGAGTCGTTTATCCGGGAGTTGCTGAGGCGTTCGGGTTGTCGCTTGCCGACGCCAAGTCTCTGCTCTAGCGGCGGTCTTGTGGCAGGCTAGTCGCGGTGCATATTGAAACCCCATTCATCTTCTGCGGAGTTTCGATGCACAGTGAGCCAATCCACAGACTGGTAATGCACTCGTTTGCCCTCAGCGGGTTAACGCTGCTACTCGTCACCAGAGCGGCGTTGAGTCAGCAGCTACCGCGCACGTTCCTCGTGGTCTACGACGATACTGCTCGCGTGGTCTCCGCTCCGGTCCAGGTCTCGGCCCAGCCTGGCATTCATTCGCCGGATATGGCCTGATGCGCTCATTCGCTGATGGCAGCGACGGCACAGGTGTGGTGCTCACGGCTATTCTGTTGCCACCTACCCAGTTGCTCGCTACGGTCCTGGTCGAGCGGGCGAGCGGTCGCGCGCGCGCCGGACGCTCACAATAGACGCACGTCACGCTGGTTGGGAGCGCGAGGTGGATGGCGCGGGAGATTGAGGAATGAAGCTAATCGGGCTTGCGGTGATAGGCGCGATGCTCCTCGGCGTGGCCACGGCCATGGCCCAGAGCGTGCGATATGGCGTGGGTGCCGGCCTGCTGTTGCCGGTGGGCGACTATCACTCGATCGACAAGACGGGATGGATCGTCGGTGCCGACGTCACATACTGGCTCGCCTCAGCCTCCGTTGCGATCCGCGCAGAGGGCAGCTACAGCCGGACGGGCCAGAAGCAAGGCGCGTGTTGTCTCTCCGATCACACGATCGCGATTGCCGGCGGATTGGTCGATGTCGTGTACGCATTTGGGAAGACAGCGGATCAAATTCGGCCGTACCTGGTCGCGGGCGTCGGGTTGTACAACTGGAGGCTCTCGGCCCCCGGGTTGGCCCCTTCGTCCGAGACCAAAGCCGGTTTCGGGGGCGGCGCAGGTGTGGCCTACCGAGTGAGCAGCGGGAGCACGCGCCTCTTCCTGGAAGGCAAGGTCACCAACGTCACGGTGAACGGCATCTATTACGTCGCGGTCCCAATCAGGGTGGGCCTGCGGTTCGGGGCGAAGTAGGAGGTTCTCATGCGCGTCGCGCTCGCTTCGCTGGTAATCACCTGCGTTGGACTGCTGTCGGGCTGCGCAAAACTGAAAGAGGGATTCCAATCCTTCGGCGGCTCGTCGCCGAGCCACCTCGATTCGTCGCCCGACACGGCTGGGCTCCTCATTGTGGATGCCCCCATGCGGCACAAGGGGTCGCTCAGCTTTGGCATCGGGGGCTCCATCTCGCTCGACGGTGCGGTGGTGGTCCGCGCCGACACAGAGCTCGCGATTCAGGAAGGGTCGGTGAAGGACCTCGTCCTTTTCCAGCTGCGGCCGGCGACCTATCGCATGGTCGCGGTGCGCGGGTCGTTCCGATCAGGGAATTTCGAGCACCATCTGGTCGCCCCCGTTGACTCCGTGATCGGACCGATCAATGTCGCGGCGGGCCAGATCGTCTATGTCGGGCGTCTGACGGTGACGGGACACAGCGCGATCGGGCGGCGTGGGTTCGCGTACACCTACGAATGGGATCGCGACCCCGCTCGCGAAGCGGAGGCTTTGACCATCGTCGCGGACCGGTACAAGAAGTCTCCCTGGATTCCAGCGGTTCAAAGGCGACTCACGGCGCTGCCTCCGCGGCCGTAGCGTGCGCAGATCGATTTCATGAACGCCCTCGACGACTTCACTCGCAAGTGCAGTCTTTGGCGAGACGAGTTTCTGCTGGAGGAGCTCGACAAAGGACCAGCTGGTTACGCGCATCTCGAGTACTTCGCCGTCATTCAAGCCGAGGCTGTGCGCCGCGGACTGCCGCTCTCCCCAACGCCCCTCGTACTCGACGCGCCCGCACCGCCCCCGCAAGGATCTCTTGTTCGTCGTCTCTGGAGGGGAGAAGTAAGCGCAGCTCGGTATCTCGGTGAGCGAAACTGGCGGCTGTTGACCAGGTTCACCGTGGCGCTGGCTGTGCTGGCGGTTCTTTACGTCTTGGCGCCGATCGTCAGCGACCTCTTCTTCTCCTTACTGCGCTCCCTAGCGGGCGCCTTCATGTGCTGCTGATGGCTTCCAGTGAGAAGTGATCCCAATGTGTTTACTGCACAGCTGGTAACGCTCGACCGTATCGCGGGAGGCGATCGCTTTTCGCGCACCACGATCGCCTTCTATTCGATCATCGGTTTCGGTTCTTTGCTGCTGCTCGTCGTTACGCCTTGGTGGTGGCTTTTCGCGATGTCGCGCAGGCGAGTTGAGGAATCGCGCTGAGGTACGGGAGGTCTATGCTCAATCGATGCTTCGCTATCGCAGTCGCGATCCTGCCGCACGTCGCCCCCGCGGCGATAGTCGCGGCCCAGTCCGACTCGCTGAAGTTCACTGCCGTGAGCGCGTCCGGCGAGTTCGCGTGCGGACTCACGGTCGCGGGGGCGGCCTATTGCTGGGGTGCCAACGACAGAGGCCAACTCGGCGACGGGACCACCACCGACCGGTCGCGCCCGGTGCGTGTGCTGGGCACCGTGCGCTTCGCGTCGTTGAGCACCGGCGACTTCCACACCTGTGGACTCACAGCTGATGGCACAGCGTATTGCTGGGGTTTGAATGAGCAAGGACAGCTCGGCGACGGGACGGAAAAACAGCGGTCGACTCCGGTGGCCGTGGTGGGCGGGTTGCGTTTCTCCGTGTTGAGCGCCGGCGGAGAGCAGACCTGCGGAGTCGCGACGGGCGGCACGGCCTATTGCTGGGGCGACAACAATTTTGGTGAGCTCGGCGATGGCACCAGGACCAGCCGCCTGCGTCCGGTGCGCGTGCAGGGTGGCCTAAGTTTCACCGCGATCAGTACCGCACTGATGCACACCTGCGGGGTCGCGGCCGCGGGCGCGGCGTATTGCTGGGGAGCCAACTACAGCGGAAATCTTGGCGACGGAACGACGACGACACGGACCAGCCCGGTGCGAGTGACCGGTGGCCTAAGCTTCGCCTCTGTCAGCGCCGGGTCTCACACCTGCGGCTTGAGCGCCGAGGGCGTCGCGTACTGTTGGGGAGGCAACAAGTTTGGCCAGCTCGGCGACGGGACCACCAGTGACCGGAGCAGCCCGGTACGCGTCACGGGTGGCATGACCTTCGTCGCATTGACTGTCAGCATCCATACCTGCGGCATCGCGAAGGAAGGCGCTGCTTACTGTTGGGGCCCCAATGGTGGCGGCATGCTCGGCGACGGGACCGCGATTGACCGGTCTCGCCCTACGCCCGTCAGGGCCGACAAGCGCTTTACCGCGGTGTCCGCCGGCACCGGCATGACCTGCGGTATCACGCTTGCAGGCGCACTCGATTGTTGGGGCGGTAATCAGCGAGGTCAGCTCGGCAACGGCACGACCCAACCGTTCCCGGCGCGGCAGGCCGCGACACCCCCATCCGACACCGGTAGCAATGGCGATCCGCTCACTCGGCTGGTTGGAGATTGGGACTTGACCGTCTTCATGATCGGCGCCGGCCAGTTCGGCACTCTTCGGTGTGGCAAGAGCGCCGCCGGACGGCGCATGCCCTCCGTCACTCTGGCTCCTGCCTCCGATGGAGCGCTGTCGTTCGCTGCCGCTTGCGATAATGGGAGTGAGTATTCGTTTCGCTTGCGACACGACTCGGCCACGCAGGCCTACGTAGTGTCGGTGAAGAGCACGCCGGGGATCAGCGTTCAGGACTTTCCCCTTGCATTCGCCGAGGGTCGGGGATGGGAAGGGGAACGCGATCAGCTGGTCGATGGCAAGACGCAATCGATCTCCGCGCTGATCGCGCCAATCGAGGGGCGGCAGTGGCACGGATGGATGATCGCTGTGCTTCCGACGGAGGGCGTCGGCCACGAAGACGATCTCAAGAAACCGTTTTTCCGGGCCGATCTTACGCGCGCGAAATAGAGCTGGTGCCTAGGGCGGTCGGCGAAACCCTGGATTTCTCACAGGGCCTGGCGGTGGTTCCGGCGCTCAGTCTGTCCTTTGCTCCCGGGCGCTCGTCCGATGCGTCACCGTTCCGCAAGGCGCCCCGAAGCCCTCCTCGATCAATGCCGTCAGCCGCGAGGCTTGCTCGCCGAGGGTGAAGTGGGCAGCAACGCGCTCGCGTGCGGCTTCCCCGAGCGCGCTCCGCCGAGCAGGGTCGCTGAGCAAGGCCACGATCGCCGCCGTCAGGGCCGCTTCGTCACCCGGCGGCACCAGAAGCCCGGACACACCGTCTTCGATCATGTCGGGAATTCCACCAACGGATGTGGCAATCACGGCTTTTCCAAGCGCCATGGTTTCGAGCACCGCATTAGGGAATGCGTCCTGCCACACAGAGGGCACGACACACAGATCCGCGTCCGCCAGCAGAGCCACTGCGTTGGGGTGGTATCCGATAAGGCGGATGTCCTCCCTCGCTCCGAGCCGCTGGCGCAGCTCCAAGAGCTCCCCCATTTGCGGACCGTCCCCGGCGTAGAGCAGGAGAGGGTGGCGATCCTTCACGCGCTTATCCCTCGTCACACGATCGAAGGCTCGCAGCAGGTGATGGACCCCCTTTTCAGGAGCAGCGCGGCAAGCGCATGCAACCACAAGACGATCGGCGGCGACGCCTAACCCCGAGCGTGCTCTGGTGCGCACTCCGGACGAGTGTTCTGCCGGAGACACGGACATACCGTTCCACACGCGTACCACGCGGCTTGCGGGTACGAGGCCGACGTCAACCTGACGTCGAGCGACGTAGTTACTCACGGCGACCACGACGTCGGCCGTGGCGCCCGGGAGACGAGCGAGCAACCACTTCGTTGCGCGCTTCAGGCCCCGAGGACGGGTCCGCTCTCCCGAGGAGCGATCGTGCACGAGAATCCAGCGGGCGCCAGCCCGTCGTAGTCGACGATAGATGCGGCTCCGGACAGGGTAGTCCGTCAAGTAGAGCGCGCGAACACCTTCCCGCCGGATAAAATCCTCTGCGGCCCGGACTGCGGATGGCTCGTCGAACGCTACGCTGAGCACGACTGGCTTGGCGGCGCTTCCCGCAAGGGTTCGCGGTGGCTCCACGATGTTCGGGTATGCCACCAAGGTCCGTATTCCGTGGGTGGCAAGGTGATCGGCGATCCTCGCGTACACACGTTCGATATAGTCCCAGGCATAACCGGTGTTCGTCGGGAAGTTCGCCACGCACAGCAGCGTATCAGCCCCCCGGCGGTTCACTGGCGGGTTCGCCGTGTCCAGGTTGCGGGAACATGGGGGCGCCGTCATTTCAGACAGCCATTCGAGATCTTCTGGGCTAGCACGATATGTTGGTTCCCAAGCCGACGAAACACCGGAACGTTCCGGTCGGCCAACATCTGCAAAGCGCAGTGGAGTCTCACACTGGCCGCGGTCGTGAAGAGGTTGCGCCCGAAGAACGTGAAGTGCGCGAAACCGAGCGTCGTACTCTTCACCTTTCTGAGTCCTACCGACCCGAGCCACCGGTCAAGCTCTGCGTTCGATACGGCCTGCGGGGATGGCTCACGGCACGCCGGCGGGCGCCGCAGGCCGAGCTGCCGCAGCACGGCCCCGGCGGCCCCCTTTATCGCGTCGAGCGGCGGAGACCGCCAGGGATCGAGGACATCAGTCAGCCGCCAGCGATTGTCGGCGCTGACGAGAACATAGCCATTAGGCCTCACAACCCGTGCCATTTCGCCCAACGCCTGTCGGGGAGCGGGCACCCACGGAAGGACGCCCAGGGCCAGCACTACCTGGAACGTGGCGTCCGGAAAGGTGAGGCAGTGCACGTCCTCCACGGCGCTGTTCACCTGTTGAGCGAGGCCAGCCTCTGCCGCAGCTTGGCGCGTGCGCCGGACCATGTCATCTACCGTATCGACGGCGTCGACGACGAGACCGCGCTGCGCCAATATCACGGCTGCGAGCCCCGCTCCGCAGCCGACATCGAGCACGCGCTCGCGGGGCGCGAGCGCTAGTTCCTCAATCCATCGGAGCGAGACCGCGAGGCGCTGCTGATAGATAGACGGTACGAGGCCCGCCGACCTGTAGATCTCGGTCCAGGCACTCACCCGCATGGCGAAGTAACCGTCGACCCGGCGTTGCGCTTTCTCCGTCGAAACCGCAGCCCCTAGTGACATGGACCATCCCTTCATGCAGTTTGCATGCCGCTCCACGGTACGTCGCGCACGCCCGTCTGCGCACTTCGGGGTGCTGCGCCGCTGCAACATCGTCGATGTGGCGATCGGTCAGGACGCGAAGTCTCATACACCTACATCAACTGGATGGCAGCGCGGTGAGGTATTAAGCCCTCGTTCGATAAAACATGGCGACACGCACCGACATCGGAAATGCTACGACGCGCACCATCGCGGGACACGAGGTCACGATCTCGAATCCCGAGAAGATTCTCTTTCCGAAGCCGAAGTACACCAAGCTCGACCTCGTCGACTATTACCTGGCCGTTGCGGACGGCGCGTTGCGAGGGGCGGGTGGGCGGCCGAACATGCTGGTCCGGTTTCCTAACGGCATCGGCAGCCAATCCTTCTATCAGAAACGCGCGCCCGAGGCGCGGCCGGCCTGGATCGAGGTCGTAACGCTACGCTTCCCTTCAGGCCGCACCGCCGATGAAGTCGTGCCGCGGGATGCCGCGTCGCTTGCCTGGCTCGCGAACCTCGCTTGTCTCGAGCTGCATCCGCATCCGGTGCGCGCCGAAGATCTCGATCACCCCGATGAGCTGCGCGTGGATCTGGACCCGGTACCAGGTATCAAATGGCCGCAGGTGCGCGTGGTCGCGCAGGTCGCGCGCGCGGTCCTCGAGGACTGCGGGCTGGTCGGCTGGCCGAAGACCTCAGGCTCGCGCGGCATGCATCTCTTCGTGCGCATCGAGCGGCGGTGGGGCTTTGACGAGGTGCGCCGGGCGGCGCTGGCCCTGGCTCGGGAAGTGGAACGGCGCGCACCGAAGCTCGCGACCAGCAAGTGGTGGAAAGAAGAGCGGCAAGGTGTGTTCGTGGACTACAACCAGAACGCCAAGGACCGTACCGTGGCGTCGGCGTACTCGGTCCGGCCGACGCCTGACGCGCGCGTTTCGGCGCCACTGAGCTGGGACGAAGTCGATCGCGCCGATCCAGAAGACTTCACTCTCGGCACGATGCCGAAACGTTTCGCGAAGATCGGCGACCGTCATGCCGACATCGACGCGAAACCGGGCTCCCTCGACGGGCTCCTGGAGTTGTCGGCGAGGCAGGAGCGTGAGGGGCAGGGCGACGCGCCATGGCCGCCCCACTATCGCAAGCAGCCGGGCGAGCCGCCACGCGTGCAGCCGTCCAAGGCTCGAGCGCGGGCGGAGAAGTATCCGTTGATCGAGGTCAGTCGCGGGAAGAATAAGAAGGAAGCGCTGGCGGGTCTCTCGAAATGGAAAAAGCGCCATCCCCGCGTCGTGAAACTTCTCGAGCCTGCCGATGTGCTCGTGGATCAAATGCGTGGACGCTCATCGGCATGGTACCGCATTCGCATCAACCTACAACACGTCCCCGAAAAGCTCAGGCCCCGAACACCTTCTCCAACTCGTAGGCCGGCGTGACCTCGAGCTGATCGTAGCGGCAGTCGCTGGGCTTTTTATCAGGCCGCCACCTTTGGAATACCGTGGCATGCCGGAACCGATCACCTTGGAGGTGATCGTACCTCACTTCTGCGACGCGCTCGATGCGCAGCGGCTCCCACGACATGTCCTTGCCAGCGCTCCAGCGGCTCTGCGAGCCCGGCATGCGGCTGGATTCTGCCTCGACGCCCGCCCACTCGCGCCACGGATGAGCCTGCAACGCGTTCTTTCGTAGCGGCGCCAGTTCCTTCACGAGCTGCTTGCGCATTGCCATCGTGAATGACGACGTGACGCCGACATGCTGCAGCGTCCCTTCGTCGTCATAGAGGCCGAGGAGAAGCGAGCCGACGGCGTTTTTCCCGCTCTTGTGCCAGCGGAATCCGGCAACCACGCAGTCCGCGGTGCGGGCGTGCTTGATCTTGAACATCGCCCGCTTGCCGGGTTGATAGGCGCCCGTCGCCGGCTTCGCAACCACGCCGTCGAGTCCCGCGCCTTCGAAACGCTGCAACCAGTCCACTGCCAGCTTGCGATCGCGGGTCATCGGCGTGAGGTGGAGCGGGCGACGCGCGTGCGCGAACAATTTCTCGAGCTGCTTGCGCCGCTCTTGTTGTGGCGCGTCCATCAAATTCTTGCCCCCCACGGCGAGGAGATCGAAGGCGACGAATTCGGCGGGCGTCGCCTTGGCGAGCTTCGCCACGCGGGACGCGGCGGGATGGAGGCGCATTTGCAAGCCGGTGAAATCGAGGCCGTGCGGCGTCGGCATGACGATCTCGCCATCGACGACGGCGCCGCTGGGCAGTTGCTCGAGAAAGATCTCATGCAGCTCGGGGAAGTACCGATCCAGCGGCCGGAGATCGCGACTCTGGATAAAGACGTCGTCTTTCGCGGGCCCGCGAAACACGATCGCGCGAAAGCCGTCCCATTTGGGCTCGAACAGGAAGTCACCATCGCGCGGCAGATCGTCGGTGAGTTTCGCGAGCATCGGCTCGACCGGCGGGGCAACCGCCAACGGCGCAGTTCGTGGCATGGCGTAAAAGTAGACCGCTCGGACCCCGTGAACGAACTTGACGAATTCATGACACTACAAAACGGTGTTTCACTTCTCAACCGGACTCGTCAGCCTTCGCATTCCAGGTAGCTTTATGCCGCATGAAACATCGAATCGCTGCTGTCTCGGCGCTCGCGGCAGTGGTTGCGGCCGCATGCGGGTCGAGCAGACACACCTCCCAGAGTAGCACCTCAGCCACAGCAGCGGTGTCTCCAGCGCAACAAGCCCGAAATGACAGCGGTCATCCCCCATACACACCCGCGGACGTGCACTTCATCGCGGGGATGATCGGGCATCACGCGCAGGCGATTCAGATGGCTGGCTGGTGTGCGTCGCACGATGCGAGTCCGTCACTGCGCCCGCTGTGCGAGCGGATCGTCGTCGCGCAGAAAGACGAAATCGCGTTCGCGCAACGCTGGCTGCGCGAGCGCAGCGAATACGTGCCGCCCGCCGATCCGCGTGGCCACATCATGCAGGGGTCGGACATGCCGATGCTGATGCCCGGGATGCTCACGCCGCAGCAGATGGCGCAGCTCGATGCGGCGCGGGGGCGCGAGTTCGACCGGTTGTTCCTCCAGTACATGATCATGCACCATCAAGGCGCGATCACGATGGTGCAACAGCTGCTCGCGACGCCCGGCGCCGCGCAGGACGGCCCCGTCTTTCGCTTTGCGTCCGACGTCAATGCCGATCAAACGACCGAAATCAATCGTATGACTCTCATGCTGGACGACCTCAAACGGAGCTCTCAGTGAAATCGCGTTTTCCATTTGCCCTTCCACTTCTCGCATTCGCGTTCGCGGCGTGCGCTTCCTCGGGCTCGCACGCGAGCTATAGCTCGTCTACCACGCCGCCGAGTCCCGATCCACGCATCGGACTGCGGGCCGGCTGGATGGATGCTCAGGAAGCATTCTGGAACATACGCCTCGTTTCGGCGACCGAACCGTCGCCCGATTTCATCAATCGGACCACGCCGGGCGATTTCCGGATGATCAATTCGGACCTGACGATTCGCGGGAACTACGTCATCCAGGGGAATTTCAACGGATTGCAGATGTGGGACATCAGTAATCCCAAGAGCCCGAAGCTCTATAAAGCGTTCGTTTGTCCCGGGTCGCAGAGTGACGTGTCGGTCTATCGCAACCTCCTGTTCGTCTCAGGCGAGGCGCTGAACGGTCGGACCGACTGCGGCACGCAGGGGGTCACCGACACGGTGAGCCACGAGCGGTTGCGTGGCATCCGCATCTTCGATGCGACCGATCTCGCCAATCCGCGGCACATCACCGACGTGCAGACGTGCCGCGGCTCCCACACACACACCGTTGTGACGTCGCCGACCGACACGGCGAACGTCTACATTTACGTCTCAGGCTCGGCGCCGGTCCGCTCGCCCAATGAGCTTGCGGGCTGCTCGGCGGCGCAGCCCGACTCGAATCCCAACACGGCGCTGTTCCGCATCGAAGTGATTCAGGTGCCGCTCGCGCATCCGGAGCAGGCCCATATCGTCAGCTCGCCGCGCATCTTCCAGGACCTCACCGAAGCGAAGACTCACGCTGAAGCGGCCGAAGACCTCGCGCGCGCGAAGCATTCTGCCGATTCTGCGCGGGCAGCGGGCGGGTTCACTGCGACGATCCGTGGCCAGGACATCGTCCTGGGGCCGAACTTCGTGCGGACGCGTCTGGACAGCATCGTGAAGGCACGCGGCGGTACCGGGGCACCGACCGGGGCCGACAGCGCCACCCTGCGCGCCAACATGCAGGCCATGGTCGACCGGATCGTGGAGGGCCCGCCGCGACCGGCCGGAACCCCGCGTCCGGGGCCGACACAGTGCCATGACATCACCGTGTATCCCGCGATTGGGTTGGCCGGCGGCGCCTGCGGCGGCTACGGACTGCTGCTCGACATTCGCGACGCAGCGAACCCGACGCGCATCGCCGCCGTCTCCGACTCGAACTTCTCGTTCTGGCATTCGGCGACGTTCAACAGCGACGGGACGAGGGTTCTCTTCACCGATGAGTGGGGTGGCGGGCTACAGCCGCGCTGCCGCCCGACCGACAAACCGGAGTGGGGCGCGGACGCGATCTTCACGCTCTCGGGCACCACGCTGACGTTCAAGAGTTATTACAAGCTGCCCGTGGCGCAGACGGCGAATGAAAACTGCGTCGCGCACAATGGCTCGCTGATTCCCGTGCCCGGCCGGGACATCATGGCGCAGGGTTGGTATCAGGGCGGCATCTCGGTGTTCGACTGGACCGATCCGTCGCATCCGAAGGAAATCGCGTTCTTCGACCGTGGGCCGATGGACTCGACGAAGCTCGTCGGCGCCGGCTCGTGGTCGGCGTACTGGTACAACGGCTACATCGTGAGCTCCGAGATCTCGCGCGGGCTCGACATCCTCGAGCTCCAGCCGAGCGCCCTGCTCTCGCAGAACGAGATCGATGCCGCGAAGCTCATCCACTTCGACTATCTGAACGCCCAGGATCAGCAGAAGCTGGTCTGGCCCGCGAGCTTCGTCGTGGCCCGCGCGTATGTCGACCAATTGGCGCGCTCGGGCGGGCTGGCGTCGGCCCGGCTTGCGGCGACGCGCGACGCGCTGGACCGCGCAGAGAGACTGAGCGGTCAACCACGGCGCGATGCGCTCGCGCAGCTCGTGACGCAGCTGAACGGCGATGCCCAAGGCTCGTCCGATCAGGCCAAGGTCAGGCTGTTGATCGCTGCGGTCACGGATTTGGGCAAATAACGTCCCGCGGCATTGACTAAGAGCACGAGCGGGGTTCACGTTGTTTCGTGAGCCCCGCTCGTTCTTCGCGGAAGCGTTACCAGGAATTCGTCGACGACTATAAGCACCACCGCCTCGATGAAAAGAGTGAGGACGGGGGCAGCCCTGCATCCCCCGCAACACCGCGTCGTCCAGGGGCACGCCGCGCACATCTCCGCGAATACCTCCATTGGTTGCGCCCGCACCGCTATGAGTTGACCGCGGTGTTTCTGCTCGCCCTCGCCGTGGCGGGCCTGCAGATGATCGAGCCGCTGTTCATGCGGTTCATCGTGGACCGCGTCATCCTCAACAAAACGCTGGACCTGAGCTCCCGCCTCACGCGCCTCAACTTGACTGGAATCGTCTTCCTCGGCGTGATCATGCTGTCTCATGTGGGCGGCGGATTCAAAGACTACCGGCAGCGCATCCTCAACGTCCGGGTCATGCTCTCGCTGCGGCGTTCGCTGTATGAGCGCCTGCTGCATCTGCCGCTGCCGCGGCTCTGGGAAATGAAGACGGGCGGCATCCTCTCGCGCCTCACGGGCGACGTCGAGACCACGACCGGCCTCTTGCAGATGGCGATCGTGTCGCCGGCGATTTCCGTGATCCGGCTCGTCATCGCCATCGTCATCCTCGTCATTCTGAATTGGCAGCTGGCGCTCACCGCGCTCGCCATCATTCCCGGCGTGATGGTGCTGAGTCTCATCTTCGCGCGGCGGATCCGGCCGATTTATCGCTCGGTGCGCAAAGACGTGGAGATCGTGGATGGACGAGTTGGGGAGACGTTCTCGGGCATCCGGGTGGTGCGGGCATTCCGGCAGGAGATCCAGGAGCTGCTCAGTTACATGCTCGGCCGACACACGGTGCTGCGGAAGGAGCTGTTCGCGCACCGCCGCGAACTGCTGCTCTGGACCTCCTGGGGCCTGCTCGAGGCCGGCATCAGCGTCGTGATCGTCTGGTTCGGCGGCTACCTGAACATCGTGGGTCGAGCGTCAGTGGGCGACATCATGGCGTTTCAGTGGTACATGTTCCTGCTGCTCAACCCCGTCTGGAACATCGTGAACTCGTTCTCCGAGTTGCAGCGCTCGCTCGCCGCGATGGAGCGGGTCTTCGAAGTGCTGGCGATGGAGCACGACAAGCCCGATCGCCCCGGCGCGCGCGAGGCGCCCCATGTGGTGCGCGAAATCAGGTTCGAGAACGTGTCGTTCGAGTACCGTGAAGGCCAACCGGTGGTGAAGGACTTCAACGTCGCGGTCCCGGGAGGATCGGTGGTCGCGCTCGTGGGCCGGAGCGGAGCGGGGAAGACCACCGTGACCGACCTCGTCGCCCGCTTCCACGATCCGACGCGCGGCCGCTTGGTGCTCAACGGAACCGACATTCGCGACCTCAAGCTGCGCAGCTATCGAGACCTGTTGGCCCTCGTGCAACAGGACGTGTTCCTGTTCGACGGCTCGGTGCGTGACAACATCGCGTACGGGCGGCACGACGCGACTGACGCCGAGATCGAGGACGCGGCACGGCGGGCCAATGCGCACGAGTTCATCGTGCGATTGCCGCAGGGGTACGAGACGTTCATCGGGGAGCGCGGCGTGAAGCTGTCGGGCGGCCAACAGCAGCGGCTCGCGATCGCGCGGGCGATCCTCGCGTCACCGCAAATCCTCATTCTCGATGAGGCGACCAGCAATCTCGACACGGAGAGCGAGCAGCTGATTCAGGCGTCGATGGCTGATTTGCTGGCCGGTCGCACCACATTTGTGATTGCGCACCGGCTCTCGACGATTCACCGGGCCGATCTCATCCTCCTGATGGAAAACGGCGCGGTGATCGAGCGCGGGACGCATGACGAACTCATGCGGGCGCGCGGAGTGTACTACGAAATGGTGCGCCGACAGATGGAGTCGCACGCGCGCGAAAGCGATGAGGTTCTACGGTGAGAAGCAAGGAGGCTTCCATGGTCTTGTCCCCCGGCACCAAAGCGCCCGATTTCACCCTCAACAAGGCGCCTGACGCAAAACTCAGCCTGTCGGACCTGCGTGGCCGGCCGGTGATTCTCGTGTTCTATCCCGCGGACTGGAGTCCCGTGTGCGGCGATGAGCTCGCGCTGTTCAACGAGGTGCTCCCGGAATTCCAACGCTACGACGCGCAGGTCGTCGGCATATCGGTCGATGGCGTCTGGTGTCACAAGGCGTACGCCAAATCCCGCAACCTGGACTTCCCGTTGCTCGCCGATTTTGAACCGAAGGGGGAAGTCAGCCGGAAATACGACTCGTATCGAGCCAAAGACGGTTTCTCCGAGCGATCGCTGTTCGTGATCGATGCCGCTGGGGTGATTCGCTGGAGTTATCTGTCCGACGTCGGGGAAAATCCCGGCGCGGATGGTGTGCTCGCGGCGCTCGAAGAACTGTCTCAGCCCGCGGGCACCGCTCGATGAGCGGACTGGTGCTGCCCGTCGGCCCGCGCGATCACGTCCAGGGTCCGGCGAACGCGCCGGTCACGCTAGTCGAGTATGGCGATTTCGAGTGTCCCCACTGCGGCCGGGCCTACCCCATTGTGAAAAGGATCCAGCGCAGCATGGGAGCGGATCTCCGCTTCGTCTACCGCCATTTTCCGCTGACGCGCATGCACCTGCACGCGGAGCACGCCGCCGAGATGGCCGAGGCGGCGGTGCAGCAGGGCAAGTTCTGGCCGATGCACGATCTGCTGTTCGAGAACCAGGATGCGCTCGAGGATGATGACCTCGTCGGCTACGCCGAGCGCCTGGGCATCGATCCGGAGTGGGCGGCCGCGGCGCTCGCGGATGGCCGGTTCGAGCCGCGCGTGCGCGAAGATTTCTCGAGCGGCGTCCGCAGCGGCGTGAACGGCACGCCGACCTTCTTCATCAACCGGCAGCGCTATGACGGCCCTTCGGACCTCTTGCTGGAAACGTTGCGGCAGGCTCTTATAAGCCCCTCCGCTCACTAACAGGAGCCTCAGATGACCGCGTTGTCCGCGCTGTGGCTGCCCATCCTCGTGTCGGCTGTCGCGGTGTTCGTCGTGAGCTCGATCATTCACATGACGCCGCTGTGGCACAAGACGGATTATCCGCGCTTCACGAATGAAGACCGCGTGCTGGACGCGCTCCGTCCGATGGGGATCCCGCCGGGCGATTACATGATGCCGCGGCCGGCGAGCTCCGCGGAGATGCGGTCGCCCGAGTTCAAGGAAAAGATGAAGCGCGGGCCAGCCGTGATGATGACCGTGTTCCCGCCATGGACAGGCTCGATGGCGTCGAATCTCTCGCAGTGGTTCGTGTACTGCATCATCGTCAGCGTGTTTGCGGCGTACATCGCGGGCTCGGCGGTCCCGCCGGGGGCGCCGACATTCGCGGCGATCTGCCGCTATGTGGGGGTGACGGCGTTCGCCGGCTACACACTCGCGCTCTGGCAAATGTCCATCTGGTATCGGCGGGCGTGGAGCATGACGCTCAAGTCCACGTTCGACGGCGTGATCTACGCGCTCGTGACGTGCGCGGTGTTCACCTGGATGTGGCCGCACTGACGACGGCACCGGTTCTCTGTTATCACCGCATCGGCGGCCCGCTCGAGCTGGGAGTGACTCGGGTGGGCCGTTCGGTTTTTGCGCGACAGATGACGGCGCTGACACGCGCGGGTTGGCGGACATTATCACTAGACGAGTTCGCTGATGCACGCACGAGGCACGACGCACGACGCACGTTTTTACTGACATTCGACGACGGTTACGCCTCCCTCGCCGAGCACGCCTACCCGATTCTCGCCGACCTCGGCTTCACGGCCACGACGTTTCTGATCACCGATTACGTCGGCAAGACAAACGACTGGGATGTGCGCTACACCTGGAACCGGCTCGACCATCTGACCTGGCGGCAGATCGAGCAGTGGCGAGCCCGCGGCTTTCAGTTTGCCTCGCACGGGGCGACACACCGCCGTCTCACCTGGCTGGCCGATCATGATCTCGCTACTGAACTGGGGCGCGCGCGCGCGCAGTTGGTGGAGCGTCTCGGTCCCGACGGCGGTACCGCCATTGCGTATCCGTTTGGCGCCGTCGATGAGCGTGTGGCGGAGTGCGCTCGTGCCGCCGGCTACGATCTGGGGTTCGCCGGCGTGAAGGGAAATGGCGACCGCCTGCATCTCTCGCGGGTGCCGGTCTATACGTGGGACGTGGGGGACGTGCCATTCGGCTTGCGGAATGATGCGCTGGGAGTGTTAGGGCGGGTTGTAGCCAACGCCGCGAATCGCTGCGCCATCGGTACGTCCATCATGCAACTGGCTAAACGAAAAACCTCGCCGCGACCGGAATCAATTGCGGGTGCCGTATCAACGCGTGCGTGAAAACGCGGCCGATGGTTCGTTTATCCGGTGCAATGCCGTTGACGGTCCGCGCCAGGCTGTTGTAGAACGCGTCGTCCATGTGCTCCAGCGCCTGTTTGATGCGGTAATACTTGAGGTGGTCCTCGCCGAGTAGGTCCATCCACGCTTTGTGATAGGCTGATAGGCGCCGCTCGCTCGTGTCGCGTTCGCGAATGGCCGCAGCGGCCGTGCAGCCCGCCAGGCGTCCCGCCTTCATCGCGTTGTTGATGCCGCCGCCCGACAGCGGATTGATCATGTGCGCGGCGTCGCCCGCGATCATCACGCCGTCCGCGTATGGCTGCTTGATCGTCGTGTGCACGATCACGCCGCCGACGGTGTATCCGGTTCGCGCTCCATTCGGGAAGCGGCGCGCGATCCAGGCATCGAGATACTGGCGCGCGTTGCGGCCGTCCGTCTTCAGCGCGACGAGCCCGAGACCCACGTTCGCCACGCCGACTGCTTTCGGAAAAATCCAGGCGTAACCGCCCGGGGCGATCGCGTCACTGAACTGTAGGTAGATCGCATCCGGATCGAAGTCGATTCCCTGGAGCACATACTGCGCGCACGACTCCATGTCCCGCGAAGGCACGCGCGTGTCGAGTCCAGCCCAACGCCCGACCATCGTTTCGACGCCATCGGCACCGACGACCACGCGCGCCTGATAGACCGTCTCGTTGCCGCGTTCCATCACGCGCACGTGCCAGCGGCCGTCGCCATTGCGCGTCATCGCCGTCGCTTCGGCGCCCACCAACACCGCAGCCCCTGTCGCTGCCGCTTGGGCTGCGAGATAGGCATCGAAGCGCGTGCGGTCCAGAATCCAGCCGAGACCGCAGTCGGCGAGCGCGACCTCGGTGTCGTCGGGGGCCTGGAAGATGACGCTGGTGATCCGCCGGGACGTCCAGTCCGCGCGATCGGGGTTGGCGAACTCCCGCAACCCGGCGTCGCCTACACCCTCGGCGCAGCGGACCGGCGCCCCCACGGCGCGGTCGCGTTCCAACAGGACGACGTCGAGCTCGGGCGCAGCCTGCTTCGCGTGCCACGCCGCGACCGATCCAGCCGGCCCCGCGCCGACGACAAGGACGTCGACGTTAGGCATAGGCAACCATCGACAGCGCTCCAACGGGGCAGGGACCGACGCACTTCTCGCAGCCGGTGCAGGATTCGCGATCGACGGTCAGGATGTTCGACTCGAGGTGGATCGACTCAGGTGGACACAGCGGAAGGCACAAGCCGCAGCGGTCGCACATTGCGAGGTCAACCACAGCAATTGTCTCTGGCGTGACGCGACGCATGGCGGAACGGTACTGATGAGTCAGAAAGCCGTCAACCTAGAAGCGCAGGTCTTGCTTGCAGTTACGCTCTCCGATACGTTTGCAACCCAATGCCAGCAAAACTCGTTTTCGTTTCCCTTGCACTCCTCGTTTGCCCTGCGATCACGCGTGCGCAGACCAGTGCGCCTCCCCCGGACATGTCGACCGACTCACTGCGCTTCGCGCTCTACGCGCTCGCGGACGATTCCATGGGCGGGCGCCAGACGGGTGAGCTGGGCGACTGGAAGGCGCAGGAGTGGATCGCCGCGCAGTTCCGTCGCTTGGGACTGCAGCCGGCCGGCGACAACGGGACGTTTTTCCAGGTCATCCCGTTTAAGCGCGTGTTTGTTGATACGTCGTCCCGTATAACGATCGTTCGGACGCAGACGACGTTAGCCGTGGGCCGTGATATGCTTCCATTCGGCGGGCGCTCGACGTGGTCGCTCGCGGCTGTGCGCCCGGTGTTTGGCGGATGGGTCGACCGGCCCGATAGTTGGCTCGATTCCACGACTGCGCGCGGACGACTCATCGTCCTGGCGGTTCCCGATTCCGCGCGCAATCTCCGGCAGATCTTCGGCGGACTGGCACAGGTGCGGCAGTCGCCCGCGTACAAGGTTGCCGCGGGACTCGCCGTCGTGGGGCTCGATCGTCTGGCGCCGGATCTGCTGCCGCAATTCCTTGCCGGTCGAATCACCACCGATACGACGCCGTTACCAACGACTGGACCGGCGCCGTTACTCCTCGTCACGCCAGCCGCCGGCCGTGCTCTGCTAGGGGCTGACCCGTCCACGGCGCGGCAGGGCCAGCTCGGCGATTCTCTGAGCGGCGAGATCCGCAATCTTCGCACGCCACTCGCCTACCCATCGCGCAACGTGGTCGCGGTGCTGCCCGGACGCGATTCGGTGCTCCGCCGGGAATACGTCTCGGTCAGCGCGCATCACGACCATGTGGGATTCACCGGCCGCCCTGTCGACCACGACTCGACGTACGCGTTCAATCGCGTTGTCCGTCCCATGGGCGCCGACTCCCCGATGCGGGCGGCCACGCCGGCCGAGTCCAGTCGCGTGCAGTCGATGCGTGACAGCCTGCGCGCGGCGCACCGTCCCCGCGCCGACTCCGTCTTCAACGGCGCCGATGACGATGGATCGGGAACGGTAGCGCTGCTCGAAATCGCGCGCACGCTCTCGCGGAGCGGGGGCACGAGGCGGTCGGTGCTGTTCGTCTCGCATGCTGCTGAGGAACGCGGACTGCTGGGCTCTGCGTGGTATACCGATCATCCGACCGTCGCGCGCGACTCGATCGTCGGAGAGGTCGACATGGACATGATCGGTCGAGGCAACGCGACGGATCTACCCAAGGGCGGCACGACCTATCTGGAAGTCGTAGGGGCCCGGCGCCTATCGAAGCAATACGGGGACCTGCTCGAGCAGGCGAACGCGACGCTGCCAACGCCCTTCGTTTTCGACTACGAATTCGACGCTCCCGGCCACCCGCTGCAGTACTACTGCCGGGCCGACCATTACAGCTATGCACGCTATGGCATTCCGTCGGTCTCGTTGTCGCGCGGCGAGCATGCCGATTACCACCAGGTCACCGACGAGCCGGCGTACATCGACTACAGGGCATTAGCTCGCGTCGCGACACTGGCCCGCAACTTTGTGACGGCCGTCGCAAACCGGGACCAGCGCCCCACCCTTGATGGTCCTAAGCCCAGCGATCCCCACGTCGCGTGCCGCCAATGACGTTCCTTGCTTGAGGTTACGCATTTCATTAGCTTGAGCCGTTCTCGTTAACCCGCCGTTACCCCTTTACCGACGATCACGTGCCGCCACGCTGGCTGAATTTTAGAATGGGTGCCTGGAGCCCGGCGAACGAAATCGCCGTAGATCTTGGCACCGCGAATACACTCGTCTACGTCCGCGGCGAAGGGATCGTTCTCAACGAGCCCTCCGTCGTCGCCATTGAAAAAGCCACCGGCAAAGTCAAAGGCATCGGCCTCGAAGCGAAGCGCATGCTCGGCCGCACGCCGGACGGTGTCCTCGCCGTGCGACCGCTGAAGGACGGCGTGATCGCCGACTTCGACGTGACCGAGAAAATGCTCCGCTTCTTCCTCAAGACGATCATCGACCGTCATCTCTTCCGCGTGCGTCCGAAAGTGATCGTGTGCGTGCCGAGTGGCATCACCGAAGTAGAGAAGCGCGCCGTGCGGGATTCGGCGCAGTCGGCCGGCGCGAAGGAGGTCTACATGGTTGCCGAGCCGATGGCGGCCGCGATCGGGGTGGGTTTGCCGGTTGAGACACCGACGGGGAACATGGTGATCGACATTGGCGGTGGCACGACGGAGATCGCCGTGATCGCGCTGTCGGGGATCGTGTCCGACACGTCGATCCGCACCGGCGGCGATGAGCTCGATCAGGCGATCGTGCAGTTCATGCGCAAGAATTACAACCTGCTCATCGGGGAGCCGACCGCGGAGCAGATCAAGATTCAGATCGGCTCGGCTGCACCCATCGGTGAGGAGCGCGAGATGGAAGTGAAGGGGCGCGATCTCGTCTCCGGCATTCCGAAGATCGTGCGCGTGCATTCGAGCGAGATCCGCGAAGCCGTGCAGGAGCCGATCCAGCAGATCGTCGACGCGGTGCGGCGCGCGCTCGAGATCACGCCGCCGGAGCTCGCCTCCGACATCGTCGACCGCGGCATCGTCATGACCGGCGGCGGCGCCCTGATTCGCGGACTCGACCTGCTGCTCCAACAGGAGACCGGCCTGCCGATTCACCTGGACGAGGACCCCATGACCTGCGTGGTGCGTGGGGCGGGGCGGATCCTCGACGCTCCCGAGAAATACCGCAACGTCCTGACGACTTAGCCGCATGGCGATCGGAACGGATCGCTACGCTTCGCGCGCCGACACGCTGCTCTTCATCGCCTGCGTGGGCCTTTCGATTGCCGCGCTGAGCCTGCCTCCCCAATGGCGCGACCCGCTTGCGCAGGGATTGCGGCAGAGCGTGCTCGCGCCATTTCTCTTTCTCCAACGGCAAACCGAGCTCCTCGCCGCCGCGCGCTACCGCTACGACGCCGTCGTGGCGCAGCGCGATTCGGTCGCGCTCGCCGCGACATTTCTGCCGGAGCTGCGCAGCGAGAACGCGCGGCTGCGCGGGTTGCTCGGCCTCAGTGCGCGGCTCGGCGGTGGCTACGTCTCGGCCGAGATTCTGCATCAGCCCGAACCGACGAACCCGTTGAGCTTCGTCGTGTCCGCGGGGCGGCGCGAAGGCGTTCGCCCGCTCTCGGCCGTGGTGAGTCCCGAAGGATTGGTCGGACTGGTAGCGAATGTCGATGAACACACGAGCGTGGTGCTGAGCTGGGCGCATCCGGAGTTTCGCGCCAGCGCCATCGCGACCGACGGCAGCGTGGTCGGCATTGCCGCCCCCCACGGCGCCGATGGCCCCAGCGTCTGGCTCCTCGAGTTGCAGGGTGTGCTCTACCGCCAACAGGTCCCCGCGGGTACGGTCATCGTGACATCCGGCCTCGGCGGGGTGTTTCCGCGCGGCATTCCCATCGGCGCCGTGATCGGACCGGCCGGTGAAGCGAAGGGGTGGGGCCGGACGTACCTGGTGCGTCCCGCTGTGCATCCCGCGGCACTGTCGCACGTGATGATATTGACTGCACCGCGTTCCACCGGCACCGACCTGCGCAATGCGTTCACCGCGGGGCAGGACACCGCTTCCCGCAGCGAGGCGCCACCGCAATGAGACGTACCGATCGCTATCGCTATCCGATCATGATGACGCTGCTCATTCTGCTGCAGTTCACCGTACGCAGCCGGCTCGGCGGCGATCGCATCGCGCCGGATTTTCTGCTGCTCGCGTTGCTGATCTACACG
The DNA here is from genome assembly GCA_001915025.1 of Gemmatimonadetes bacterium 13_2_20CM_2_65_7. Classification (GTDB taxonomy): domain Bacteria; phylum Gemmatimonadota; class Gemmatimonadetes; order Gemmatimonadales; family GWC2-71-9; genus 20CM-2-65-7. The sequence continues at coordinate 57,986 of MNDR01000092.1, forward strand.
ATCCGCGCCGAGCCCGGGCGCAGCGCGGCCGTCGGATTCGCTGTGGGCCTGTTACGCGATGCGCTCACACCGGCAAGCTTCGGCGCCGGGGCGTTGGCGCACACGCTCGTGGGATTCTTCTCGTCGTGGGCGAAAGCGGTGTTCTTCGCCGAGCATGTATTCGTGAAGGGTTGTCTGTTCTTTGCCGGCACCTGGCTCCGCAATTTCATTGTGCTCCTGGTCTCGGGTCGGTTGCAGGGCTCGCAAGTAGCGTGGGAGCTGCTGGTCTGGTCGCCCTTGCAGGGGCTGACGACCGCAATCGTCGGCGTCTCCGTCATGTGGTTCTTCCGCGGCTGGTTGTCGCCCCGGCGGAGCACGGCGTGAGCGCGTTTCATCCGCATCTACTCGATCGCCGCCTGGGCTTGGCGCGCGGCGTCGTCTGGGTGGTGGTCGGCATCCTCATACTGTCGTTCTTTCGCGTCCAGATCCTCGGTCACGGCAAGTATCAATTGCAGTCGGAGACCAACCGGCTGCGCCCGATTCCGCTCCCGGCGCCCCGCGGCGTCATTTACGATCGCAACGGACGCGTGCTCGCAGAAAATGTCCCCGGCTACACAGTGTCCCTGTTGCCGGCACCCGAAGCGAACCTGCGCTCCACGCTCGCGCGCATCGCGTCGATCGCCAACATCGACAGCGCGGGAATTGAACGGGCGCTGCAGCGCGCGCGACGGGCGCCGTACCAGCCGGCGCTGGTTCTGGGTGACGCGCCGTTCACGGTGGTGTCCGCTCTGGAAGAGCGACGCGTCGCCATTCCGGGATTGCTCATTCAGGCCGAGCCCAAGCGCTTCTACCCGGACACCGCGGTCGTCGCGCACTTGATTGGCTATGTCGGCGAGGTCACGGAGGCCGAGCGCGCGTCCAGCCGTTTTGCGGCCGTGCGGCTCGGCGGGCTCGTGGGCAAGTACGGCTTAGAGCTCGAGTACGACGATACCTTGCGAGGCTCGGAGGGCCTCCGCTTCGTAGAAGTCAGTGCCAAAGGACAGATGGTGCGTGACGCGGAAGCGGCTGCGAACCTGAATCCGGTGCCGGGCAAAGATCTGCACACGACGATCGATCTCGATCTGCAGCGGTTCATCTCTCGGATCTTCCCCGGCGGCAAGCGCGGAGCGGTTATCGCGCTAAATCCGAATACCGGAGAAGTGCTGGCGCTCTATAGCGCACCGGGATTCGATCCCAACGCCTTTGTTGGGGGAATCTCCGCGCCGTACTGGCGCTCGCTCAACGAGAGTGCCGCGCATCCGCTGCTCGATCGCGCCATCCAGGCGCGGTATCCGCCGGGCTCCACGTGGAAGTTGGCCGTGGCGGCGATGGCGCTGAAGCGCGGCATCGTGGGACCGCGCAGCAAAATGCCGATCCCCTGCCGCGGCGGGTTGCAGTACGGGAATCGTTACTTCCGGTGCTGGGACGCGCGCGGCCACGGTGCGCTGACGCTCACGGAGGCCATCGCGCAGAGCTGCGACGTCTATTTCTACCAGCTCGGTATCAAGCTTGGGGTCTCGTCGCTGCTCGAGGATGCGAATGCCTGGGGATTCCGCGGACGTACGGGGATCGATCTCCCCGGAGAGCTGCCATCGGAGTTCCCGACGGGACCCGAGTACTACGATCGCATTTACGGTCCGCGCCGCTGGACGTCCGCCGTCGCGCTGAACCTCGCGATCGGGCAAGGCGAGAACGCGCAGACGCTCGTGCAGATGGTGCGGCTGTACCAGCAGCTCGCGAGCGATGGCAACATGCGGACGCCGTTCGTCGTGCGGCCCGCCGCTGGCGGGGCTGCGAGCGCCGAGCACGTGTCCCTCGATCTCAGCGCCGAGCAGCTGGCGACGCTGCGGCGCGCGATGATCGCCGTGGTGGAGCAGGGCACCGCGCGCGGCTCGCGGCTCGCGAGTCTGTCGATCGCGGGAAAAACGGGTACGGCGCAGAACCCGCACGGTCCGAATCACGGATGGTTCATCGGCTTCGCGCCGCCCGACAAGCCGGAAATCGTCGTCGGGGCAATCGTCGAGTTCGCGCGCGAGGGACCGTACGTAGCGCCGCTCGTGTCGCGCACGATAGCGCATTATCTCGGCATCGACGATCGCAGCGCGGCAGCGATGCGGGTCGTGCTGCCCTCCGACTCAGCGCCGCAACCCTTCCAGCTCCCGGGAACGCCGCAGGATACGTTGCCCGCGACTCCGGCCGACAGTGTTCTCCCGCGTCCGCCAACTCGATAAGGCGCTGGTCGTTTCGGTCTCAGCGCTGGCGCTGTTCGGCCTGGCGACGTTGTACTCCGCCGGTCAGACAGACGTCCCCACATTCGTGGCGACGATCTGGGAACGGCAAGTCACGTGGCTCGTCCTGAGCTTCGTCGTCGCCGTGTTGACGTTCCGCACCTCGCCGCGGATGCTGGAATGGGCGACGCCCTTCGCCTACGCGATCGCCTGCTTCCTGCTGTTTCTGCTGCTGTTCATCGGGACGGGAGCGGGCACAGCGGCGGGCACGAAGTCGTGGATCGCGATCGGTGGGCATCGCTTCGGTCAGCCGGCCGAGTTGGCCAAGTTGGCCGTGGTGCTCATGCTCGCCCGGTGGCTCGCGGGGCTGCGCGAGCCACCAGCGACTCTGCGTGACCTGATCCCGCCGGCCGTCATCGCCGGCTTGCCCTGCCTCCTCGTGCTCAAGCAGCCCGATCTGGGAAGCGCCATCGTGTTCGTGGCGATCTTGTTCTGTATGCTGTTCTGGGCAGGGACCAAACCGTCCCTCCTGATCCTCGCCTCGTCGCCGGTCATCGGACTCGTGCTCGCATTCTCCACCGTCGCGTGGGGCCTGTGGATCGCGGTGCTGACCGTGCTGCTCTTCTGGTGGCGACCCTATGTGTGGGAGGGACTCGCCGTCATGGGACTCAACGTGCTGGGGGGTGTGCTGGCACTGCCGTTCTGGAACCGGCTGGCGCCTTACCAGCAGAACCGGCTGCTGGCTTTCCTGAACCCCGACGTCGATCCCAGAGCCGCCGGGTGGCACGTGATTCAGTCCAGGGTCGCGGTCGGCTCGGGGGGCTTGCTGGGTAAGGGGTTCACTGAGGGAACGCAGAAACGGCTGGCCTTCCTGCCCGCCCAGCATACCGACTTCATCTTCTCAGTGGTCGGCGAAGAGCTCGGATTCGTCGGTGTGCTCGTCGCTCTGTCGCTCTTCGCCTGGCTGCTCTTCACGCTGCTGCGTATCGCACGCAAGGCGACAGATCCGTTCTCGAGTTTGTGCGTATTCGGCGTCGCCAGCCTGTTTTTCACGCACATCGTCGAGAATGTGGGCATGACGATCAACCTCATGCCCATCACCGGGATCCCATTGCCGTTCTTCTCCTATGGCGGATCGTTTCTGCTGGCGTGCTCGATTGGCGTGGGTATCGCACTTCGCGTTGCGTGGGAAGCCCGGCAGTCGGGGTATGCCGAATTGGGACAATGACTTAAGCCTTTGGGACTGGCGTCCCAAAGCGTGCCCTGACAAATTGTGCGCTTCGTCACCTTATGGCGCGAATGGCCTGGTTCAAAAAAGAACGTAAGCCGCGAACGTCCGAACGGGTCCGGCTCGAGATCCCGGCGGATGCCTGGGAGAAGTGCGACCAGTGCGGCCACGTGGACATTCGCGAGCGCTTCGTTCGCGCCCTCAACGTCTGCCCCAATTGCGGCTACCATCGCCGCATCAGCGCACAGGAATACATCGATTTCCTGGTCGATGAGGGTTCCTGGCACGAGCTCTTCGCCTCACTGAAGTCCGCCGACCCACTCAAATTCGAGAACTACGCTGACCGCGTGCAGGCCGCCGTGAAGAAGGCGGGCCCGCTGGACGCGATCCGCACCGGTTATGCCCGGCTGCACGGCATGTCCGTGAGCCTTGGGGTCATGGACTTCGCTTTCATGGGCGGCTCGATGGGTTCGGTGGTGGGCGAGAAGATCGCCCGCCTGGTGCGGCATGCCATCGACAAGCGCTCGCCCCTGATCCTCGTATCGGCATCGGGCGGGGCGAGGATGCAAGAGGGAGTGTTATCGCTCATGCAGATGGCGAAGACCTCCGTCGTCATCGCTGAATTGCATGGCGCCGGGGTGCCCTTCATGTCGGTACTGACGAATCCGACCACCGGCGGCGTCTCCGCGTCATACGCCATGCAAGGCGACGTCATTCTGGCGGAGCCGGGCGCAGTCATCGGCTTCGCCGGTCCTCGGGTGATCAAGCAGACGATCGGCCAGGATCTCCCTGAGGGATTCCAGACGGCGGAATTCCTGCTCGAGCACGGCATGATCGACGCGGTCGTGCCCCGCGGCGAGCTGCGTGACACCGCCGCGCAGCTGTTACGGCATATGACCGGCGCCTGGCCGGCTGAGGCCGCCGACTGACCTTCGAAGAAGCCTGCCAGTTCCTTTTCGGTAGACAAGCCGGTCGCATCAAATGGAGCCTCGGCCCCACCGAGGGATTGCTCGACGTCCTCGGCCGGCCAGAGCGGCATTTCCCAGCGATTCATATCGGCGGCACGAACGGCAAGGGGTCGACGTGCGCGTTCGTCGCCAACGAGTTGCGCGCGCAAGGGTGGCGTGTTGGCCTCTATACCTCGCCGCACCTGGTGTCGCCCACCGAACGCATCACCGTTGACGACGTGCCGATCAGCGAAGCGGCGTTCGCCGAGTGGACCACGCAGCTCCGGTCGCACATCGAACGGCTCGACGCCAGTTTTTTCGAGGCGACGACAGCAATTGCGTTTGCCGACCTCGCGGCGCGGGGCGTCGACATCGCCGTGATCGAAGTCGGGCTCGGCGGGCGACTCGATGCGACCAACGTCCTCACGCCGCTCGTCTCCGCAGTCACCAAGATCGCGTTAGAGCACGCCGACTATCTGGGCTCGGATCTCAAGGGAATCGCCCGAGAAAAGGCGGGAATCGCGAAGCCCAAGGTGCCGTTCGTGACTGGAGAACCAGACCACGACATTCGCGCGGAGCTCGTGAAGGAAGCGAAGCGACGGGGTGCCGAGCCGATCATCATGGTGGACACGTCGTTGCGCGCAAGACGAAGCACCAAGCTCGGACTGCGCGGCCGGCATCAGGTGGCCAATGCGCTGGTCGCGCATGCCGTACTGAACGCGTTGCCGGAACCGTTTGGGCCGGTCGGGAAGAACTTTCCTGCGAGTTTTGCGAACGCGTATATCCCGGGGCGTTTCGAGGTCCGCGGTAAATGGATTTTTGACGTGGCCCACAATCCCGATGGCATGCAGGTGGTGGCCGATGCGATTCGGGACTACAAGCCGCGACCGCCCGTTCACGCCCTCGTGGGGATTCGCAACGACAAAGACTGGCGCGCGATGCTCGAGACGCTGCGGCCCGTTGTCGATCGGCTCGTGCTGACCGTGCCTCCGTCCATTCCGGTGATGCAGCGTTGGTCGATCGAGGACATGGGCCCGGAGGTCTCATTCGAACCCGACTTTGAGCGAGCGCTCCATGACATCCAGGAAAGCGCAGGCACGGTACTCGTGACCGGATCGTTTCATACCGTCGGGGATGCGCTCGCGCGGCTGCCCGGTTTTGCGCCGGTGGGATAGCAGGGCTAAATTGTTGACAATGCAAGGGAAAGCGCTCCCCGGCTTCCGCGATTTCTATCCTGAAGAACTGACTCTCCGAAACCACATCTTCGCGACCTGGCGCAGCGTCGCGGCGCGGTACGGTTTTGAGGAGTACGACGGGCCGCCGCTGGAAGCGCTGGACCTCTACACCCAGAAAAGCGGCGACGAGATCGTGCAGCAACTGTATGCGTTTCGCGACAAGGGGGATCGAGACGTTGCCTTGCGGCCCGAAATGACCCCGACACTGGCCCGGATGGTGGCGGCGCGCGTGCAAGCGCTCAAGAAGCCGATTCGCTGGTTCTCGATTCCACAGCTGTTTCGCTATGAGCGTCAGCAACGGGGGCGGCTCAGAGAGCACTTCCAGCTCAACATGGACATCATCGGCGAAGCCTCACCGCTCGCAGACGCCGAGCTGATGGCTGCGGCCATCGATATCATGCGTGGATTTGGCCTCACCGCCAGCGATGTGCAGCTCCGAGTCTCCGATCGACGCGTGATCCGAACGCTGCTCACGGGTCGCGGGATCAAGGAAGCACAGCTCGAGACGGCCTTCGCGGTGATCGATCGCAGCGAGCGGGTGCCGAAGAATGTGCTCGAGGAGATGCTCCGCGATGCGGGATACGGGAAACGGGAAACGAGTGCCGTCTTCGACGTCGCTGCGCTTCGTGGCCAGGATGCCTTGAAGGCGGCCAGTGAGACCGGTGAATCCTTGGGCCAGGCCGTCCAAGCGCTCGAATCGATGGGCCTCGGCGAATTCGTCTCGATCGACCTGACGATCGTGCGTGGTCTGGCGTACTACACGGGCATCGTATGGGAGTTGTTCGACGCCAAGAAGTCGTTGCGGGCCGTTGCGGGTGGAGGCCGCTACGACAGCCTACTCGATCTTCCCGCCCTGGGGTTTGGCATGGGCGATGTTGTACTCGGTGAGCTCCTCAAGGAGCGCGGCGCGGTGCCCAAGGCGTCGACCGAGCTCGGCGCCTTTTTAATCGCCGTCGGCGGTGACGACATGCCGGCGATGCTGCAACTCGCGCACGCCATGCGGGAACGGGGCATCGCCGTCGAGTACGGGCTGCGGCAGGCTGGGGTGCGCAAACAGCTCGAGCTCGCGTCTGCCCGCGGCGCGGCGCGCGCCGTGATCATCGGACCGGAAGAGCGGAAGGACGGACTCGCGGTTGTGCGCGACCTCAGAGCGGGCACCGAAGCCAAAGTACCGCTCGATAAGCTTCTCAACGGATATTTCGATTAATGGCTCAAGCGAAGCAAATTACGCCACGCGCGCAGGACTTCAGCGAGTGGTACACCGACGTTATCGAGCATGCGCAGCTCGCCGACTATTCACCCGTTCGTGGCGCGATGGTCATCCGGCCCAATGGCTATCGCATCTGGGAACTGATGCAACGTGCGCTCGACGATATGCTGCGCGCCACGGGCCATCGCAACGCGTATTTCCCGCTGTTCATCCCGATGAGTTTCCTGGCGAAAGAAGCGGAGCACGTCGAGGGGTTCGCGAAGGAAGTCGCGGTCGTCACCCACACACGTCTCAGAGCCACGGGCAAACAGGGGAAGGACGCCATCGCCGTCGACCCCACCTCGGCACTCGAGGAGCCACTCGTCGTGCGGCCCACGTCGGAAACCATCATCTACGCGATGTATGCGAAATGGATCCAGAGTTACCGCGACTTGCCGCTGCTCTTGAATCAATGGGCCAACATCGTGCGCTGGGAGCTGCGCACGCGTCCTTTCCTGCGAACGACGGAGTTCCTCTGGCAGGAAGGGCACACCGCGCACGCCGATGAAGCGGACGCGGAACGTGAGGCGCGTCTCATCCTGGGGATTTATCGCCGCTTCAACGAAGAGTGGCTGGCCATGCCCGTCCTCACCGGTTTGAAAACGGAAAGTGAACGATTCGCGGGGGCGTTGCGGACGTACGCGATCGAAGCGCTGATGCAGGACAATAAAGCGATCCAGGCAGGGACATCGCACAACCTTGGCCAGAATTTCGCCAAGGCGTTCAATGTGCAGTATCAGACCGCGGCCGGTGGCCTCGAATACGTGTGGAGCACGTCCTGGGGCGTTTCGACCCGGCTCATCGGCGGCTTGATCATGACGCATTCGGATGACAACGGCCTTGTCGCGCCCCCGAAGCTCGCGCCGGTGCAGGTCGTGATCGTGCCGATCTGGAAGACTGATGAGGAGAAGACTCAGGTATCGGGTGTCGGGTCTCGGGTGAAAACGGATCTTGAGCAGGCCGGTCTGCGTGTCGAGCTCGATCTCCGCGATACGATGAAGCCGGGTGCCAAGTACTTCGAGTGGGAAGCGTTCGGCGTACCCGTGCGACTGGAAATCGGGCCGCGCGATCTGGCAAGCGGGCAGGTCGTGCTCGCGCGACGCACCGGCGGGAAGGCACCCGTTCCTCTCCAGAACGTGACGAGCTCGGTGACGACCGCGCTCGACGAGATTCAAGGGGCGCTCTTCCATGCAGCACGCGAGCGCCGTGAGAAGAACTCGATTCGCGGCGCCACGAAAGCGCAGTTCATTGAGTTCATCAAGGGCAGCGGTGGGTTCGCGTACGGCGGTTTCTGCGGGAGCCCGTCGTGTGAGGCGGAGATCAAGCAGCAGACGAACGCGACGATCCGCGTGTTGCCCGATCCCGAGTTTCGCAGCAAGGAGGTGCCGCGCAATTGCATGTGGTGCGGAGCGCCCAGCATCGTGGAGGCAGTCTGGGCACAGGCGTACTAGGATTCGACCCGGGGCTGCTGCAAGCGATCGCGGATCGCGTAGGAACGCCGGCCTACGTCTACAGCACCAACCTGATTCGCGCGCAATACCACGCTCTCGCCGATGCCCTCCACGACATGCGCCATCGCATTTGCTACTCCGTCAAAGCCAACGGCAACCTCGGTGTCCTGCGCGTGCTGCAGCAGCTCGGTGCCGGCGCCGATATCGTGTCCGTGGGGGAGCTGCGCCGCGCGCGGGCCGCGGGCTTCGACCCGGACGGCATCGTGTTCTCGGGCGTCGGCAAGACGCACGCGGAAATCGAGGAAGCAATCCGCGCCGGCGTGGGATTCATCAATATCGAATCCACAAGCGAGCTCGACGCGGTCATCGCGGTCGCGAACGAGGTGAAGGTGACGGCGCGAGTTGGCATTCGCGCGAATCCCGATGTGGCGACGGAAACGCCGCATCCCTATACGAAGACAGGCGAGAAGACCACAAAGTTCGGAGTGCCGTTCGACGAAGTCGTGAATGTGGCACGGCGGATCGCGGCCGAGCCGAGACTCGTGCTGCGGGGCCTGGCGATGCACATCGGCTCGCAGATCACGGATGTCGCGCCCTACCATCGCGGCACCGTCAAGTTGATCGAGCTCGTGACGGCCATTCGCGCCGCGGGAATCAACACTCGGTCAAGGCTGCCGGCCTCGGACTCCTATGCGAGCCGGGGCGCTATTTAGTCGCCAACGCGGGAGTGCTGTTGACGCGGGTGCTCTATCGCAAGCACGCGGGCGGGAAGGAATTCGTGATCGTCGACGCCGGCATGAACGACTTCGTGCGGCCCAGCCACTACAACGCCCACCACGACATCCTCCCCTTGCGCGACGGCAAACGCGAGCAGGAAACGGTCAGCGTCGTGGGGCCGATCTGCGAGTCGGGTGACTTTCTCGCGCTCGACCGCAAGCTGCCGAGCGTCGCGCCTGGTGAGGTCCTGGCGGTGCTCGGCACCGGCGCGTACGGCTTCGTGATGAGCTCGACCTACAATCAGCGGCCCCGTCCGCCGGAGGTCGTCGTGGACGGTGACCGCTACTATGTCGCGCGCCAACGGGAAACGCTCGACGACCTGGTTCGCGGCGAGACCGCCGAGCCGACGACGTGGTACAGGGCGTGAAGAATCAAATCCTGATTCTCGACTGCGGGTCGCAGTTTACTCAGCTGATCGCCCGGCGCATCCGCGAAGCGAGCGTCTACTGCGAGATCCACCCGGCCGCGAAGGGCTTCGATCTCGACTTCATCCGCGCGTTCGCGCCGAAGGGCATCATCCTCTCGGGCGGCCCCAATTCGGTGTTCGATCCCGGCGCGCCGACAGTCGACCCGGCGATCCTGGATCTCGGAGCCCCCGTCCTTGGCATCTGTTACGGCATGCAGCTCATCGCGCAGCTCTCAGGTGGGAAGGTGGTTCCGTCCAACGAGCGCGAATACGGCCGGGCCGAGATCGCGGTGCGGGAGAACAAAGGCCTGTTTGCCGGGTTCGAGCCGAAGGCAACCACGATCGTATGGGCAAGCCACGGCGACCGTGTGGATGAGGCGCCGCCGCACTTTCGCGTGACGGCGACGAGCGCCAACGCGCCGGTCGCCGGAATGCAGCACGATACGAAGCCGCTCTACGGACTGCTATTTCATCCCGAAGTGGCGCACACCCCGCGCGGCGGGGAGATCATCCACAACTTCCTGTTCGCGATCTGCGGTTGCACGGCGGATTGGACACCCGGGCACTTCATCGATCAGGAAGTGGCCCGCATTCGGGAGTTGGTGGGTCCCACAGGCCGCGCGATCTGCGGTCTCTCGGGAGGGGTCGATTCCGCCGTAGCGGCGGCGTTGGTGCACCGGGCCATCGGCGATCGGCTGACTTGCGTCTTCGTGGATCACGGTCTTTTGCGCCACGGCGAGCGCGAGCAGGTCGAGCAGACGTTCCGCGCACACCTTGGCATGGACCTCCGGGTCGTCGATGCGACGCATCGGTTCCTCCGGGAGCTCAAGGACGTCGAGGATCCCGAGGAAAAGCGACGCCGGATCGGCCATACGTTCATCGACGTATTTGAAGACGCCGCCCGGCACGTCGAAGGGGAGGTGGGATTCCTGGTGCAGGGAACGCTGTACCCCGACGTCATCGAGTCGTCGTCGCCCAAGGGTGGCCCATCCGCCACGATCAAAACGCATCACAACGTCGGCGGCCTGCGACCCAATCTTCCGTGGAAGCTGATCGAGCCGCTGCGCGAGCTGTTCAAGGATGAGGTCCGCCAGGTCGGCCGCGAGCTCGGGTTACCCGAGGAGATCGTGGGCCGGCATCCGTTCCCCGGGCCGGGCCTGGCGATCCGGGTGCTGGGGCCCGTGAGTGAAGAGCGGCTGGACCTCTTGCGGAAGGTCGACGCGATTTATCTCGACGAGATCCGCGCGGCCGGTCTGTACGATCAGATCTGGCAGGCGTTCGCCGTCTTGCTGCCCATCAAGTCGGTTGGCGTGATGGGAGACGGGCGCACCTACGATCATGTGGTGGCGCTGCGCGCAGTCACAAGTCGCGACGGCATGACTGCCGATTGGTTCCAGTTTCCGCATGACGTGCTGGGCAGGATCTCGAATCGGATCATCAACGAGATTCGCGGTGTGAACCGCGTGACCTACGACGTGAGCTCAAAGCCGCCGGCGACTATCGAGTGGGAGTAGGCCATCCGGCGTGTGAGATGGCTCACACGCGCATCCGTTCCGTTCTCGCTTAATCCGGCTACCTTGTCTTTGCGCCCCCCAAATTCCAGCCCTCACGGGGATAGGTATGAAGCGTTCCGGGTTTACGCTGATCGAGCTGCTCATCGTGGTGGTCATCATCGGGGTGCTCGCGTCCATCGCGATCCCGAAGTTCGCCAACACGAAAGAAAAAGCCTACCTCACGTCGATGAAGGCGGATCTGCGAAACCTCGTGACGGCTGAGGAGGCGTACTTCGCGGATTCGATCAAATACACGACCGACCTCGGCACGACGTACCGGACCAGCACCGGAGTCGTCGGTCCGACGATTGCTTTGACGCCCGATGGCTGGACGGCAACGGTCAGCCACACCGCCACACCGCGCACATGCGCCATCTTCGGCGGCTCCACTCCAATCGCTCCCGCCGTCAGGGAAGGCGAGGTGCGGTGTAATTAGATGTTCTTTTCTTCCAGCAGGGAGAGGAATTCGGCGGGTGTTTTGAGCTGTCCCAGGCGCGCAGTGACATCCGGTTCCTTCGCGAACTGAGCGATTTTTCCCAGCACCGGCAAGTACTGATTCGAGACTTCGAGCGGCGGGGCGACGATCAGGAAGAAATAGAGGACCGGCTTGTCGTCGATCGCCTTGAAGTCGATCCCCTTCATACTTCGTCCAAACGCACAGCGCAGGCGTGTCACCACCAGCGAGCGACAGTGGGGGATCGCGATTTGCTGGCCGATGCCGGTCGAGCCCAGCGTCTCGCGTCGCTTCAGCATCTTGAACAGCATCGCCTGAGCCTTTTCGTCGAGCTTGAGGAGCGAGACGAGCTCCTTGAGCACTCCGTCTTTCGACGTGCTCTCGAGCTCGAGCTGGATGGCGTCTTCGGAGAAGAACTCGCGCAGGCGCATTGGCGCGCGAAAGGTAAATGTTGGTTGCTCGTCGCGCAACGCGCTATTACGTTCCACCGCATGGACTTCCCGTACTCCGTCGCGCACGACGTGCCGCTCTTTCTCGCCCCCATGGCGGGAGTGTCGGAATCTCCGTTCCGGCAGATCTGCCGCCGGTTTGGGGCAGACGTCGTGGTGTCGGAGTTCATCTCGTCTGTAGGGATTTCGCTCGGCATCGAGCGGGTGCTGGCGGAGATGCGGTTCGAGCCCGTCGAGCGTCCGATCGGGATCCAGATCTACGGGGCTGATGCCGGCGTGATGTCGAAGGCTGCCGGCATGGTGACGGAGCTGTTCGAGCCCGACTTCGTCGACATCAACTTCGGCTGCCCGGTCAAGAAAGTCGTCAAGAACAACGGCGGCTCCGGCTGCCTCAAGGACATGACGCTGGTGCGGGAGATCATCGGCGCCGTCCAGTCGGCCACGCGTCTGCCCGTGACCGTGAAGATCCGGAGCGGCTGGGACGAAGCCCAGCGCGACCCCGTGACGATTGCGTTGCGCTGTCAGGACGCAGGCGCGCGCGCTCTCACGCTGCATCCCCGAACGCGGACACAGATGTACCAGGGCGTCGCGGACTGGGACGAGATCGCGCAGGTCGCGCATGCTCTGGAAATTCCGGTGATCGGGAATGGCGACATCCGCAGCCCCGAGGATGTGCTGGCGATGCGCAATCACACTCGCTGCGCTGGGGTCATGATCGCGCGCGGGTCGTTTGGGAATCCTTGGCTCTTCGCGCAGGCGCGGGATTTGTTGGCCGGTCGCTCCAAGCGGCCGGACCCGACGCCCGCCGAGCGCTTTGGCGTGGCACTCGAGCACGCGCGTCTGGCCCTGCGTCTTCAGGGCGACACCCGGAAGACGGCCCTCGAATTCCGTAAGCACCTCGGCTGGTACACAAGGGGACTGCCGGGCGCCTCCGACTTGCGGCAGCGGCTCTTTGCTATCGAGTCGATGGCGGAAGCAGAAACGATCTTTGCGGACTACCTCGCGGAGTCCGTCGGGATGATGGCCGCGTGAAATTCGAGCGGTTGCCGTTCGCGACAATCGATCACCTCCGGCCCATCACTCAGGGGCATCAGGAGGTGATTTTTTGTGCGGGCAAGACGATTGCGCAGGTCGTCGCGATTGCGGAGCGCCTCGAGACCGCGGGCGGCGCGGGCGGCAGCTTCCTCGCGACACGCGCTGACAACGAGCAGTCGAACGCATTAGCCGAGCGATTTCCTCGTGCCGAAGTCAACACACTCGGCCGGACGGTCTTTCTCCCGCCTGATCCCGAGCCGCCGCCCACCGGCAGAGGCACCGTGTTGATCTGCACCGCCGGCACGAGCGATCTTCCTGTCGCCGAGGAGGCTGCCGTGACTGCCCGAGCACTCAAGAATCGCGTCGAGCGGCTGACCGACGTCGGCGTCGCCGGGATCCATCGTCTCCTCACGCAGACCGACGTGCTACGGTCCGCCGGCGTGATCATCGTCGTGGCGGGGATGGAAGGCGCGTTACCGAGCGTTGTCGGCGGGCTCGTGAAGGTCCCGGTCATCGCCGTGCCGACGAGTGTCGGCTACGGCGCCTCATTTGGCGGACTCGCGGCGCTTCTCGCCATGCTGAATTCCTGCGCTTCCGGCGTCACCGTGGTCAATATCGACAACGGTTTCGGCGCGGCGGCCGCCGCCAGCCGCATCAATCATTCATAAGCGTACCCCGGCGCGACGCTGGGTCGCGCTCGCGCTGCAATTGCTGGGACTCACCGCCGTCGCAATCGGCGCGTGGCGGGGGGCCGTCTGGGGCCTGGTCGCCGCGGCGGGCGGCGTCGCGCTCTCGCTCGGCTGGACGATTCGCTGGCGGCCAGGTCGGCTGCGACGGCGCGGGCCGCCACCGCTGGGTTTGCATGAGGTGCTCGACCTGCTGCGCCAGGCGTATGGAGGGGTTGGCGGTTGGGGGATAGGGGCTGGGGAAGGGCCGTGGGAGGTGACGGCCGGGGCCGAGGCGACCGATGAACGACGCCGTCGGGGGGAAGCGTTGGTGCAGCTCGCCTCGGTGGACGGGCGCCTGCACGTGGTCCGCGATCCTGACATCACCTACATCGCGGTCGGTGATTTCCCATACGCCGCGGGACTCGCATTGAGCGGCGATGGTCAGAGCGAGGTGCTGATCGATCAGGTGGCCGGCGCCTTGCGCCGGTTCGTCGCGGGGATGCGACTCGCGGAAGAACAGAGCGCAGTGCCCCGTGCCCGTATCGTTGCCGGACGAGTGGCGCGTCTCGTCGCCGGAGCGCAGACTCTGGATGGAATGGCCCGCGCAACCGTCGAGCTGGCCGAGCAGGTCACGCATCGCGGGGTCGCGCTTGTCATCGCCGCGGTGGACAGCGCGCGAATCGTGGCGGTCTCCGGTGCGGCGGATCGCCGGTTATCGGGCGTTCAACTCTCGCCGGACTCCCCGGTCGCGCGAGCGCTTGCTACGGGTATTCCCGTCGCCACGCGGGGGAGCGAGGATGTGTTCGGACCGGGAGTTCCGGAGCGGCGTCGCAGCGAGCGGGCGGGAACCGCATATCCGCTCATGGATGGGTCGCTGGTGGTGGGCGCTTTGGTGCTCCTCGGCCCGCCGCTCGGGCCGGATGCGCCGCTCCTCGATGATCTCGGCCCGTTGCTCACCGATCTCGGCCCACGGCTCGCGGCGGCGCGCGCCGTACACGACGCCGAGCGGCGCGCCGTCGTAGATCCATTGACGGGTCTGCGCAATCGGCGCGAGTTCGAGCGGGCATTGACGGTCTATGGACCGAAGTCGTCGGAACCAGCGACGCTCATTTACATCGATCTCGATCACTTCAAGCGGCTCAATGACACACTCGGCCACCCAGCGGGCGACGCGGCGTTGGCGCATGTCGCGCGGCTGCTGGAGACGGCGGTCCGTGATGGCGACCTCGTGGCGCGGATCGGTGGTGAGGAATTCGCGGTCTGGCTGCCACGCACTCAATTGCGAGAAGGGCTGGAAGTGGCTGAGCGCATTCGGCGCTCGATCGCGGAAAAGCCGTTGACGTGGAGCGGCTCGGCGTATGCGCTGACCACGTCGTGCGGCATTGCGTCGTACCCGGACCCGATCGGTGATCTTCTGAATCTGACCGCGGCGGCAGACGCGGCGCTCTATCGCGCCAAGCAGGCAGGGCGCAATCGGGTTGAAAAGGCCCACTCAGGTCACTAAGCTTCACTCCGCTCTTTATAGGGGGCGACAGGCTTCGACGGGTTTGGCGAGGGTACTGTTGCGTGCCCAGGTTCTCAGTCACCTGGTAAATCAACTGGGACTATACACAAGCCAATTCTGAACTGGCTCTGGCTGCGTAAGCTTCGGGAGACCACAAAGCCTAGTCTACGCACGTAGTAGCGGTATCGGAGTCATGCTCGGACCGGGGTTCAATTCCCCGCGCCTCCATGAACATCACGGGAAACGGGAAACGAGACACGTGTCCCGTTTCCCGTTTCCCGTCGTTACCAGCCCTGCCTGCAGCCGACGGGTACCGGCTTTTTCCCCGTGGTTGCGTTGACCCAATTCATCTGGATGAGAAAGTCCTTGCCACCAATATTCTCATTCGCTTTG
Organism: Gemmatimonadetes bacterium 13_2_20CM_2_65_7; assembly: GCA_001915025.1. Lineage (GTDB taxonomy): Bacteria > Gemmatimonadota > Gemmatimonadetes > Gemmatimonadales > GWC2-71-9 > 20CM-2-65-7. Next base: position 73,581 of record MNDR01000092.1, read on the forward strand.
GAGCCGTTCGTCGTGACATACCAGGCGCCAAATTGCCACGCGCACTTGTCAGCATTCTCGTTGCCGAAGAAATCGTACCACGCGTTGAGGTTCTCGTCGGTGGTCGTTTCTTCCGTTTCGTGCGCTAGGACGTTCACCTCGGCGTCCGCCGGGGGGTCGTTGTTCGGCGAGCCTTGGAGCGCTGCGCAGCCACTAGGAAATTGGTAGGCGTACGGCATCGCTGCGTATTTCACGTTTCTCAATTGGCTGTCCACGAAATAGCCGTGGTAGGCGCAGTATTGGCTGCCGAAGCCGCCACCGAGATTGACGCCCGAGCCGGTGAACACGGCGTACAGCGTGTTCGGATCGTACGTCAGAACGCCGCTCATGAGGCCTTCCTCGACTTTCGCCTGGATAGTCGCGTCGTCGACTGGACTCATGTCCGTCGGCGGCAGATTCGTGTTGGACGCCCAGTACTGTGCGTAGGTCACGACGTTCTGGACGTGCGTGCCGGTCCCGTCGAAGTAGGTCGTGTTGATATTGAAGTAGGACGAGCCGCCGAGGTTCCGAAGGAAAAAGCCGACGAGCGATCCATCTGCGTCCCCCCCACCGGTCGGCGCCGCGACCGGATCGGGACCACCGTCGTAGAGGGGCGCTGCCCCCCAATAGATCGCGGCGACGTTTTGGCTGTAGATGATGGGCCCGCCGTGATAATTGATGCCGGTGTTCCCGCCGCCCTTGTGAGGGTTCGCCTGTCCCCGCGGCATCATGATGTGGGTCCGCGGCCCGTGCTGGTCCTGCGTCTCCAAAAAGCTCGGAGCGCGGACGGTGGGCTGAGTGGGGCCGCGGGAGTCGGTACACCCGGCGAGCAGCAGGCCGGTCCCGGCGGCGAGTGTGAACCAACGTCTCATGGTAGCGCTCCTTGAAATTGGATGGCAGCGGCGCGCGGGGGGGGGGGAGGCGTAGCCGCGCGGGAAACACTACCCGCGCGTCACCGCGACGCAAGCCCCTTCTTCCAGATGATTCCTCGATGATTCTCAGCTAACCGCGGAGTGAGCGCTCCTTCTTAACCTCCCCTTTTCGAGTCGAACTGCCTACACCCAAAGGGAGGTTCTATGCGTCGCTTACCGCTCCACGCGCTTCGCGCCTGCACATGCGCCGTGCTACTGGTCGGCTGCCAGTCCGCGGTCGCACCCACTCCGCCACCGCCGCCGCCGGCGCCGTGGCTGCCGTCTCTCTCAGTTGAGGTCAGCGGTCCGTTCCGGATCGATGCCATCGGCTCCTTCAGTTGGGACGTATTCGCTTTCGGCGGAGACGGTGAATACCGCTACAGCTGGGAAGTAACGCGCCAAGCGGGACAGCAGCTCGCTGCACAGCAGCCCATCCCAACGACTACTGGGCGAACGTTGTCGCTCCTCGTCACAGACACCGACGGAGACCTGTTGTTGAGGCTGACGGTGACGTCCGGCAGGGAGACGCAAGTGAAGAGCATTGTGGTAAGGAACTGCATTCGTGGATGTGCTTAGTGACGCCGTCCGGTGAACGTGCGCAGCTGCCCGCTGGAAGGAACGACGAGTCTTGGGGGGATCGGGAACGCCATCGCGGCCGATGGACGAGGTGCGGAGGCGGGTGCCGGGGGGGGAAAAGCGCGGCGCTCGAATCGCGGCCTCCCTCCGTGCACAAAAATCGGCAGGTAGTAGGGGACGTACACCGTCGCAGGAGCAGCGGTCGGCGCAGCCTGGTAGACTGGCAGGGGCGCGCTCGTGATTGAGACGGTTCCGTTGCCGACCCCGCAGAACGAATTCGTGAGCGATGCGTTCGAGCAGTCCACTGTGTTCGTTTGGGCCGGTGCGGGAGTGGCCGCGACAGATGTTCCCCGGCGGACGCAGCTCAGGCAGACCGGCGGCGTGAGTGGTGTCGCGTGCGCCGCCACGGTCCCCCCCTTGGAGTATGTCACGACCCCGTAGTCGTAGGGACGCCCGTCCGTGACGCGGTCGGCGATGTCGAGCAGGGCAGCGAGCGGGTCGCCCGCGGTCGGCTGCAGCAGAAATGCGTCCTGATAATTCCACGTTGATCCTGCCCGCAGGGCCGCGAACTCGAAGGGCCAACGGGACCGGACCGCGACGAAAGTCGATGGGTAGCCTTGCGCCGCCGGGGGCAAGGGGACCGCGACGGGCGCATCGCCGGTTATCGCGCTGCTATCGCCGGGAGCCGACGGGAAGAGTACGAGGATGCGGCCGATCGCGTTGACGTGCAGCAGCATCAGGTGCCCCGCCTCGCGCAGGGCGACATAGACGGTCGAGTCGGCGCGCCAGACACGGACGGGGTCGGGTGCGACCGGGGCCCGGGCCAGGTGTGGATAGCCGGCCGTCTGCACCAGCAGTCCGACAGTCACCGCGAGAGAAGGGATCATGCTCCGTTCTTCTTAGCCTACATCGCCCTCACGGCGCTGGGAAGGGCGTTTCCCGTTTCTCGCCTCCCGCTCTATATTGGGCGCGGTTCGTAATTGGAACGCAACATTCTCTCGGGAGGCGGAATGGGCCAAGGGATTCAGCAGCCCACCGCAGTGCAGGCTAGCGGCGGCAGTGCGTGGCTCGATGTCGTGAAGGTTTTGTACGAGCCAACGCAGGTCTTCGAGCGCTTGCGCGAGCGGCCGAACTTTCTCGCACCATTCATCGCAATCTGCGTCGTACAGATCGCGGTCTTCGTCGTGAACATGCCGTTTCTCAGGGCAGCAATGGCCGCACAGTTTGCGGCCCGGCCTGCGGGAGGTCCCGATCCGTCGAAGTTCCTGTGGATCGGTGCCGTCTTTATCCCCGTTGGCATCGCGTTGGCGCTTTTGATCGGCGGATTCCTGCTCTGGGTTCTGGTATCGCTGATGGGCAGTGAGGCGAAGTTCGGTAGGCTACTGAGCGTCGCGGCGTACTCCGCGGTGCCGTCCGTGATTCTGCTGGTCCTCATCGGAACGATCGTGTTGCACGTTCAGGGGATCGGTCAGGTCACGTCGCCGCAGGATATGCAGCCGGCGCTCGGGTTGGATCTGTTCGCTCCGGGCGCCAGAGGATTTGTGGGCGCGGCGCTTAAGGCGGTGAATCCATTTTCGATTTGGGGACTCGTGCTCACCGCGATCGGTGTTTCGACGACGCATCGCCTGTCAAAAGGCACCGGCTACACTGTGGCGACGATCGTGTTCGCGATCGGAGTCTTGATCACGGGTGTGTTCGGGATTTTCGGGCCGCGGGCAGGCTGATTAGACCGTAGCTCGCGTGCGATTGACGACGCCCGCCTCCTCGAGGGCCGCCTGGGCCGCGGCGAGGCGGGCGATCGGCACCCGGAAGGGTGAGCACGACACGTAGTTCATTCCCACCCGGTGGCAGAACTTCACTGAGCTCGTCTCCCCACCATGCTCGCCGCAGATCCCGATCTTCAAATCCCGCCGCGTGCTCCGTCCCAGCTTGACCGCCATCTCGACGAGCTTGCCGACGCCCTCCTGATCGAGACACTGGAACGGATCCTCGGATAAGAGCCCGTGCTCCACGTAGAAGGGCAGAAACCGGCCGGCGTCATCCCGTGAGAGACCGAACGTCGTTTGCGTCAGGTCGTTCGTGCCGAACGAGAAAAACTCCGCTTCCTTGGCGATGTCGTCGGCCGTGAGGGCGGCGCGGGGCAGCTCGATCATCGTGCCGAGGAGATAGGGCACCGCGCGGCCCTCGCGCTGGAAGACCTCCTGCGCGACTCGGCGGATGATCTGCGTCTGATTCATGAGCTCACGCACGTCCGCCACCAGCGGCACCATGATCTCGACCGACACCTTCGACCCGCGGCCAACGACGTGACACGCCGCCTCGAAGATCGCGCGCGCCTGCATCTCCGTGATCTCCGGATGCGTGATGCCCAGACGGCAGCCGCGGTGCCCCAGCATCGGATTCGCTTCGACGAGCGAATGCACGAGGCGCTCCAGCTGGGCCGCCGGGATTTTCAGGCGCTTGGCAAGTGGAGCGATCTCCTCGCGCGTATGCGGCAGAAACTCGTGGAGCGGCGGATCGAGCAGCCGGATCGTCACGGGGAGCCCCTCCATCGCTGCGAAAATGCCTTCGAAATCGCGCCGTTGAATCGGTAGCAGCTTCGCCAGGGCGCGACGGCGACCCGCTTCGTCCGGGGCCACGATCATTTCGCGCATCAGCGTGATGCGATCGCCTTCGAAAAACATGTGCTCGGTCCGGCATAAACCGACACCTTCCGCGCCGAACTCGCGCGCTCGCTTGGCGTCGGTGGGGATGTCGGCGTTGGCGCGGACGCGCAGCCGCCGCCGCGCGTCGGCCCACGCCATGAGCGTTTCGTAGTCCTTGCCGACCTTCGGTGTCACGAGCTTGACGGCGCCGAGTAGTACGCGCCCAGTCGTACCGTCCACGGTAATGATCTGCCCGCGTTTGACCGCGCGGCCATTGACACGGAACCGGCCCGCCGCGGGATCCACGTCGAGCTCCTGCGCGCCGACGACGCATGTCTTTCCCATCCCCCGCGCGACGACCGCCGCGTGGCTCGTCATCCCGCCACGCGCCGTGAGCACGGCACGCGCGGCGACAATGCCGTGGAAGTCCTCGGGTGACGTCTCGGGCCGCACCAGAATCACGTCGTGGCCCTTCTTCTTCAGCTCCTCGGCTTCATCGGCATCAAAGACGACCTCGCCGATCGCCGCGCCGGGTGAGGCAGGCAGCCCCTTGGCGAGCACCGTCACGCTCGCCTTCGGATCCACCATGGGATGGAAGAGTTGGTCGAGATCCTGCGGCGGAATTCGTTGGATCGCTTCGTCCTCTGTGATCAACCCCTCGCCCACCATCTCGACGGCGATCCGCACGGCGGCGGCGCCGGTCCGTTGGGCACGCCGCGTCTGCAACATGTAGAGCTGATAGTGCTCGAACGTGAACTCGACGTCCTGCACGTCCTTGAAGTGGTTCTCGAGCTTCGTGGCAAGCCGCTCCAGATCGCGATAGACCTTGGAGAGCCGCCCCTTGGCGCGTTTCATCTTCGCGATCGGCTCCGGTGTGCGCGCCCCGGAGACGACGTCTTCGCCCTGCGCGTTGGTGAGGTAGTCGCCATTCAGCACGCGCTCCCCCGTGCTGCAATCACGCGTGAACGCGACGCCGGTGCCGCAATCGTCTCCCATGTTGCCGTACACCATGGCCACGATGTTCACGGCGGTACCGAGACTGTCGGGGATGTTGTTGAGCTGGCGATAGTCTTTCGCGCGGCGTGTGTTCCAACTCTTGA
>MNDR01000092.1:78872-91672 GCA_001915025.1 Gemmatimonadetes bacterium 13_2_20CM_2_65_7
TTGGCCTTGGTGAGGACCTCTTCAAACGGCTCTTTGCCGAGATCAAAGACGACGTCACCGTACATCTGGACGAAGCGGCGGTAGGAGTCGTAGGCAAAGCGAGGATTATTGGAGCCGGCAATCAGCCCTTCGACGCTCTGATCGTTGAGGCCCAGGTTCAGAATGGTCTCCATCATCCCCGGCATCGAGACGGCGGCGCCCGAGCGGACCGAGACGAGCAACGGATTCCGCGCGTCGCCGAATCCCTTGCCCGTGACTTTCTCCAGCTGCTTCAAGTGGCGATCGACTTCGGCGCGGAGCGCCGCGGGGAACGTGCCTTCTGCGAGATAGGTGATGCAGAGCTTGGCGGAGATCGTGAAGCCGGGCGGGACGGGAAGTCCCAGATTGGCCATCTCCGCTAACCCGGCGCCCTTGCCGCCGAGGATGTCGCGCATGGCGGCGGAGCCATCGGCGCGGCCGTTGCCGAAGAAATAGACGTAGCGCTCAACGGAAGGCATGCAACTAAAACTGGAGACGTTACGCCTACACGGCCATGGTCACCAAAGGCGCGGCGTGGCGTGCTTTCTGTACGTCGTCCGGGATTGCCGTGGGGTAGCGGCCGGAGAAACAGGCGTGGCAAAACTCGCTCGGATCGCCTCCCGCGGCGCGCAACATTCCCTCCAGCGACAGATAGCCGAGCGATTCCACCCCCAGATGCCCGCGGATCTCCGCGAGCGAATGGCTCGACGCGATGAGCTCCGACTTGGTCGGCGTGTCGATGCCGTAGTAGCAGGGCCCCGTGATGGGCGCCGAGGCGACGCGGAAGTGCACCTCCCGAGCGCCCGCCTGGCGGATCATCTGCACGAGCTCCCGGCTGGTCGTGCCGCGCACCAGCGAGTCATCCACGACGACCACTTTCTTGCCGGCCAGCACCTCGCGAACCGGGTTGAACTTGATCTTGACCTTGGCGTTGCGCGAAGCCTGGGTCGGATTGATGAACGTGCGGCCGACGTAATGGTTGCGAATGAGCGCGTGCTCGAGCTTTAACCCCGACTCTTCGGCGAAACCGAGCGCCATTGCATTGGAGGAGTCGGGGACGGAGAAGACGCAGTCGGCGTCGGGCGCGGGATGCTCGCGAGCCAGCTCACGGCCCAATGCACGCCGGACGCGGTCGACCGAGCGGCCGAAGATGGTGCTGTCCGGCCGCGAGAAGTATACGAGCTCGAAGATGCAGCGTTGGTGGGGTTTGGACGGCAGCGACGGCAGCTTGTCGACTTCCGGCGGTGAGCCCTGAACCCGCAGAAACTCTCCCGGCTCGAGCTCGCGTACGGGGGTCGCGCCGATCAGGTCGAGCGGGACATCGATCTTCCCGCCGAGGACCTGCGGACATTGGTCCGGGAGTTCAGGGCGATCGTGCAGTCGCGGACGGGGAGGCCCTTCCCCGACGATCCACACGAGCAGCTCTGGGGAGCGATCGAAGCCGTCTTCAAGAGTTGGAACACACGCCGCGCGAAAGACTATCGCCAGCTCAACAACATCCCCGACAGTCTCGGTACCGCCAACCGGCGAGGATCGGCTGGGCATTGGCGAGGACGGACGTGCCGGCTGTCGAATAGCGGGTGTGGCCGATCGCTACATCGCCGGGCAGCGCGGAGAGGACGCTCTCTCCGAAGACGTCGGAGACGAGACCCATCCCGCGATGCGAGCGTGCGACCCCGGCGCCGTCGACCGCAACGAGGCCCGCCGACTCCTGGCCGCGGTGCTGGAGGCTATACAGGCCGAGGTAGGCGACACGCGATGCGTCCGGAACGCCAGCGACACCGATAATGCCACACATCTCTTACTCAGTCTCCCATGCGTCGAGGAATAGCGCTGAAATATACCTCTCTCAGACGCGCGACAGGTTGGTCGATGGATCCCCCTCTGTCATGCAAGGCGATTCGGAAGCGACCGTTGACTGGACCGACGGAACCGGCTCGCAGGGCCGGGACGCCTAGCTCAGCCGCCAGCGCCTGAACGGCGTCGGCGCGCTCCGGTGCGCCGGTGATGACGGCGCGCCCGTGCGACTCGCTGAACAGCAAATCGTGAGCGGTGAGCGGTGAGCCGTGAGCGGTCAAATCGACGTCGAGACCGAAGCCGGCATCCTGGTATGGACCGCCCATCGCGACTTCCGCAAGCGCCACGGCTAATCCGCCATGCGAGCAGTCGTGGGCTGACCGGAACAGGCCACGCTCGGCGCCGGTGACGAGCAATTCGATTAAGCGCCGTTCGGTGTCGAGATCGACGCGCGGCGGTTGGCCGCCCGCAAAGGCCAGGCACGTCTCCCAGAACGCCGAGCCACCCAGCTCAGCACGCGTCTCGCCAAGAACAAAGATCACGTCACCAGTGGCGCGTGCGTGGCTGGGGACCGCGCGATCGACGCGGGGCAGTACTCCAATCATTCCGATGACAGGTGTGGGATCCACCGCTCCGGTGGGGCTTTCGTTATAGAAGGAGACGTTGCCGCCCGTGACCGGTGTGCCGAGGGCGCGGCAGGCGTCCGCAATTCCACGGCATGCTTCTCGGAACTGGTAGAAGACCTCGGGTCGCTCAGGATTCCCAAAGTTGAGGCAGTTCGTGATGCCGAGGGGTCGGGCACCCGTGCATGCCACGTTGCGCGCGGATTCCGCGACGGCCGCTTTGCCGCCCTCGTACGGGTCGAGACGCACGTAGCGGCTGTTGCAGTCCGTCTTAACTGCAATGCCGAAGTCCTCGTGCCGAACGCGCAGCACGCCGGCATCGCCGCCCGGCGGTATGACCGTGCTGGCCTGGACGGTGGAGTCGTACTGCTCGAAGACCCAGCGCTTGCTGGCAACCGAAGGATCGTCAAGAATCTTGAGCAACGCATCGCCAGGTACCGGGTACCCGGTACCCGGTACCGGCTGTCGGGCTCGTAATTCGGCGATTCGCGGATCCTCCTTGGCTTCCGGAGAATAGACTGGACAGTCCTCGACGAGCTGTCGACCCGGGGTTTCGACGACGACTTTCCCCTGCCACAGACAGCGATACATGCCGTCGTCGGTCACACGACCGATAGGGGTTGCGTCGAGCTCCCACTTCGTGGCGATCGCCTGCACCTCTTTCACGCGGACGGCCTTCGCGACCACCAACATCCGCTCCTGCGATTCGGAAAGCAGGATCTCGTAGGGTGTCATGCCTGGCTCGCGCGTGGGGACCTTCGAGAGATCGATCTCGACGCCGACGCCGCCACGTGCCGCCATCTCGGCGGACGACGACGTGAGGCCGGCCGCCCCCATATCCTGAATCGCCACGATGTGGCCGGATGCGATCAGCTCGAGACTCGCCTCGAGCAGGAGCTTCTCGGTGAACGGATCGCCCACTTGAACCTGTGGGCGGCGACGCTCGCTCTCGTGTGTCAGCTCCTCCGACGCGAAGGACGCGCCGTGAATCCCGTCGCGACCGGTGCGCGACCCGACGGCGAGCAGCACGTTGCCGACACCATGCGCGGCGGCCTTGATGAGATCCCTTTCCCTGAGCACGCCGACGCACATCGCATTGACGAGCGGATTCCCCGAATAGCCTGCCGCGAAATCGACCTCCCCGCCGAGGGTTGGCACGCCGACGCAATTGCCGTAGTCACCGATGCCGCGTACCGCGCCTGCGAACAGATAGCGATTGCGCGCATCGTCGAGCGGTCCGAAGCGTAGGCTATTGAGCAGGGCGACGGGGCGCGCACCCATCGTGAAGACGTCGCGCAGGATGCCGCCCGCTCCGGTGGCCGCACCCTGATACGGCTCCACGGCCGACGGGTGGTTATGGGATTCGATTTTGAACGCGACCGCCCAACCGCCGGGAAGTCGCAAGACGCCCGCGTTCTCGCCGGGACCCTGGATGACCTGCGGTCCCGTCGTGGGAAACGTCTTCAGAACCGGCTTTGAGTGCTTGTAGGAGCAGTGTTCGCTCCACAGTGCAGAGAAGATGCCGAGCTCGGGGAACGTCGGCGTCCGGCCCAGCATCGCGGTGATGCGGTCGTATTCTTCGGGTGTGAGGTTGTGCTCCTGCACCAGCTCGGGCGTGATGACGGGATCGGTCACCTCCGCGTCACGCCCTTCGCCACCGCGCGAAATACGCGTCCCAGGATATTCGGCGTCGACGTCTTCATGAGGGCCTGCGCCTCATGCGCGTCGAACCAGACGCCGTGACAGTGCGTGCACTGATCGATTTGAATCCCGTCCCATTCGCCGGTGATCAGATCGTAGCCGCACTTGGGGCACTTCATGTGGTGCGACTTGCGTTCGCGCTCGGCGGCGGCCCGCACGACCGCCGCGTGTTGCTGCCGCAACAGCTCGGCATCGCGACGCGCGAAGTACTCGTCCTCGTTCTTGCTCGGACGATCGTGCGTCACGGCGCGGGTGGCGGGGCCGGGGGGGGCCGCATCTGCAGCGTATCGCCCCCGGGATTGGCCACCGGCACGCGTCCCGGTGGCGACGACGATTCTCCGGAATAGCGATGCCCGTCCCATCTGAGGATCGCATCGACGACTTTGCCATCCTTGAGCGTCACGACGTCCATCGTGCCGCAGGTGTACTCGCAACCGTTCTTGAAGAAGAGATAGGTGTACTCGCCCGCCCGGCGGACGGCCGCGGGTGCGCCCCAGAGGTCATAGATTTCGCGCTCGCTCATTGCGGGGGCGATCGTGCCGGTATCATCGGAGATGTATGGCACGTCGCGATTGACCACCGTGCCTTGCGGCGCTGATGGAGCGCGGGGGTGGTGCGCCGTCTGCTGTTGCTGCTGTTGAGCCGCTTGGCGCACGGCCGCGGTGTCGGGCGCGGGCCGGATCGGTGGAGGCGGCGTGTGCGTCGCCGTCTGGCGCCCGCGGATCTTATCCCACGCCAGCTTCAGTTTGTCTTTTGCGGCGTTTACCTGATCACACCCGAAGGTGGCGACCGTCAACAGCGCGCATATCGCCAGCGTGCTGCGTCGCATTGCGAGCCTCCAGAGAGAGGAAGATGCGGGCGCCATCCTGACCGCCTAACACCTGTGCATTGCGGCGCTCCGGATGCGGCATGATTCCCACCACGTTGCGGCCGACGTTACATACGCCGGCGATATCGTGCGTCGAACCATTGGGATTCTCTGTGACGTAGCGCAACACGACCTGGCCGTTGGCTTCCAGCATCGCCGCCGTCTCGGCATCGGCGACGTAGCGCCCGTCGCCGTGGGCGATGGGCAGCGTCAGCTCCTCGCCCCGCTCGTACTGTCCCGTGAACGGCGTGTCCGTCGCCTCCATCCGCACACGTACCGGACGGGACAGAAACTTGAGTCCGGCGTTGCGCATCAGGGCGCCGGGCAGCAACCCGGCCTCGCAGAGAATCTGGAAGCCGTTGCAGATACCGAGGACGGCGCCACCCGCGCGCGCGTGGGCCGTGACCGCCCGCAGCACCGGCGAGAAGCGCGCGATCGCCCCGGAGCGCAAGTAGTCGCCATAACTGAACCCGCCCGGCAGAATCGCAGCGTCCGCCTGTTTCAGGTCGGTGTCGCGGTGCCAGACGAAATATGCGTCCGATCCGGCGGCGCGCGCCGCGTCGAGCGTATCGGCGTCGCAATTCGAGCCGGGGAAAACGACTACTGCGACACGCTGCATTCGTAATCCTCGGTGACCGGGTTCGCGAGCAACCGATCGCACATCGTTCGGGCTTTGGTGGCGGCTTCCTCTCGTGTGGACGCCTGGACCTGGAGCACGAGGTGTTTGCCGGCGCGGACGTTCGCGACTTCCGCGAAGCCCAGTGCTTGCAGCGCGTGCTGCACCGCCTGACCCTGGGGATCGAGCAACGACGCCCGCGGCATCACTCGGATCTCCACCGTGTACGCGCTCACGCCGCTCCAGGACCTCGTCTTGGCCCGGCGCCGTACGCCTGGTTGCTTTCGTCGATCACGATCGGACCAGCGATCTCGGCCTCCTCGTCTTCGGCGGGTGCCTTGAAAAATCCCAGCAACACCGCCCGCACCACTCCGTAACTCATGTACACGATTCCCAGCGGAAACAGGAATACGTCGTGCTGCCAGATTCCGAATACCAGGATAACAACAATCAGCAGGAGTCCCAATAGTCCACCTAACGTGCGGAACCCCGCGCGCGGCAACGTCGCGTAGTGCACGTTGCTCACCATCAGGATCGTCAATGCGATCATGAGGAAATTGAGGAGGAGATGCCACGGGAGGCGGTGCAGCGACGCGAACAGCTCTGTCTGGGTGAACGGATAGAACGTGGCCACGGTCATCCCGGCCGCGGGCGACGGTAGGCCGATGAAGTAGCTCTTCGTGCGGCCCGCTTGCGTCACGTTGAAGCGCGCCAGACGAATCGCCGCCGCCATGACGTAGAAGTAGCAGAAGATCCAGGCGGCTGAGCCGGCGCCCGCGAATTCGACCTGAAACATCAGGAACGCGGGTGCGACGCCGAAGCTCACGATGTCGACGAGACTATCGAGCTCCGCGCCGAAGCGGGTCCCCGTTCCTGAAATCCGCGCGACCCGGCCATCGAGGGTATCGAGAATGCCCGCGAACACGATGAACCAGCCGGCGCGGTAGAACTCGCCACGCGTCGCCAGGACCATCGACCAGATGCCGAAAAAGAGATTGAAGAGCGTGAACAGACTCGGCACCACGATGACGACGCGGCGGATCGGGAATGGCGGCGGTCTCATGCGTACTCCGCGAGCACGGTACCGCCCACCCGCACGCGATCACCGAGTTTCACCTTGACGACCGGGCGCGCCGAGAGGGGAAGGAAGACGTCGGTGCGCGAGCCGAAGCGGATCAGCCCCAACCGCGCGCCCTGCGCGATATGGTCACCGGGACGCGGATCCGTCACGATGCGCCGGGCGATGAGACCGGCAATCTGACGCACCAGCACCGGTCCGTGCGGTCCACGGATGCCGATCGAAGCCTGCTCGTTGTCGAGACTCGCCTTTTCTGTGCCCGCGTGCAGAAACTTGCCCTTGTGGTAGTGCACCAGCTCCACGGTGCCCTCTACCGGATAGCGATTCACGTGCACGTCGAAGACGGACAGGAAGATCGAAATCCGCACGGTGCGTCCTTTCACGTACATCGGTTCGTCGATCTCCGTCACATGCACAACATGCCCCTCGGCGGCCGCCAGGACATAGCGCTCGCCGCGCGGTCCGGGCCGGATGGGATCACGAAAAAACGCGACGACCCATCCCGCGAGAACCGCCAGCACGCCGGGAACGGCCCACAAAGGCCCTCCGCGGCGCGCGACAAGCAACGCCGCCGCGATTGCGATGAGCCAGGCGATTCCGATAAACGGCCATCCCTCGCGTGCGATCCTCACTCCAATACTTTTCCCGTGATGCGCTTGTACGCGTCGCGGTAGCGCTCACTGGTCGCGGCGACCACCTCGGGCGGCAGCGACGGCGGCGGTGCTTCGCCGTTCCATTTGCCCTGACGCTTCACATCTGCCAGGTAGTCGCGCAGCGGCTGCTTGTCGAAACTGGGCTGACTGCGGCCCGGCTGATAGCGATCGGCGGGCCAGAAGCGTGACGAGTCGGGGGTGAGGATCTCGTCGATGACGAGCAACTTCCCGTCCGCCGTGGTACCGAACTCGAATTTCGTATCCGCGATGATGATGCCACGCTGGGCCGCATAGGCACCGCCGGCTTCGTAGAGGCCGATGCTGGCGGTCTTCAGCCGCTCCGCGGGCTCGCGGCCGAGCGCGCGCGCTACGTGGGCGAAGGTGACGTTCTCGTCGTGACCCGCTTCCGCTTTCGTCGCGGGCGAAAAGATCGGTGGGTCGAGGCGCCCACTCTCGGTCAGGCCGTTCGGCAGCCGCTCGCCGGCGAGCGTCCCAGACTGCTCGTACTCCGCCCACGCCGAGCCGGAGATGTAGCCGCGGACGACGCATTCGAACGGCACCGGAGTCGCACGCTGGGTCAGCATCGCACGTCCCACAAGCTCGTCGCGACGCGCGGCGAGTTTGGGCACCCGCCCGATAATTTCATCGACGTCGGCCGTGAGGCAGTGATGTGGCATGACTGAGGCGAGGCGTGTGAACCAGAACGCGCTCATTTGCGTGAGCACGGCGCCTTTGGAGGGCACCGGTTCTCGCATCACGACGTCGAACGCGCTGACGCGATCGCTGGCAACGAGCAGCAGGGTCGCGTCGTCCACCGCGTACACTTCACGGACTTTGCCGCGCCGCACGAGAGGAAGCGGAAGCTCGCTTTGGACGAGCACGCCACCGGTCATACCTCAACCTCCGCCGCGGCCGCCGCGGGAGCCGCCGCCTGAATGGAACGCATCAAATCCGGAAGTATGCGATCGAGAAAATCGTCCACTTGCTGCGGCGCCCGACCCACGTACGCCGCGGGGTCGAGCTCGTCGCTGGTGGCTCGAATGCCGAGGCGCTTGAACTCCAGAGTCTTCGCCAGCCGGTCGAGCAACTGGGCCGGACCCGCCATGCTCTGGGCGCGAATGACTTCATGCAGCGCCTGGCGATCGCCGCCCGCTTTCACACCGCGCATGAGCAATCGCTCGGTGGCGAGATACGGCATCGCCGCGGCAACGTGCTGAGCGATGGTCTCTTCGCGGACCTCGAGCCCCGCAGCCACGTTGGTGGCGAGCACGAGAATCGCATCGGTCGCGAGAAACGCTTCGGGAATCACCAGCCGGCGATTGGCGCTGTCGTCCAGCGTGCGCTCCAGCCATTGCGCGGCGGCGGTATGCCACGCGTTGCCCTCGAGCTCGATCACGAACCGCGCAAGACTCGTCATGCGCTCGGCCCGCATTGGGTTGCGTTTGTAGGGCATTGCGGAAGACCCGACTTGCTCGCTCTCGAACGGCTCGAGCAGCTCCGCCTCGTGCTGCAACAGCCGTAAATCGGTGGCGAATTTCGCGGCTGACTGCGCGATCCCAGACAACACCGCCATCACCTGCGCATCGAGCTTCCGCGTGTAGGTCTGTCCCGTGATCGCGAGCGCCTGATCGAACCGCATCGCGCGCGTGACGCGCTGATCGAGGTCGGTGACTTTCGCGTGATCGCCCTCGAAGAGGTCGAGGAAGGAGGCCTGGGTGCCGGTCGTGCCTTTGACCCCGCGAAACCGCAGCGTGCTGATGCGATGCAGCAGCTCTTCGGCATCGAGCGCGAAATCCTGCATCCAGAGTGTCATGCGCTTTCCGACCGTCGTGAGCTGAGCCGCCTGGAAGTGCGTGTACGCGAGGCAGGGAAGGGCGCGGTAACGGCGCGCGACTTTCCCCATGGCGACGAGGAGCGCGCCAATGCGGCCGAGCAACAGCTGCATGGCCTCGCGCATTAGGATGAGGTCGGCGTTGTCGGTCACATAGGCGCTCGTCGCGCCGAGGTGAATGAAGGGGCGCGCTGCCGGCGCTTGATCGCCAAGGTGATGGATGTGTGCCATCACATCGTGGCGCAGGCGGCGCTCGTACTCCGCCGCCTTCTCCAGATCGGCGTCGTCGAGATGCGCACGCAGTTGCGCGAGCGCGGCGTCCGGAATGTCGAGGCCCAGCTCCTTCTCGCCTTCCATCAAGGCCAGCCATAGCTGGCGCCACAGGCCGATGCGGCGGCGCTCGCCCCAGAGCGCCTGCATCGCGGGAGAGGCGTACCGTGTCGAGAGCGGAGAGACCCAGCTCAAACGGCTGCCTTCGCCCGCGCGACCAGCTTGTTCCAGTCGGCGAGGAACTGATCGAGGCCGCGATCGGTGAGCGGATGCAGCAGCAGCTTCTTCAAGACGTCGGGTGGCAGTGTGGCGACGTCCGCACCGATCATCGCCGCCTCGACGACGTGGCGTGGGTGACGGATGGACGCAGCCAGGATCTCGGTCTCGATGCTGTAATTATCGAAGATGACGCGCGCTTCGCGAATGACGTCCATGCCTTCCTGGCCGACATCATCCAACCGTCCGATGAACGGACTGACGTACGACGCGCCCGCTTTGGCGGCGATGAGACATTGCACGCTCGAGAAGCACAGCGTGACGTTGGTGCGGATTCCCTCGGTGGCCAGCCGGCGCACGGCGATCATCCCGTCCTCGAGCATCGGGATTTTGACGACGATGTTGTCGGCGATCTTCGCGAGTGACTGGCCCTCCCTCACCATCGCGTCCGCGTCCACCGCGACGACTTCCGCCGATACCGGTCCCTCGACGAGGGAGCAAATCTCTTTCAGCACGTCGCGAGGATCGAGGTCGCCGGCCTGTTTCGACAGCAGCGAGGGATTGGTGGTGATGCCGTCGATCAGTCCGGCCTGCGCCGCCCAACTGATGTCTTTGAGGCTCGCGGTGTCGAGGAAAAACTTCATGGCTTGGGCTCCTCGGCGTAGAGGTCTCGGGGATACTGCACCCCCTCCAAATAGAGACCGTGGGGTGGTGCGGGCGGGCTGGCCGCCAGATTATCGGTCGCTGCGAGCAGACGGTGGAAATCCGCCGGCGGGCGCCGGCCGAGGGCGATGTCGACCATGGTGCCCACGACGAATCGCACCATGTGATGCAGGAATCGATCGGCCTCGACCGTGAACATCATGCCCATTCCGTCCGCTCGCGGCGCCCATTCGGCAAGCGCCACGCGGCATCGGTAGTGGGCTGTGTCCACGCCGGCCGCGGCCAGACCGCGGAAATCGTGCTCTCCCACCAGCGCCGCTGCGGCGCTCTCGAGCGCCGTGCGGTCCAACGACTTGCCGTCACCGAGCGGCAGCGCCCATTCATAGGGCCGTCGAAACGGCGACGCCGCGCCATCATCCGATCCGACCAGGTACCGATAGCGTCGCGCGGTCGCGCTGCGTCTGGCATCGAAGCCGGGCCGCATCAGGTGCACCTGGTGCACCCAGATCTCACGCGGTAGCAGCGCGTTGAGGGCGCGCCGCAACTCGAGCGGCTGCCTCGCCCACCGTTCACCACCCAGGAACCCAACCGCCTGGCCGAGTGCATGAACCCCGGCATCAGTCCGGCCGGCACCGGTCGCGACGGTCCGCTGGCCCATCAGGCGCTCCAAGACCGTTTCGAACTCGGCTTGAACCGTCCGATCTGCGGGCTGGCGCTGCCACCCCGCGAAGCCACCCCCGTCGTATTGAATCACCGCAAGGAAGGGGCGGCTTGTCACGCCGGGAAAGATGCAACTCGTTGTCACTATTTGACAAGGGTGATAGCCTTAATCCCCATGGATGTATCCCCGCTGCGCCGCGCGCTCGGCGCGCTGGCGAACCGCGAGTCGCTCTCCGAGAGCCAAACCGCCGAAGTGTTCGGGATCGTGATGAGCGGGGAAGCGACGCCGGCGCAGATCGGCGCGCTGTTGATGGGCCTGCGCGCCAAAGGTGAAACCGCGGCCGAAGTCGCCGGCGCAGCGCGCGCGCTGCGCGATGCGATGGTGCGCGTGACGGCCTCACATCCCCACCTCGTCGACACGTGCGGCACGGGCGGCGGTACCGTCCCGACGTTCAACATCTCCACCGTCGCGGCGTTCGTCGCCGCCGGAGCGGGCGCGACGGTCCCGAAGCACGGGAATCGCTCGTACACGTCGAAGTGCGGCTCCGCTGATGTCCTCGAAGCACTGGGCGTACGCATCGTCCTGGATGCACCGAGCGCAGCGCGCGTGTTGAATGAGGCGCGCGTCGTTTTCCTGTTCGCACCGAGCTTCCATCCGGCAATGAAACACGTCGGCCCGGCGCGTCGGGAGCTCGGCACGCCGTCGATCATGAACCTCCTGGGACCGCTCGCCAATCCCGCCGGCGTGAAGCGCCAAGTGATCGGCGTGGCGGAGCGGGATCGCGCGGCGATCGTTGCGGAGGCACTCATCCGACTGGGCGCCGAACACGCACTCGTCGTGCACGGACGGGTGGGGATGGATGAGATATCGCCGCACGGCGCAACGGACGTGTGGGAAGTGCGGGACGGCGCGCTGCGGACCTGGGAAATCGATCCGGAGCGCTATCGTCTGAGCATCGGTGATGTCGGCGAGCTGCAAGGCGGCGAGCCGGCCGCCAACGCGGAACGGCTCGAGCGGATTCTGGCCAATGGGAGAGGCGATCCACCGGGGCTCGCCGCAGTGCTGCTCAATGCTGGAGCGGCGATTTATGTAGCAGGAATCGCCGGCTCGTTGGCCGAAGGGATCGGCCGGGCGCGAGAAGTGGTCGCGTCGGGCGCCGCCCGGGCGGCGCTCGACCGGCTGCGTAAAGCGAGCGCTAGTATTTCCTGATGACGCCGACTACGACTCCCTGCACGATGACGTCGCGTTCGTTCAACCGCAGCGGCTGCACCGTGTCGTTGGCGGGCTGCAACCTGATCCAGCCGCCGGGCTCACGATAAAAACGTTTGACGGTGGCACCTTCTCCGTGAACCAGCGCAATCACGGTCTGACCGGGGTCGGCTTGGTTGCGTTCCTGAACGACGACGTAGTCTCCATCCTTGATGTGTTCGTCGATCATGGAGTCCCCGCGCACCCTGAGCACATAGCTGCGCCCGCGCCGCGGCAACAGCTCGTCGGGGACAGCAATCGTTTCGTCGTTCGTCACCGCCTCGATCGGATGTCCGGCGGCGACCAGCCCGAGCAACGGCAGCTCGGTGGCGCCGGTCTGACCCTTGGGCGGGACGACTTCGATGGCCCGGCTCTCGTTGTGGGTGCGCCGGATGTATCCCTTGCGCTCGAGATTGGTGAGGTGCTCGTGAACCGTCGCGAGCGACTGGAACCCGAATTGGCGGGCGATCTCCTCGAAACTCGGGGCGTACCCCTTCTCTTCGAGGTGTTTGGCGATGTAATCGAGGATCTCGCGCTGGCGCCGCGTGACCGGCATG
>MNDR01000046.1 GCA_001915025.1 Gemmatimonadetes bacterium 13_2_20CM_2_65_7
TCACTGCCGTCGCATGGAGGAGTACTCATGCTGCTGCCCGCGCTACTGTCATTAGTAACTCTGCAACAACCCACCGCTCCTGCACCTTCACCGCCAATTGCGAAAGTAGAAGTGCAGCCCTCGGGCGGCGAAGTCGCGATTGGCGGCAGGCTCCAGTTCACCGCGCGAGCGCTGGATTCGGTAGGGGCGGAGGTCCCGCGTGCCGAGATCGAGTGGTTTGTCGGCGGTGACGTCGGCGGCGTCGACTCGCTGGGCGTCTTCACCGGTGGGTACCAGGGTTTCGCGCGCGTGACAGCGGTCGGTTTCCTGCGCGGCGTCTCAAACAGCCAGGTGTTCGGAGTCGCCTTGGTGCACGTGCTGCCCGAGCCTCCGGCGCGCATCGTCCTCGACCCGCGGCCGGCTCGGCTCGTCGCCGGCTCGCATCTGACGTTGTCGGTAACAGAGTACTCGCGCCACGGTGATCGCCGTTCGGAGCCCGTCACGTTCACGTCCAGTAATCCGCGCGTCGCGACTGTCGGCAACGATGGCCGCCTCAATACGCTGAGCGCGGGTCGGACTACAATCACCGCGACGTCTGGGCCGGCCAAAGAGACGCTCGCACTGCAGGTGCTACCGAACAACGTCGCACGAATCACCATCGAGCCCCCCCCAGGCACGGCCGCTGTGCGCACCGGTGACGTCGTCAAGTTCACCGCGACTCCGCGGACGGCTGCGGGTCGCGCGGTAGGCGATGTGGGTGTCGAATGGGCGGTGAGTGCCGGATCGGGTGTCGCGCTGATCGATCCGAGCGGCACGTTCGTCGCCGAGCTGCCGGGGAGCTACACCGTGACGGCGGCGGCGGGAGGGAAGGAAGGAGACGCTGTCGTCCGAGTCGTGCCGCGTGAGGTCGGCCGGGCCATGGAAGTGCGCGGCCGTGTTCCGATCACAATGAGTACGGCTGAGTTCTGGCTACATCCGTCGGGGACGTGCGGCTATTTGTCGACGATTGCCGATCGCGTGTACGCGATCGACGTGAGTGATGTAACGCACCCGAAAATCGTCGACTCGATGATGACCAACGCGCGGATCGTCAACGACGTCATGACGACCGAGGACGGCAAGTACGGCGTCTTTTCTCGTGAGGGCGCATCGGATCGCAAGAACGGCATCGTCGTCTTCGACGCGAGTAGCCCCTGCCATCCGAAGCCCGTCTCGGCATACACGGAGACGGTGTCCGGCGGCGTGCACAGTTCGTATGTCTACAAGGGGCACGCGTACATCACCGATGACGCGACCGGATCGATGCGCGTGATCGACATTCAGGATCCGCAGCATCCGAAAGAGGTCGCCCGCTGGCAGACGGAGCAGACCGAGGCGGGCCGGTACTTGCACGACATCATGGTCGTCGACGGCCTGGCGTATCTCGCCTACTGGAATGACGGTCTCGTTATTCTCGACGTCGGGAACGGCATGAAGGGTGGCAGTCCGACGAATCCGCAGTTCGTCTCGCAGTACAAGTATGATTTGACGGCAACTTACGCGCGGGTGTGGCAGCTATTTGGGCAAGGCTTCGTCCGTGGGACGCACACCGCGTGGCGCCAAGGCCGCTATGTGTTTGTCGGTGATGAGGTGTACGCGGCGCATCCGTACAAGGGCCTGCAGGACGGCAACAATCTGACCTTCGGACGGCTGCACGTCATCGACGTCTCAGACATCGCACAGCCGCGCGAGGTCGCCTGGTACGAGCCCACCGACGGCGGCGTCCACAACGTCTGGGTCGTCGGCGACACGCTCTACCTCGGCAACTATCAGGGCGGCGCGCGCGTGCTGGATATTTCGGGCGAGCTGAAGGGCGACTTGCTCCGTCAGGGCAGAGAAATCAGCTGGATTCTGACCGTCGACTCACTGGGCCACCGCCGGGCACCATTTGCGTGGGGCGCGGTGGTGCGGGACGGCAACATTTTCGTCCCCGACATCAATACCGGTCTCTGGATTCTGAGAGTAGAGCCAAAGCAGCAAGCCATGCCGTGACAAGCACTTAGCTACTGCTGGCTCACTGTCTTGGAGCTGTCGGACCGGTTCAGCGCTTGCCCGTTCCTAAAAGCGAGCAACGCGTCGTCGTACGCGCTCAGCCGCTTTGTCAGGTCGGTGGCTACAGTCGACGGATCATGGCCGGCCGTTTTCTCGCACGTTGGCAGCGCGTTGCTCAACGAATCGAGCCGGGTCACGAGCTGCTTGGCGAGGATGCGCAACGAGTCGGCATATGCCGTCGGCTTCATCTTCGGACGGCCGCTGACGATGAAGGTGTGAGCGGTGCCGCAGAGCCCACCGAGTCGGCGCGCCGCCCGGCGACGCGTGAGCGAGTCGCGGGACTGCTGTGTCCGGGCTACGCGATTCAACCCGTCGCGGATCTGAGCCACGCCGCGCGTCGCGGTGCGCAACCCTTCCATGTAGCGGATCTGCTCGAGCGTCGGCGCCGGAGGAGGCGCGGGCGCCGTCGCGGCCGGCGGGATCGAGTCTTTGTGTCCCGACGAGTCCCTGCGTGTCGTCGTATCCTGCGCCATGAGCGGAGGCGCGACTGCGGTGACCATCATCACGATTCCAGCGAGCATCCTCTGACGGCTCCTCTAACAGTTGAATTCCGTTATTATCTCAAGATGGCCGTTCCAGCAACAACCCGCATCCTGCGGACCTTCGAAGATCGCGCCGATGCGCTGGCCCATTTTTTTCAGCGCGCCGGTGAAGCTCCGCGCCTCATTGCTTACGACGACGCCATCGGGCTGCCGTTAGATCAGGCGCTCGCCGCGCTCGAGTGGACTGCCCAGGTCGGCATTCTCGCCGCCGACGATCTCGTGCATGCGGCGCGCCTCGGTCCTGACTCTGCAGCTATCGTCGTCGAACGCAAGGAAGCCGACAGCCACGTGTTCGTATACTTCGGTCCGCGCATGGATGCGCCACCCGCCGACCCATACGAAGGTACCCTGCTCTACGATGAGCCGGGAGTGCGTTCGTACATCTTCACCCAGCGCGGCCATGCGATGGCGCATTTTCTGCGCGCGACGCACGGTCTCGGTGCCGCCTTGAGTCTCTTGTCGCGGCGCGCGCCTGAGTTGCGCCACATTCGGCGTTGGACGCAAGCGTTGTTCGCCGAACCTGCAGTCGGTCGCTCGACGCAGCTGCTCGCCGGCTGGTTCGCAACGAGTGGCGCCGGATTTCTGTTCGTTCCTGCCGAGCTGGACCAGCCATTTGCCTACTGCGAGGTGGCAATTGAGGGGTAAATACCCCGATGTGGGAACGTGCTCGCTGTGGATTCACAACTCCACATCATGTGGATGAGGCCCGGAAGAAGTTGCAGAAGCAGTCTTTACTCTCCACAAACGATGCACATCGAAGTGAGCTAACCCGAAGAAACATCGGCACTTGCGCGTTTTTCAGCCACCTCTATATTCGTATCACGCGGCTTGGAGGGAAGGGTTGGGACCTGGCGTCTCAACAACGCCTTCAAGCTGGGTCCGAACGGAAATTCCGGGGAGGGCGCCGATGCAACCAAGGGCTCAGGCGCTCGTTGATCCGGGAGTGACACTCACCGGGTCGGACAGATAGGGCCAGTCGCGTTGCCCTGTCCACGTCGAAGTGGTGCCTCGACGTGCAGTGCGGGAGGTCGGTCCGCGACCCGATCTGATCCGTAGCACTCACATTGGTGAACCGAGCGACCCGACGGGGTTGCTTGGGGATGGAAGCCGGGGCCTCTGATTGCCCTACCGAGGACGAATCAGTCCATAGGTGGCGACAGAGAGAAGAACGAAGGGCGCAAGCCCTCGACTCCGGGTAGCCAGTGTGTCGGAGCCCCCAGGCGCGTAAGCCGTCCTGGGGGCTTCGTTGTTTTTAGGGGTGAGGGTTCAGCAGTTTCGGAAGACTGGCGTCTATCTCGTGTGTCTTGTGAAACGGCAGCCTCGGACCGCGGATCGGCACCAGGTGAGCAATTGAGTTCGCGTAGTACTCGAGCAACGGACGGCCGCGCGGCAAGATCACCAACGATTCCCCTTCCACCAACACCAGCCGCCGCATCCGCAGCATGCGCCAGGCACGATCCCAGATGTCCGCGATGCGCGTGCCGCCGCGCACGACTTTCCCGTTCACTTCCTCGAGCCGATCGCGCAGCTGGTCCATCCGCTCGAGCACCGCGTCCTTTCCCACCACGGTCTGTCCGAACGAGAGCAGCGCCGCCGCCGCAAGCGGCACCGGCGTGACGGGAATGATCGCACCGATCCGTGTCATCATCTCGCGGGCCAGGACTTCGAGCGCAGTCAGCCGCGCCTCCTTCGGTCGCGAGAGGACGTCCGCCGGCTGGGTCTGGAGCCACGCCCGGAGCGACAGCGGCGTCCCGAAGTTGACGGCCACGCGTCCATAGCGCTTCAGCCGTCCGGTGAAGAGCCGCGCGGTGTTACTCGCCAGATACGAGAGCACCGTGCCGAGCTGTGACAACCGCCCCGGTCGATCCTGCTTGTCCACGAGCTCGCGAATGAGCGATCGGTCCTCGAGCACGCGGTCGTAATTGAGCGCGACCGGCACGAACCAGACATCGCGGTCGAAGCCGGGCTCGAGCAACGTGCGGCAGATGTAGTCGAGCAGGCCGAGCTTGGGCGGGCGCAACTTGCCGTCACGCGACAAGCCGCCTTCCGGGAAGATTCCCTGCGTCACCCCATTGCGGGTGATGAGTTGGACGTAGCGCTCCAGCACCGTGTGATACAGCGGCTCGCGAAAGCGGCGACGGACGAAGTAGGCACCGAAGGATTTGAAGACGTATTCGAGCGGCCACGCTCGTGCCCACTCGCCCACG
This sequence comes from Gemmatimonadetes bacterium 13_2_20CM_2_65_7, assembly GCA_001915025.1. GTDB lineage: Bacteria > Gemmatimonadota > Gemmatimonadetes > Gemmatimonadales > GWC2-71-9 > 20CM-2-65-7. Next base: position 4,820 of record MNDR01000046.1, read on the forward strand.
GCGTAGCTGACCTGGACGCCGCGCGCCAGCACGTAGGCCACGACGACGTAGTCGGCGTTGGAGCGGTGATTGATGAGATACACGACGATGTCGCGCTTCGGGATGCCCTCCAGCGCCGGTTCGTCTTGATAATCGACGCTGACCTTGTACAGCAGATTCAGCAGGATCTTCGCGGCGTTGTACCCGACTTTGTAATACGACAGCACGTTGAAGTGGGGGATGATCTCATTGAGATACGACCGCACTTGGCGTCGGACCGACTGTTCGGACAATCCATGCTCGGCCATGTGCTCGTGGACGGCGGCGGTGATTGCGCCGTCATTGGCGAGCGCGCGACGCGCGAGACGCGGCTCTTGCTTCTTGTAGCGGCTTAAGCGAGCGCGGAATTCGTGAATGGGCCTCCCTCCTTCTTGAGCTGCGCGTAGCCCATTCCTTTGAGTTTGGCGATGCGCATCCCCATGGGCGGATGGGTGGCGAAGACGTCGCCCAGCCAACCTTCATGATTGGTGAAGTGCCGGCCCAATGGGTCGGCGATACAGAGGTGCGCGGCCCCGCGCTTGATCGACGTGGTGGGTGCCGTCGCGCTCTCGATCTTCGCGAGTGCGCTGGCCAGCGCCAGTGGATTGCGCGTGAACTGCGCGCTCATGTCGTCCGCCAGATACTCGCGCCGGCGGCTCACCGCGAGCGCGAGCAGTTGCGTCACGAGCGGCGCAATGACCCACGAGATGATCCACAGCGCGAGCAGAATCGCGAGTAAAGGCCCAGCACCCTTCTTACCGCCCTCCTCGGCCCTCGACGAGATGCGGCTCCGTCCCCCCATCATGCGGCCCATGCCATCGCGCACGAGCAGCACAGCCCCCACGAGAGCTGCGAGCGTCGTCATGAGCCGCACATCGAGGTTTTTCACGTGACCAAGCTCGTGCCCGATCACCGCCTGAAGCTCCTCGCGGTTGCAGATCGAGAGCAGCCCCTGCGTGACGGCGATATGGGAATCCCCGGGGCCGTGTCCGGTTGCGAACGCGTTGGGATCGTCGTCGGGCACGATCCAAATCCGTGGCCGCGCCACGCCGGCCGCTATCGCCATCTCCTCGACGACATTGACCAGCTGGCGCTCGCCGTCGGTCTGTGGGTCGATCACCTCGCGCGCGCCGGTCGACCAGAGAACCTTCTCAGGACCCGTCTTGTAGGCGTAGCGCGCGGTAATGATCGCGGTCAGGGTCAGCACGATGCCCAGCCACGGAAAGACGTGATGATAGGCGTGCGGGCCGGAGTCGGTCGTGGCGAGCGCGAGGATGTAGTCGCCCCCGAAGCCGAGCCAGGCGAAAAACAGCACGAAGCCAATCACCAGCCACGTCGTGCGCCGGCGATTGGCTTCCTGTTGTTGAAAGAGGTTACCGTCGGGAGAGGTCAACCTGCGGTACCGCCCGTTCAGCTTGATCTTCGATTTCCCACAGATCCGCAGGCGCCGCGTGCGCCATCCCGGCGACGAGCGTTGTCGGGAATTGCTGCTGCTTGGTGTTGTATTGCGTCGCGGTGTCGTTGTACAACTGGCGCGCGAACGCGATGCGATTCTCCGTCGAGGTCAGCTCTTCCTGGAGCTGGGCGACGTTCCCCGTCGCCTTGAGGTCGGGATAGCGCTCCACCACGACCATCAGTCGAGACAGGGCGCTCGACAGGGCGTTCTCCGCCTGGCTGATCTGTTTGACGGCCTCAGGACCGGAAGCATTCACCTTGACGGCCTGATTGCGCGCCTGAATGACCGCCTCGAGCGTCGAGCGCTCGAAGTCCATTGCGCCTTTCACAGAGTTCACGAGGTTCGGGATCAGATCGTGGCGGCGCTTCAGCTGCACGTCGATCTGCTTGAAGGCATTGATGGTCTGGTTCTTCAGGGAAATCAGGCCGTTGTACGCGCCGATTACCCAGAGAACGGCGACTACGACAACTACCAGCAGGACCCACATCGTCGGTACTCCAAGGTTTCGAGAAGGTAGGGGCGCAACATGGTGCGCTCCTACAAAACATCATTACGAGCCGTGCGGCAGGAGTTTCGAGATCGCCTGGCGGATGGACTCTGCCAACCCATTCTCATCGGAGCCGAGCCGGGCGAGCGGATGGTCGGAATCGACGTGCAGCTCCACGCCCCGCGTGACGGGGATGCGACGCCACGTCGTTGGCGACCCCGTCTCCTTGGCGGCATCGCGCGTCAGCCACGCGGTGAGCGCCCGTCCGGAACGGCCGCGCGGCATGCCCTCGGCACCTTTGAGTGGCAGCCGGTCCGGCGTTGGCAGCGAGGCACCCAGCACCTGCGCGCAGCGACGTTCCAGGACGTCGCCGGTTTGGTCCTGCATGTCTTTGGTGATCGCGGCGAGAGTCGCGCCTTCCATCTGCCGCAGTTTGATCGCGAGCAGCTGGAGGAAGTGACGATACGAGTACGTCGCCGCCGTGCCGCGGCCTTCCGGCGGGCTGACCAGGCCGCGCGTCACATAGAAGCGAATCGTGCGCTCACTCGGCGCCGCGCGGGCGGCGGCGTTGATCGGTGTCACGGCGGAAGCGTCGAGAATGGCGCCGACTACTACGGAGAGATCGCGGAGATTCCAGGGCGCAAGGTTGCGGTATTCTCGGAGGACGTGGAGTGGATCGGCGTGCGCCCCCGCCACTGTCGTCATGCGTCCATCGCTCCGCTCGAGCGGTCGCGCTGCAGTACCTCCGATACCCAGTCTGCCACCTGTTGCAGGTTGAATGGCTTCCGGATGACCATGCAGCGGTGGTGCTGGAGCCAGGTGCGCACTTCCTCGGCTTCCGCATCGCCCGTCATGATGGCGATGTGACCTTCGAGCGCCGGCCAGCGGTGGATAATGGCGAGATAAAGCGCCAGGCCGGACATCGTCGGCAGATGGATGTCGAGCAGCAGCGCGTCCGCTGCCTCGGCGGCGAGGATTTCGTACGCCGATTCGGCGGTGCCGGCGCTGAGCACGCGATAGCCGTGGTGCTCCAGGAAGCGCTCGAGGACGCGGCGCAGGCCCGCCTCGTCGTCCACGATCAGGACGGTCGGCGGCTTCCTTGGCGGTGACGTCATCATGATGCGTTGGCCGCCGCGACGGGTCGCGCGGGTGTCAGGAAGCTCTGCACGATGCGGTCGGTCGCCTCGTCGCTGGTCAGCGACAGCCGCATCTCGCCGGCGGTGAGGCCGAGGTACGTACGCGCGTGTTGCTGCAGCGTTTTCGCTTGCGCGTAACCGAGCCGTTTGGCGACGTCCTCGATCGTGAATCCCGGATCCTGAAGCAGCCGATGCGCGTACAGCACGCGAGCGGCTGCCAGAATGTGTCGCGGGCTCGGCAGGCCGGCGCGTGCAAACCAGCGCGCGCACGTACCGCGGTCGACGCGTGCCCGCGCGGCGACTTGTTGGATCGTTTGCACCGCGCCTGAAGACCGCAGCGCGTCTTCGAGCACCCAACGGAGCCCGCGCGGCAGCGGCGCGAGGGCGGCTGTGAGCTGATCCAGCAGTCGGTGCGAGGCCGCATGCATCGCTTCCGCCGCGACGAGATCGCCGAGACGTTCGGGATGATCGTCGACGCCGCGCAGGACAACCTGGCGGATCCCGCATTGGCCGAGCGCGAGCAGGACCGGAGCGAGCGGCGGCGTCATCGACGTGTAGAGGATCAGTCGCAGCGACGGGAAGAGTACGTGGAGACGTTCGATTTCTTGTCCGCTGGCCGCGCCGCCGAGCGTGGGATCGACTAGAGCGATTTCGACCGGCCGTTCGCGAATCGTTTGGAGCGCGTCATCCCAGGTGCCCGCGCGCACCACGAGAAAGCGCGGCGCGACCGCACCCCGGAGCCGCTGGTATTGCAAGTCCGAAACGGCAGCCAGCACCAGCATTTCCCTACACACCTCCCGAGAAACTGCTGAATTGCCGCAAAAGCGCCCTACGATGCCGCAAAAACGCCCTAAACGCCGCGACCTCCCGCACCCAACTTGGCTGGTGTCTGTGCGTCCCCACCCAACTCGAGTTCGGAGGCCCTATGTCACGCCGCATCCGCTATGCCCTATCGCTGGTCCTTGTGTCGTTCGCCCTCGCCGCGTCGGCCTGTGCCAGTGCGACGGGTCCGAGCACTGAGACATGTGATCAGAGCAATCCGGTCACCTGCCACCACTAGTCATTCCGTCCCGAGTGACGCCAGGGAGGCTGAAACCTCCTTGAGCGCCTCTGTGGCTCCAGCGGGCTCGGATGCGGCGCTCTCGATTCCCTCGAGGGCGCCGCATTCGCTCAGTCCCTCTGTGAGCCGCTCGATCTTAAAGACGAATTCGTGCAGGCCGTGTGCGGTGGCAATATCGAGCGCACGACGAAGCTCCTGCTCTGCGCGACCGAGGTTTCCGAAACGCGCGAAACCAATTCCGACTTTAAGATGGTAATCGGCGCGGATGTTCGGTGGCGCCACATCGCTATTGTCCAATGCGCGCTCACGCCACCGCTCGAAGGTCACGCGGTCCCGTCTGAATGAAGCACAGTTCATGAGCTCGATCTTTGCGTTCGCGAAGTTGTCCCCGAGGTGTTCACGGCGTACGACTTCGGCGAGTGCTTTTTCCGCGCCGCCCACATCGCCGATCGAGAGCAACAGCAGGCCCAAGTCGTTCAACGCCCTGAGTCGCGCGGATTCCTCATCATACAGTGCATAGGCCCGCCACAGGTGAGAAGCTCCCTCATGCGGCTGGCCACGACGCTGCAGAATGTTCCCAAGGCCGTGTTCGGCTTGCGCCTGAATGGAACGGAACTCTGCGTGAGTCGCGTCGACCAGGACTGCTCGCCAACCACGTTCCGCCTCCGCGAGGTTGCCGCGGAAATGGTGCACGTTGCAGTGACCGATACGGCTGAGTAACACGGACTGTCGATCTCCATGGGCCGCCGCGATACCACCCGCTTCTTCATACGCCGCGTCGGCGCTCTGAAAGGCCGCCTGCAAGCGACGCACACGGCCGAGTCTGAGCCAAGCCGAGATCGCATCGGTCGGCGATAGGCGGCCACCTCCGACCAGGATCATCGTCTCCAGCGCATCCTCGGCTTCCTCGAAATGCGACTCTTGCTCGAGGAACAACGCATACGCGAACAGCGCAGGCGCGATGAGATGGAGCTCGCCCGTCTGATGCGCTTCGCCGGTGGCGCGCACGATGCAGCTCAAATGCGATGCCTCAGTGCCCTCTCCCGCGAGCTCGGCGCAATAGCGCTCGGTCGCGGCCCACTGGTAGCGAAAGACGTCTGGTGTCGGAGGTTCGCGATCAGGTGCGAGCAAGTCGACGAAACGAAGGGTGAGAAAAGCGCCCTGGCCCAGGCGCACCTCGGGTGAGGTGGCCGGCTCATCGGCCACCCGCTGCAGAAAAACCGCGTGGGGGAGACCGCTGCGGCGCGACTCGGTGTCAGTGCTCATCGAGCAGCGCTATGTGCACCGGACATGCCGTAAGCCAAGGCCATCACGCGCACCAACATAGCGTTCGTCCGGCGCGCGCGTTAGACCGCAAATGCCGCGTTTTCTGGCTTTTCGCCGGGCTTTTCGGATGGTGGGCTGGCTCACGGCGCCGCGTATAAACGGCGCATGCGCAAAGGGTTCAGCTTGCTCGAGCTGCTGGTTGTGATCTGCGTCGCGGCGGTACTCGTCGCGTTCTGGACGCCGCGCGCTGCCCGATTGCTCGACTGGATCGAGACCGAGCGTGCGGTTCGCGACGTCACGACCGCGCTGGCAGTCGGACGGAACGGCGCGGTACTTCAAGCGATTCGCGCGCGAGTGACGTTCGCCCCGGACAGCATCCGCATCGACCGCTTTGCCGCGGCGCGCTGGGAGCCGTGGTGGCGTCTTGCCGGACCCGCGAGCCACGGCGTGGAGCTCGAGGTCTCGAATCCCGTCGTGGTATTTGGTCCTACCGGAATGGGTTGGGGCGCGTCCAACACGAAGATCGTTTTGCGACGAGGGTCCCAAGCCGAAACGATCACGGTATCGCGGGTCGGCCGGGTGAAGCACTGGTAGATGCAACCGTTCAGCGGGTCACTGCATCTAATCGTATGAAACTTGGATGCGCACAGGACGTAATCGAAGGGTCGCGGCCGAAGTGTGACGGCCACTTCGCCCGACCGCCAACCCCGGGGAGCTTTTCGCCCCGGGGTTTGGTCTTCTATACCGTCGGACCCACGTCCTCGTCGAGAAAAACCAGCGTCTGACGCCTGCCCACGATCCGGACCAGTGCCTCGTAGACTTTGGGATCGAGGACCGTTCCTGATAAATCGGCCATCCGCTCCACTGCCTGCTCCGGCGTCATCTTCTCCTGATACGGCCGCGACGTCGTCAGCGCGTCGTACACTTCCGCAGCCGCGATGACCCTTCCCCCGAGTGGAACTTCCTGGCCTCGGAGCCCATCCGGATAACCGGTGCCGTCGAAGCGCTCGTGATGGCTCTTCACCATCGCGACGATGTCGCCCAAATGCACGAGCGGGGCGAGGATCTGGGCTCCAATGATGACGTGCTGTTTGACGTGCTCGAACTCGTCGGCGGTGAGCGGCCCTTCCTTATTAACGACCGCGTCGCGAGTGCCGATCTTGCCGAGATCGTGAAGACGCCCCGCCATACGAATACGGTCGACCTCCTCCTCAGAGAGGCCCACCTCGGTGGCGATGTTCGCGGAGAGGTCCGCGACGCGCGCCGAGTGGCCGCGCAGATATGGATCCTTGGCCTCGAGCGCGTTGACGAGGGCCTCGAGCGTCGCGGTAGAAACGCGCTCCAGGCGGTTCCGCTCCCGCTGCAGCTCGGCGGTGCGCGTGGTAACCTCTTCCTTCAGCCACTGATTGAGCTGGCCATTCTCGAGCAGCATCTCGCGGCGCTTCAAGGCACGGTGCACCGCCCGACCCAGATCCGCGAGCTCGATCGGCTTGGTGAGGTAATCCATCGCACCACGCTGCATGCACAGCGCGGCGCTGGTCGCGTCGTTGACGGCGGTCAGCATGAGGATGGCGAGCTCGGGCTCGATCTCGAGCGCCTGGGGAACGAGGTCGACGCCGCTTGTCCCCGGCATGCGGATGTCGGAAAGCATGAGCGCGACTTTGTGCAGACGGAGCTGCTGCAGCGCCTCGTCGGCCGAGCCGGCCGTATACACCTCGAACTGCTGCTGCTTGAGAAACTTCCGCAGCGCATTCCGGATCGGCTCTTCGTCATCGACCACGAGGACCGTGACGATACCCGGATGAGCAGTCAACGAGGCTCCTTGGGGAAACCAGTCGCCAAACTAGGAATCGGCGGCAACGAACGCCAGGTCCACATGTCCGGGGAGCAGGCCCGCTGCTCGCGCACGGTCAAGAAGCTCGGCAACGGCGCGCCGGCCCTTGGTCCCGTAATCCACGGTGTAGGCGTTAACGTACATCCCCACGAATTCGTCAGTCCGCGCGGTGTCGAGCCCGCGGCTGAATCCCTGCGCATGCCGTAATGCCTCCGCACGATGGGCCAGCCCGTACTCGATGCTCGCTTTGAGGTCTCGCGCGATGGCGCGCATGAGCTCCTCCCCGAGGTCGCGGCGTACGACATTGCCGCCGAGGGGCAACGGGAGATTTGTCTCCTGGTACCACCACTCGCCGAGGTCCGCCCAGAGGTGCAGCCCGCGATCGCCGTAGGTCAATTGCCCTTCGTGGATCAGAAGACCGGCGTCGGCTTTTCCGGCCGCGACGAAGTCCTCGATCTGATCGAACGGCACGACGACATGTCGGACGGCTGGCTGATACAGTCGCAGCGCGAGAAACGCGGTCGTCAGTTCGCCGGGCACGGCTACGAGCCGTCCCGCGAGCGCACTTCGCGCGTCCTCCCCCGGCACCGCTTCGCGCGCGACGAGGCGCGGGCCGTAGCGATCCCCAATGCTTGCGCCATGCGCGAGCAGGGCATACCGATCGGCGAGATAGGCGTATGCATGCAGCGAGACCGCCGTGACTTCCAGCTCCCCGGACAGCGCGCGCCGGTTCAGCGTCTCGATGTCGGCCAGCTCGTGCACGTAGCGACGCCCGCCGGTATCGATTTTTCCGGTCGCCATCGCCCAAAACATGAATGCATCGTCGGCGTCCGGGCTGTGCGCGACGCGGATAATGCCGGGATAGGGGACACGGGAAACGGAACGCGTGGTCATGTGCCCGAACGAGCTCCCGTTACTCGAGAGGCTTCTGCCTTGAAGCTGGTCAGCGCGTCGGAATGGTCGGCGTACTCGGGCCGGTTGCGCGCCATTTCCGCCGGCTCGTTGCGAAGGAAGTCGGCGTATGCGCGCGCTTCCTGCCTCGCATCACCACGCTCCCTGTACGCATGAGCGCGCAGTACATAAATGAAGAGGTGCGTCGGAATCGCGCGCTGAATGGTGTCGGCCTGGGCGAGCGCGGCGCTGGGATCGCCGCCCGCCAGCTGCAGCAGGCCCACGTGATAACGGGCATCGGCGTCGAGCGTGGGGAGTTGGCTATAGGCCCCCAGCGCCATGGGAAGAAAGAAGCGAACGCTGTCGTTCTTGCCGGCCTCCGCGAGGATCATGACGCGATTGAAGAGACGATTCGCGCGCTCGTCGGGAGACATCTGGGAAATATCGGGAGCACGGAGCACGGAGCTGGACGCAGACTGCTCCGTGCTCCCTGCTCCAGGTCGATTTCCCGTTGCTCGCAATGCGAGTACAGTCACCAGTGCGCCCAGCGCAGCTCCGGCGATCGCCCAAGGAAAACCGGCCCGCCACCCGGTGGCTCCGGCAGTGGCGACGGCCGCGCCGCACTTGTGGCAGAAGCGTGCTCCCTGGGAGAGCTGGGCGCCGCAGGCATGACAGGTCATTGGGTGGAGAATGTAACCCGGGCTGGCGGGCGACAGGAAAGCCGGTAGAGTAGGGCCCCATGGCCGGCACCGAGTATGGCAAGCACATGGGGGAGTTGAAGCGCGGCGAGCAACGCTGGGACGTCTACCTCGAGGGCCAGCCCGATACCTCACTCGGCGCGGTGCGGGGGCGCATTCACTTCGTCAGCGGTCAGCTGCACAAGATGACAGGCTGGATCTTTCTGGAGTGGCAGGAGAAGGATATTCAGGAGCGCTTCGGGGAATTTTCGGCGGTCGAGCTGTTGCACTTTGTGGAAGCCCTCTAGCGTACGTTTTGCGCATTTTTCGTGTAAAACTGGGCCACTAGCCCGTTTGTTCTGCATTTCGTGCAAGTTTTAATTGACACTCTGCAGAAGAGCCTCTACTTTTCTATATGGCCCGACGCTTGCAAGGCGACTCACCGACCCGAGAAGGAGACCCTAACCAATGACCGCTACGCTGGAACCCACCGTCGCCGCCGGCGCGAAACCGACCGCAGGCCCATCGCCTGCGGACGTGATTCGTCGCGCGAAAGAGGCCGGCGTCCAGGTGGTAGATGTCCGCTTTACGGACCTGCCCGGCACTTGGCAGCATTTCTCGATCCCATTGAAGGAGCTCGAGGAAGACACCTTCAAGGACGGTCTGGGCTTCGACGGTTCGTCGATTCGCGGCTTTCAGGCAATCAATGAAAGCGACATGCTGCTGCTGCCGGATCCGGCCAGCGCGTTCGTTGATCCGTGCCTACAGGTACCGACGCTCTCACTCACTTGCGACGTCGTGGATCCCATCACCCGCGAGCCCTACTCCCGCGATCCGCGGTATGTCGCGCGCAAGGCCGAGGCCTTTCTCAAGAAGAGCGGCGTCGCCACGACAGCGTATTTCGGGCCCGAGGCGGAGTTCTACATTTTCAACTCGGTGCGGTTCGATCAGAACGCGCACGAGGGCTACTACCACATCGATTCCGAAGAAGGTATTTGGAACAGCGGCTCGAACGGATCAGCCAACCTGGGTCACCGGCCGCGCCACAAGGAAGGCTATTTCCCAGTCCCGCCAACCGATCGACTGCAAGACCTGCGATCCAAGATCATGCTGGCAATGATCGCTTCGGGCATCGAAGTGGAGGTCCATCACCACGAGGTCGGAACCGCGGGCCAGACCGAGATCGACATGCGCTATAGTACGCTGACGCGCATGGCCGATCAGATCATGATGTACAAGTACATCGTGAAGAATGTGTGCGCGCAGAACGGCTATACGGCGACGTTCATGCCGAAGCCGATGTTTGGCGATAACGGCTCAGGGATGCACGTGCACATGAGTCTGTGGAATGGCACGAACAACCTGTTCTTCGACAAGAACGGCTATGCGCTGATTTCCGAATCGGCGCGCTGGTACATCGGCGGGCTGATCAAGCACGCGGCGGCGTTGCTCGCCTTCGCGGCGCCCACGACGAACAGCTATCGCCGGCTGGTCCCGGGCTACGAAGCGCCGATCAACCTCATCTACTCACAGCGCAACCGTTCGGCGATTTGCCGCATCCCGATGTACTCGACGTCGCCGAAGGCCAAGCGGCTCGAGTTCCGGGCGCCCGATCCGTCGGCCAACCCGTATCTCACGTTCGCGGCGCTGCTCATGGCGGGTCTCGACGGCATCAAGAACAAGATCGAGCCGCCTAAGCCGATGGACGTGGATCTCTATGAGCTCGAGCCGTCGGAGCGGAAGCACGTGAAGAACACGCCGGGAACCTTGCAGGAGTCGTTGGCGGCGCTGGAGGCCGATCATGCGTTCCTGCTCGAAGGCGGGGTCTTCACACAGGACCTGATCGACACCTGGCTCGCGATGAAGCGGGCCAAGGACGTGGACGCCGTTGCGTTGAGACCGCATCCGTATGAGTTCTTTTTGTACTACGACGCCTGACCACTAGGGCGGCATGACGGCAGGGGCGGCAGGGTAACAACCTTGCCGCCCTTGCCGCCTCTGCCGTCATCAATCATGACAACCAAGCGCGAAATCCTCGATCTTGCCAAGAAGCAGGGCGTGTCCTTCCTGCGGCTGCAGTTCACGGACATTCTGGGCGTCAACAAGAACGTCGAGGTGCCCGAGAGCCAGTTCGAGAAAGCGCTGGAAGGCGACATCATGTTCGATGGCTCGTCGATCGAGGGGTTCGTGCGGATCGAGGAATCGGACATGGTGTTGAAGCCGGACCTCGACACGTTTCGGGTCTTGCCCTATGACGACGAGGGGGGGAAGGTGGCGCGGGTCATCTGTGACATCTACAACCCAGACGGCTCGGCGTTCGCGGGGTGCACTCGCAGAGCCTTGAAGGAACAGATCGCGAAGGCCAAGGAGCTGGGCTACGCGATGATGGCGGGGGTCGAGGCCGAGTTTTTCATCTTCCAACTGGACGCCAGGGGAGATCCGACCACTGAGACGCACGATCGGGGAGGCTACTTCGATCTGACGCCAGTGGACCGGGCGGAAGAGATCCGGCGGCTGATCATCAAGGATCTCACCTCGATCGGGTTGGAGGTCGAGGCGGGTCATCACGAGGTCGCGCCGGCGCAGCACGAAATCGACTTCCAGTACGCAGAAGCGCTGCAGACGGCCGACAACCTCGCCACCTTCCGATTCATCGTGCGCAACGTCGCCTACCGCCACGGGTTCCTGGCGACGTTCATGCCCAAGCCGATCTTCGGCCAGAACGGCTCGGGGATGCACACCCACCAGTCGCTGTTCCGGAAGGGGGCGAACGCGTTCCACGATCCCAAGGCGAAGTGGGAGTTGTCTCCGGTCGCGCTGAACTACATCGCGGGGCTGCTGAAGCACGCCCGCGGCTTCTGCGCGGTCACGAATCCGCTCGTGAACAGCTACAAGCGGCTGGTCCCGGGTTACGAGGCCCCCACCAACGTGGCGTGGTCGATGCGCAACCGGTCCCCGCTGGTGCGCATCCCCGACCGCCGCGGCATCGGCACGCGCTGCGAGCTGCGAATGCCCGATCCATCGGCGAACCCCTACCTGGCCCTCGCGGTACAGCTCGCGGCCGGGCTGGACGGCGTCGAGCGCAAGCTCACCCCGCCCGATCCGGTGAACAAGAACATCTTCGAGATGAGCTTCCGCGAGCGTCGCAAGTATCGGATCGACGAGCTGCCGCGCGACCTCCACGAGGCGTTGGACATGCTCGAAAAGGACGACCTGGTCCGTGACGCCCTGGGGCCACACATCTACGAGCGTTTCATGGAGGCCAAGCGTGAGGAATGGCAGGAGTACATTGGCCGCGTGAGCGAATGGGAGGTCGAGCGCTACCTGGCCCAATACTGACCGTCGTCCCCCCCCGGCTTTCTCCCCTCTTCCCCTTACGTTAGACTGTCTCCATATTTGTGCAGATAGTGCACGAATTGTGCTGCACTCGTTGTGTAGCTATGAACAACGATGTGCTGAGTGGACTAAAAATCGTGCACAATATGCACAAATCAACCGACACTGCTAACGCCGAGAGGGGACATGGACGCCAACACCGTTGCCATCAACTTCGTCTGGACGCTGGTCGCAGGGTTCCTCGTGATGTTCATGCAGGCGGGCTTCGCGCTGGTCGAGACCGGTTTCACACGCGCGAAGAACGCCGCGCACACCATGACGATGAACTTCATGGTGTACGGCATCGCGATGTTGGCCTACTGGGCCGTGGGCTTCGCCCTGCAGGCGGGCGGCGTGGGGCCGCTCGGCACGCTGGGCGGCTACGACCAGCTGTCGCACGAAGTCTCGGTGACGATCGGCGGGAAGACGTGGGGCCTGTTCGGAGGAACGGGATTCTTCCTCACCGGTGTCGCCTACACCGCCCCGGTGTTCGCGTACTTCCTCTTCCAGATGGTCTTCATGGACACGGCGGCCACGATCCCGACAGGAGCGCTGGCCGAGCGGTGGAGATTCGTCGCGTTCGCAGTGTTCAGCGTGTTCGTCGGCGCCTTCATTTATCCGATCTACGCCAACTGGACTTGGGGCGGCGGCTGGCTCGCCATGCTCGGCAAGAACCTCGGGCTGGGCCACGGCCATGTCGACTTTGCGGGATCGTCGGTGGTGCACATGACGGGTGGTGTCATGGCATTCGTCACCGCGATACTCCTGGGGCCGCGGCGGGGCAAGTACAGCCCCGATGGCACCGTGAACGCCATCCCCGGTCACAACATCCCGATGGCGTTGGTCGGCACGTTCATCCTCGCCTTCGGGTGGTTCGGGTTCAACGCCGGATCGACGCTCGCGGGCTCTGACCTGCGCATCGGGGTCATCGCGACGAACACGATGCTGGCTGGGGCGGCGGGTGGGATCACGGCCATGCTTTACGTGTGGCGTAAATACGGTAAGCCCGACCCGTCGATGCTTGCGAACGGGACGCTCGCCGGACTTGTCGCGATCACCGCCCCGTGCGCCTTCGTGACGGCCCCGTCCGCCGTACTGATCGGCGGTGTGGCGGGAGTGCTGGTGTGCGCGGCGGTGCTCTTCATCGAGCGGTCACTGAGGATCGACGATCCCGTGGGTGCCATCTCGGTGCACGGGGTGTGCGGCCTGTGGGGGATTCTGTCGGTCGGCTTGCTCGCGGATGGGACCTATGGGGCCGGCTGGAACGGCGTAGACGGGGCGGTGCGCGGTTTGTTCTACGGGGACGCCTCGCAGCTTCTGGCCCAGCTGGTGGGCGGCGTGACCAACTTCGTCGCTGTCGGAGCCATGGCGTACGCCGCGTACAAAGTCACCGGGCTCGTGGTGGGTGGCCATCGCGTCCCGGCTGAAGTCGAGGAGCTCGGGCTCGACGTGCCGGAAATGGGTGTCGAGGGTTACACCAGCACGCCAGAGGCGGCGACGGTCGTGGTCATCGACGAGCAGCCCGTGACCGTGCCCGCCGAACCGGCCTTCGAGCC
>MNDR01000040.1 GCA_001915025.1 Gemmatimonadetes bacterium 13_2_20CM_2_65_7
TGCATCGGCCGCGCGCCCAGCCGCGACAGCTATCTCAACATCCCGCGCTTGATCGCCGCAGCGGAAATTACCGGCGCCGACGCGATCCATCCCGGCTACGGCTTCCTGGCCGAAAACGCCGAATTCGCCGAAAAGGTCAGCGCCTCCAACATCGCGTTCATCGGACCGAGCCCCGATCAGATCCGCCAGATGGGCGACAAGGCGGCGGCCCGCTCGCTTGCCAAGGAGCAGGGTGTTCCCACGGTCCCCGGTTCTCCCGGACCGGTCGAATCGCTCGAAGACGGCCAGCAGGTGGCGGGAGAGCTCGGATTTCCCGTCATCATCAAAGCGGCCGCGGGCGGCGGGGGCAAAGGCATGCGCGTCGCCACCGACGCGGACCAGTTTGCGCAGGCGTTCACGCTCGCCAAACAGGAAGCACTCGCCGCGTTCGGATCCGGCGAGGTGTACATCGAGAAGTATTTGGCGCGGCCGCGCCACATCGAAATCCAGGTCATGGGGGACACGCATGGGAAAGTGATGCACCTGTGCGAGCGCGACTGCTCCGTTCAGCGACGTCACCAGAAGCTGGTCGAAGAAGCCCCTTCACCGGTGGTGGATCAGACGCTGCGCCAGGACATCGGCGATGCCGCCGTGAAGCTGGCGAGCGCGATCGGCTACGTCGGGGCCGGCACGATCGAGTTCCTGCTCGACGAGGATGGGTCGTTCTACTTCATGGAGATGAACACGCGCATTCAGGTCGAGCATCCCGTCACCGAGATGTGCACGAACTTCGACCTGGTGAAAGAGCAAATCTCCGTTGCCTCGGGGGCGCCGCTCTCGTTCGTGATGAACGGTCATCGTCTCCGCGGCCATGCCATCGAGTGCCGGGTCAACGCCGAAGATCCGAGTCGCAATTTTCAACCGTCGCCCGGTTTGATCACCGCGTATCATCCGCCCGGCGGACCGGGCGTGCGCGTCGACACGCACATCTACGCGGGCTACACGGTGCCACCGTACTACGATTCGCTGCTCGCCAAGGTGATCGTGCATGGGAATACGCGGACGGAAGCGCTTGCCCGTATGCGGCAGGCGCTCGACTCGTTTATCATTGAAGGCGTGACCACGACGATCCCATTTCTGGGCCGGGTGATGCGCCACCCGGACTTCGTCGCGGGCAAGGTCGACACGAAATTCCTCGAGCGCGAGCCGCACCTTCTCAAAGATCAGGCATGAAGATCGACGTTTACCACACACCACTCGGCCTCAATGCGGGGGACCTGAACGGCCGAGCGGTCGTCGTCATTGATGTCCTCCGAGCGACGAGCACGATCGTCACCGCGCTCGCGGCGGGCGCCAAAGCCATCGTTCCCGCCGCCAGCTCCGAAGAAGCGGTCCGGTTGACCGCGAATCTCGAGCGCAACGGCATTGTCCTCGCCGGCGAGCGGCGGATGCTGAAGATCGAGGGGTTCGCCCTTGGCAACTCGCCGCGCGAAATGACGCCGGAAGCCGTCGGGGGCAAGACCTTGTTTCTTGCGACGACCAACGGCACCCCGGCGCTGGTCGCGGCGCAGGGCGGTGATCCGGTGCTCGTCGCGGCGGCGCTCAACTTCAGCGCGGTCGCCGAGCGGGCCCGCAATCTCTTCCAGGAACGCGGCGAGCTGGTGATCATCTGCGCCGGGCGCGAGAAGCAGTTCGCGCTCGAGGATGCCTACACCGCCGGTCGATTCATCAAAGCCGTGAAGAAGGGCGTCCCACCCAAGAAGCTGTCGCTCAACGACGCGGCTCAGGTGTCCCTCGACCTCGCCGCGCAGCAGGGCGGCTGGCAGGACGCCCTCGGTGCAAGCGATGCCGCGCGCCAATTGCGCGAAGCCGGCCTGGGCGACGACGTGCGCTTCTGCGCTCAGCCCGACCGGCTGACGATCGTTCCCGTCTACGCGGATCGACGCATCGCGGCATGAATCCCAAGGCGCGCCAGGAACTCATCGGCATTGCGGCCCTGCTGGTGGGCCTGTTCCTGGGTCTGACGCTGTTGCCGGTGGCGCTCACGGGAAGCTGGGGACGCGCGCTCGGCGCAGCGCTGTGGCAGATGTTCGGATTGGGCGCCGTGATCCTGCCGATCCTCGGGCTGGGCTGGGCGCTCGCCGCGTTCGAGCGATTGGGCGCGCTCTCCTGGGGTCGGGCCGCGGTCCTCGGCGCCGGACTGACACTCCTGGTCCCGTATGGGATCGCGGTCGCCATCGGTCCGGCGTTTCCTCCCGATTACGTTCACTGGACTCACACTGAGCGCCTGGTCGGCCTCTTCCCCGGGTTTCTGGCCAACGGAGTGGAGAGCGCGGTCGGGAGCGCGGGGGCGGTGCTGATCGGACTCTTCGCACTGTCGGCCCTCGGGATTTTCACCGTAGGGTGGCATCCGTTGACGCTGTTGAGACAGCGGGGGGAGCCGGAAATACGCGGAACGGGAAACGAGAAACGGGAAGGATCGCGGGAAACGGGAAACGAGACACGGGAAACGGAACAACACCCACGTGTCCCGTTTCCCGTTTCCCGTTTCCCGAAAAAGCCGCAGCCCGCACCGCCCCCCAAACCCGCACCGCCTCCTCCGCCAGGTTCGCTGATTCCGCCCATTGAGTTGTTGACGGAGGGGCCGGGCGCCGTCGCTGACCCCGACGCGGTGCAAATCGAAGACATGGGCCGTCGGCTCGTGAACACGCTGGAAACGTTTCGTGTGGGCGCGCAGATCACGAACAAGACCGTCGGGCCCGTCGTGACGCGCTTCGAGCTGGAGCCGGGCCGCGGCGTAAAAGTCGGGCGCGTCTCCTCACTCGCCGACGATCTCGCGCTGGCGATGCGCGCGCAGTCGCTGCGCATCGTCGCGCCGATACCGGGGAAGGCGGCGATCGGCATCGAGGTCCCCAATCCAACGCCGCGACTCGTTCATGTGCGCGATCTGATCGACAGCGCCGAGTTCCGGCGCGCGGGTCGGGTGCTCCCGGTCGTGCTGGGACGGAATCTCGAAGGCGACGAAGTCATCGACGATCTCACGAAGATGCCGCACCTCCTCATCGCTGGGGCGACGGGGTCGGGGAAATCCGTCTGCATCAACGCGATCATCACGAGCCTCGTCTACGCGCATGGTCCGGAGAAACTGAAACTCCTGATGATCGACCCGAAGATGGTCGAGTTGTCGATGTACGGTGCGCTGCCACATCTCGGGCTGCCGGTCGTGACGAGCCATCATAAGGCGGCCAACGTCTTGAAATGGGCGGTGTGGGAGATGGAGCGCCGCTACCGATTGTTGCACGCGAATCACGCGCGCAATGTCGGCGACTTCAATAAGAAGGTGGAGACGAAGGCGCCGCTCAAAGGTCCGCGCGAGACGCTCGCCACGCAGGCGGGAATTCAGAAAGAATTGCCGTTCGACGCTGCATACACCGACGGGATTCTTCCTTACATCGTCCTCGTCGTCGACGAGCTCGCGGACCTGATGCTCACAGTACAAGGAGAGATCGAGACGCCATTGGCGGTGCTGGCGCAGAAGGCGCGCGCCATCGGCATCCATCTCATCCTGGCGACGCAGCGGCCGTCGGTAAACGTGATCACCGGACTGATCAAAGCCAATTTCCCCTGCCGGATCGCGTTCCGCGTTTCGGCGAAGGTCGACAGCCGCACCATTCTCGATCAAAACGGCGCTGAGACGTTGCTGGGCAACGGCGACATGTTGTTCTTACCGCCCGGGAAGAGCGAGCCGATGCGCGTGCAGGGCGCGTACATCTCGACGGACGAAACCGAGCGCGTCATGGAATGGTATCGGAAGCACGCCGCCGCCGCGGCGGTCGCCGCGACGCCGGGAAGCTCCATTGACGAACAGGTCGCGGCACTCGAGAAGGCGGAAAAAGAAGGGGAAGAGGGAGGAGGGAAGGGGGAAGGGGACTTCGGCGAGCGCGATCCGCTGTTCCGGCAGGCGGCCGAGGTATGCATTCAGAATCAATTGGGATCGACTTCTCTGTTGCAGCGGCGCATGAGCATCGGGTACGGTCGCGCGGCGCGAATCATCGATCAGCTCGAGCTGGCTGGCGTCTTGGGACCGCCGAATGGCTCCAAACCGCGCGACGTTCTCGTGGGACTCGAGGATCTGGACGACATTGACGCCCCTGGAAATGGCAACTCGGGGGGCTGAGGCAGGCTGCTACCCGTGGCGCGAAAATGCGCCGGCGGGCAGCAATCCGGTTATCGAGGCACCGCCGCACGGCCTAGCTTCACCTCATGTCGAGCGGAGTGCACAGCGATCCGGCCGGTTGGACAGATCCCCGCCATCAGCGAGGACTCGCCGGTGAAGAGCAGGCGATCCAATACCTCCAAAGCCGCGGCTGGGACGTCGTAGCGCACCGCTTCCGGGTCGGCCGCATCGAGCTGGACCTGGTCGCCCGGCGCGGTCACCTCGTGGCTTTCTTTGAAGTCAAAGCGCGCCGCGGCACGGCATTCGGGAGCCCATTCGAGGCCGTGACGGGGGCGAAGCGCCGTGAGATCGTGAAGGCGGCGCGCGTCTGGATGGATCGATATGGGCGCCCGGAGGACGTCTACCGGTTCGACTGTATCGCGTTGGTTGACAACAAGCTGGAGCATCTCGAGGACGCGTTTCGTCCTGGATGGCGGTGAAGCCTGTTTCGGTATATATTCGGGTCTCCACCAAGGAGGCTCGCCACCCATGCTGAGGTCTCTCATGCCAGAACAGCTCCCCCCCACCCCCCCCACCCCCCCCACCCCAAAACTCACGGACGACCGTCGCAAGGCGCTGAGTCTCGCGATCACGCAAATCGAGAAGACCTGTGGGAAAGGGTCGATCATGCGGATGGGCGCCGACACGCCGCAGGTCCGCGTAGCGGGGATCTCGACCGGGGCGATCAATCTCGACGCGGCGATCGGGATCGGCGGCATTCCCCGCGGCCGGGTGACGGAGATCTTCGGCCCGGAGTCGAGCGGCAAAACCACCCTGGCGCTGCACGTCGTCGCACATGCGCAGCGCGCAGGCGGAGCGGCCGCCTACATCGACGCGGAGCACGCGCTCGATGTTGAGTACGCGAAGAAGCTGGGCGTGGATATCGAGAACCTGCTGGTCTCCCAGCCTGACACCGGCGAGCAAGGCCTCGAGATCTGCGAGATCCTGGTTCGCTCGGGCGCTGTCGACGTCGTCGTGGTCGATTCGGTCGCGGCGCTCGTCCCCAAGGCTGAAATCGAAGGCGAAATGGGCGACTCGCTGCCCGGTCTCCAGGCGCGCCTCATGAGCCAGGCCTTGCGCAAGCTCGCCGGCGCGATCAACCGGTCGCGCACGGCCGTGATTTTCATCAATCAGCTGCGTGAGAAGATCGGTGTCATGTTCGGCAATCCCGAGACCACGAGCGGCGGCCGGGCGCTGAAGTTCTACGCCTCCGTGCGTCTGGACATGCGGCGCATCGGGCCTGTGAAAGAGCGCGAGATGGTCATCGGCAATCACGTGCGCGTGAAGGTTGTGAAGAACAAAGTCGCGCCGCCGTTCCGGCAGGCGGAATTCGACATCATGTTCGACGAAGGTATCAGCCACGAGTCGCTGCTCGTCGACATCGCGGCAGAGGCCGGGATCATCGAGAAGTCGGGGGCGTGGTACTCCTACGGCAAGGAGCGCATCGGGCAGGGACGTGAGAACGCGAAGCTCTACCTCAAGGACCATCCTGATATGTCGGCGGAAGTCGAGGCGCGCGTGAAAGAACACCTCGGCGTTAAGGCGCCGGGCGGAGATGGCGCCGGCGGCGTCGGCGACGAGGAGCCGGGGGGGCCCTCGAGCGAAGAGTGATCCTCACCGGACTCGCCCCCGATCCGCACCGCCCGGAGTATCGGTTGGTCGAAGTGGATCGGGGGCGTTTTGCGTCGCTCCCCGGCGATGCGTTGGCGGGACTCGATCTGATCATCGGCCGCGAAATTAATCCTCTCGTACTCGAGCGCCTGCAGGAGCTCGCCGATATCGAGGCCGCGCACCGCGCCGGGCTGCGTGCCCTGGCCCGCCGCGCGCATGCACGCCACGATCTGCGGCGACGGTTGCTACAGAAGCAGCATCCACCTCACGCCGTGGATGAAGCACTCGCGCGGCTCGAGGCGACTGGACTGTTGGACGACGCTCGGTTCGCGATCGATTATGCGGCTGCGAAGGCGCGACGTGGTCGCGGACCGGCGCGGCTCATCGGGGACCTTCTGGCGCAGGGGGTAGAGCGCCGCGTGGCTGAGAACGCCGTGCGCACGTCGCTGGCGGCGGAGGGTGTCGATCCGGTGGAAGCGGTGCGGGCGTTGGCGGAGAAAAGAGCGAGGCAGCTTGCCGGATTGCCACCAGCGGTGCGGAAGCGGCGATTAGTGGCGTTCTTGATGCGGCGAGGGTTTTCTGGTGCCGAGGTGAGAGAGGTGGTGGAAGGGCTGGCTTGCTAAGACCCAGGGCACCGCTTAACTCCTGTCCATCCTTTCAGTTGCACCTCCCCGCGCTATATTCCGCGCCATGAAGTCGTCCGTCATCCGCCGCAAGTTCCTCGACTACTTCAAAGCTCCGCCTCGTAGTCACCGCGAGGTGCCGAGCGGCCCGCTCGTACCTCCTGATGACCCCACGCTGCTCTTCACCAATGCCGGTATGGTGCAATTCAAGCGCGTATTCCAGGGTCTGGAGCGCCGCGACTACACCCGCGCAGTGACGTGCCAGAAATGCGTTCGCGCCGGCGGCAAGCACAATGACCTTGAGCAAGTTGGCCACACCGCCCGGCACCACACCTTCTTCGAGATGCTGGGCAACTTCTCCTTCGGCGACTACTTCAAGAAGGAAGCGATCGAGTACGCCTGGGAGTGGGTGACGAGCAAGGAGTGGCTCGGCATCGATCCTGACCGGTTGTACGTCACGGTGCACCACTCGGATGACGAAGCCCGCAGGCTGTGGCGCCAGGTCACCGGCATCGCCGACGCCCGCATCTTCGGCCTCGGCGACAAGGACAACTTCTGGCAGATGGGCGACACGGGTCCCTGCGGTCCATGTTCCGAGCTCCTGGTCGATATTCGCGAGAAACGGGAAACGGGACACGGGAAACGTGAAGTGACCCTCGAGGAGTTCGTTGCCTTGAGCGAGGAGGGGAAACTGCTGGAGATCTGGAACCTGGTCTTCATGCAGTTCGATCAGCAACCGGACGCATCCCGCATCCCGCTCCCCGCTCCCTCCGTTGACACCGGAGCAGGATTGGAACGTATCTCGGCCGTCATGCAAAACGTCTCTTCCAATTTCGATACGGATCTATTCCAGCCGATCATCGCGCACGCGGTGGAGATCGTCGGCCGGCCCTATGATCGCAGCCCCGCCGGCGCACCCTATCGCGTTCTCGCCGACCATGCCCGTGCGGTGGCGTTCCTCCTTGCCGACGGCGTCTATCCGTCGAACGAAGGTCGCGGCTATGTGTTGCGCCGAATCCTGCGCCGCGCCGTGCGTCACGCGTGGCTCCTCGGCCGCCGCGAGCCGACGCTCGCGCCGCTGACACGCGCCGTGAGCGGCGTGATGGGCGACGTTTATCCCGAGCTCTTATCCAAAGAGCAGCACATCGAGCGCGTGACGCGCGCCGAGGAGGAGCGGTTCCTCGAGACGATCGAAGGCGGGCTCTCACGAATGGAGGAGCTCCGTCACCAGCCGGTCATCTCCGGTGACGACGCGTTCAGATTGTACGACACGTACGGGTTTCCACTCGATCTCACCCAGCTGATTGCCGCGGAGCACGGACATACGGTGGACGTGGAAGGGTTCGAGCAAGCGCTGACACAACAGCGGCAGCGGTCGAGGGCGGCACGGACTGCGGGGAAGGGGGAAGGGGGAAGGGGGAAGGATGCTGCACGCGGCCAATGGGTTGAGGTGAAGAAGCAGGGTCGCCAAAAATGGATCGGTTACGAAACAACAAAGGCGGAAACGGAGCCGATCGCATTCCGGCAAACCGGCGAACAGCTCGAGCTCGTGCTCGAAGAGAATCCCTTCTACGCCGAATCGGGTGGCCAGGTCAGTGATACGGGTGTGGTCAAGGGCGAGGGGTGGGAGCTCACCGTTGAGGACGTCGAAAAGGTCGACGGCAAGAGCGCGGTCGTCGGAACGTTCGGAGAGACGTTCGAGCCTACGGCGGCTCTCGCTCAGGTGAATGAGTCCCGGCGCCGCAACATCGAGCGCAATCATACAGCGACGCACCTCGTGCACGCCGCATTGCGCAAGGTCCTCGGCACCCACGTCCATCAAGCCGGCTCGGTCGTCGCGCCCGAACGACTGCGCTTCGATTTCAGCCATCAAGCTCCGGTCAAAGGCGACCAGTTGGCGGCGGTGGAGGCGGAGGTCAACGCGCACGTGTGGGAGAATCTGCCCATCGAGACGCGTGAAATGGCGTACAAGGACGCGATCGCGGCCGGGGCGATGGCGCTGTTCGGCGAGAAATACGGCGACGTCGTGCGCGTGGTGGATGTGCCGGGCGTGTCGCTGGAGCTCTGCGGCGGCACGCACGTTGGCTCCACCGGCCAGATTGCGTTGTTCCGCTTCACGCACGAGACAGGCGCCGCCGCCGGCGTGCGGCGCATCGAGGCCCTCACCGGTCCAGCAGCGTATCGGTACGCGGTCGAGCTGCAGGAGCGGTTGTCGGAGGCGGCGGGACTCCTGAAGGTGCCGCCCGAGCATCTCGCGAAGCGCATCGAGGCGATGCTCGAAGAAAACAAGCGACTCGAGAAGCGTATTGAAGATCTCTTGAAGGGTGGGGGCGGCGGCGGAGAGGTCGTGAATGTGCAGATTCGGGGCGTAGACTTTGAAATTCGCAGGGTTCAAGTCGAGGACAAGAAACAGGTGGCGATGATGTCTGACGCGTTCACACTGAGCCACCCCGCCGGTGTTTCGGTGGTCGTCTCCGGGAGCGCGGCGAAGCCGTCGACGGCGGTCACGGTGGGCATTGGAAATGATTTACAACGCCGGGGTCTCCTTCAGGCGAACGAGCTCGTTCAATTCATTGCGTCAGCGACTGGCGGACGAGGCGGTGGGCGTCCACACTTTGCGTCTGGCAGCATCGGGGATCCGGCGAAGATCTCATCCATGGCAACGCTGGTGGATATGATGAAAGCCTTCATGGAGAAAAAGGGTTGACTCGCAACGAGGTGCTGGCCTGGTTGGACGGGCGCAGGCCGGCGCCACCACCCGCGTTACGCGCGCGACTCAATCGCGCGCTAGACGAACTGCTCCCTGCTCCGAGCTCCGTGCTCCCTGCTTATCTGGCGCAGCTTGGCCGAACACTGCTCGAAGGTGTCGCAGGCAAACCGAAGGGAGGACGCGAGCTCGCGCTCGACCTGCTCGCTGCCGATGCGTTTGCCACCTACGCGTTCGAAGCCCAGGCGGAGGAGGGATCCCTGCATGAAGCTTGATGGTCAGGGTTTGCTTGTGCTGGTAGATCCCGTTCGCACGTCGGGCGTTGAAGCGGCGGAAATCGGTCGCCAGGCAAAAGCGGCGGGCGTGCGAGGCCTGTTGATCGGGTCGTCGTTCGATGGCGCCGCGCAAACCCACGAGGTCGCGCGCGCGTTGCGGACGCACGCGCCCGGCATTCCGGTCGCACTCTTCCCGGGTTCGGCCATGCAGCTCACCGATCAGGTGGATCTCGTGCTCTTTCTCTCGCTCGTTTCAGGCCGCAACCCGCAATACCTGATCGAAGAGCACGTGCGCGCCGTCCCATTCCTCCAGCAGCATCCGGTGGCGACCTTGTCCACCGCGTACATCCTCATCGACGGCGGTCGCGTCACGAGTGTCGAATCGGTGAGCCAGACGCGGCCCCTGCCGGCCGACAAACCCGAGCTTGCCGCCGCGCACGCGACGGCCGCGCTTCTGATCGGCATGCAGGCGGTGTATTTGGAGGCCGGTAGCGGCGCCGAGCGTCCCGTTCCACTCGACATCATCCGTGCCTGTCGCTCCGCGGTGCCCCCCCCCCCGCCCGACCGCCCGCTCTTCGTGGGCGGGGGAATCCGGACGCCTGAGCAGGCCCGCGCCGCCCGGGCGGCTGGGGCCGATTTCGTGGTCATCGGCACCGTTGTAGAAGAAGGGGCCAAGCACGATCTGAGGGCGTTTGTAGAGGCCGCGCGGTGAGCATCGAGAAAATTCGGGAGTCGCTGGACGGCCTCGCTGCGCTCGCGAGCCGCGTGGCGGCGGAGCAGGCGGACGCCATCGCCGCGATCGCCGACCGCTACGAGACGACACTCCGCGCCGGCGGTACGCTGTTCTTTGCAGGCAACGGCGGCAGTGCCGCGGACGCACAGCACGTCGCCACCGAGTATGTCGTCCGCTATCAGACCACCCGTCCCGCGATGCGCGCGATCGCGCTCACCACCGATACGTCCCTCCTGACCGCGTGCGCCAACGACATGGGATTCGACGAAGTATTCGCGCGCCAGGTGGAGGCGCTGGCGGAGCCGGGCGATTTGCTCGTGCTGCATTCGACGAGCGGCGAGAGCCCGAACGTGATCCGCGCGGCGCAGTCGGCGAAAGCGCGGGGGGTGGGCGTCGTGGCGCTGCTCGGGAAAACCGGCGGACACCTCAAGGAGCTCGCCGACGTTGCGCTGGTCGTGCCGGCCGACGACACGGCCCGCATCCAGGAGCTGCACCTCGCGATCGAGCATGTGATCTGCGACCTGGTGGAGGATCGGCTGCGGGGATGATCGATCTCACCGGCAAGCGGGCGCTCGTGACCGGGGGGACGAGAGGGATTGGACGCGCGACCGCGACACTGCTCGAGCGCGCGGGCGCGACCGTTGCGGTGACCAGCCGGACACAGGGTGGCGACCTCGGCGACGCGGCGACCGCGCGACGGATCGTCGCCGATGCGATTAAACAGCTCGGCGGTCTCGACATCCTCGTCGTCAATCATGGCGTCTGGCCGCCCGACGACGTTCCCGTCAGCAAGATGAGCGACGAACAGTGGGAGTCCACGCGGCGCGCGAATCTCGACGCGGTCGTTTATGTCTGCCGTGCGGCGATTCCGAGTCTCGCGGCGGGCGGGACGATCGTGCTGGTCGCGTCCACCGCGGGCCAGCGCGGCGAGGCGTTTCACGCGGATTATGCGGCGACCAAAGGCGCCGTGATCGCGTTTACGAAATCGCTTGCTGTCGAACTGGCGCCTCGGATTACCGTGAACTGTGTCGCGCCAGGCTGGGTCGATACCGAGATGTCGGCGAAGCCATACGCCGCCGGCGGACGTGCGAAGATCGAAACGACGATTCCACTCGGCCGTGTGGCCAGCGCCGATGATGTCGCGGGGCCAATTGTATTTCTGTGCTCCCTATTGGCGCGCCACATCACGGGCGAAATTCTGAATGTGAATGGTGGCTCGGTACTCTGCGGATGACTTTTCCCGCCTCGCTGCCCATTCCACCCGAGGTCCTGAAGATTGCCAAGAAGCTCGAAGACGCGGGGTTCGAGACGTGGTGTGTCGGCGGTGCCATTCGCGACAACCTCCTCGGCCTCGAGAATCGCGACTTCGACCTCACGACCGCGGCGCCGCCGCCCGAGGTGCAGAGGCTGTTCAAGCGCACGGTGCCCGTCGGCATCGCGCATGGGACCGTCGCAGTCCTCGATGCGACCAATCAGCCACACGAGGTCACAACCTTCCGTAAGGACATCGAGACCGACGGCCGGCATGCCGTCGTGGAATTCGGCGTGTCCCTCATGGATGATCTGGCGCGACGCGACTTCACGATCAACGCCATCGCCTATCATCCGATCCGCCACGAATGGCGCGATCCCTTTCAGGGGGAGCAGGACCTCGCGAAGAAGTTGATCCGCTCGGTCGGCGATCCCAACTGGCGATTTCAGGAGGATTATCTGCGGATCCTGCGCGGGCTGCGCTTCAGCGCGCGGTTCGACTTCCGCATTCATTCGCGGACGCTCGAGGCCGCGAAGGCCAACGCGCAAGGATTGGCGCAGCTCTCCGCCGAGCGGGTGCGGGACGAATGGTTCAAGGGCCTGCTGAGTGCGGCGCGCCCGTCGAAACTGGTGGCGCTGTGGCGAGATGTTGGCGCCACCAGGATTTGGCTCCCCGAGATGCGGGATGCGGGAAGCGGGATGCGTGACGCACTGAAGGCCATCGACAAATTGCCTCGCGATCCCGTGCTTATCACAGCGTTTCTTGCGAAGGATCCAGCGTCCTTGCTGATCCGCCTGAAGTGTTCAACTCGTGATATCGAGCGCGGTCGTGCGATTGGACAGTGGCGTGACCATTACCCGGACGCAAAAGACCTACCGGCGGTGCGTCGTTGGCTGTCCAAGGTGGGTGAACATGTCGGCGATCTACTGACGATCGAAGGGGGCCCGAAGCTGCGAGCGACAGTGGCCGCCATCATGCAGCGTCAGGAGCCTTTGCAGCTGAAGGACTTGGCCATCAAGGGGGATGAATTAATTAAGGCTGGCGTACGTCCCGGTCCGGACGTCGGCGAGACATTGCAGCGTTTGCTGGACGAGGTATTGGAGGATCCGGCCCGCAATACGCGTGAGTATCTACTCTCCCGTGTCTAAAGCTCTTCTGTACGCTCTCGTCGCCGCCGCCGGCAACGTGCTCGGCGCCCTGGCCGTCACGCGCCGGGCCGTACTGGAGCTGAAAGTCATCGAGCATCTGCTGGCGTTCGGCGCGGGGTTCATGCTGTCGGTCGCGATTATCGAGCTGCTGCCGGAAGCATTTGCCCGCAGCGGCGCCGTCGCGCCCGTGCTGGTGCTGGCGGGGTACCTCGCCGTTCATCTCACGCAGCATACGATCACGCCGCATTTTCACTTCGGGGAAGAGACTCACAGCATCAGCGCCGTGGCCGGCACGTCGGCACTCGTCGGACTGTTGTTGCACACGTTCTTCGACGGCGTCGCGATCGCCAGCGCCTTTCTCGTTCGCCCCGAGCTCGGCTTTATGGTGTTCATCGCCATCTTCCTTCATAAGCTGCCCGAGGGCGTGACGATCTCGAGTATCATGATGGCGGGAGGCCGAACCGTGGGTGGAGCGGTCGGGGCGGCCGCGCTGCTGGGCCTAGCGACGCTCGTCGGGGTCATCCTCACGGATCAAGTGTCTTTCCTTGTCCAACACGGGCTGGCGATTGCGGCTGGCGTCACGATTTACGTGGCCGCATCGAATCTCGTCCCCGAGCTCCAGGGTAAACATGGTTGGACGATGCCGGCGGCGTTCTTCGCCGGCACGGCGTTATTCTTCCTCACGAAGACGCTGGTGGATGGACTGTCATGACCGAGCCGACGCTTTTCCAAGGTTCCGCCGAGCCGCTCGCTGCGCGCATGCGCCCCAAGACGCTCGAGCAGTTCCTCGGTCAGGAGCACCTCCTCGGTCCGGGGAAAGCGCTCGGCGATCTGATCCGCAGGGGCGATTTGGGATCGTGCATCTTCTGGGGCCCGCCGGGGTCCGGCAAAACTACGCTCGCCAAGATCATCGCGAATTATACCGACCGGCACTTCGAGCCGTTTTCCGCGGTGACCGAAGGCGTCGCGCGAGTGCGCGAAATCATCAGAGAGGCCGAGGAGCGGCTGAAGTATCAGGGGCAGGGCACGATCCTCTTCTGCGACGAGATCCATCGGTTCAACAAGGCGCAGCAGGATGCGTTTCTCCCCTGGGTCGAGAACGGCATCATCACGCTCATCGGCGCCACGACCGAGAATCCATCCTTCGAGCTGACGAGCGCGTTGCTGTCGCGGTGTCGCGTCTTCGTCCTCGAGCCACTGAACGACGCGGATATCCGGACTGTGATCACTCGGGCACTTGAGCAGACGGGATGCGAGATGCGAGAAGCGGGATGCGTGTCACAGGAGGGGATTGATCTGCTCGTCACGCATGCCCAGGGTGACGCGCGACGGGCCCTCAATACACTCGAGGCACTCCTCAAGCACATCCACGCATCCCGTATCCCGCATCCCGCATCCCGCGACATCGTTCAGCAAGTGCTCGAAAAGCCGCTACCGGTCTACGACAAAGCCGGCGAACAGCACTTCAATCTGATCTCCGCACTGCACAAAGCCGTGCGTGGCTCGGATGCCGACGGTGCGCTCTACTGGCTCGCGCGTATGCTCGCGGGCGGCGAGGATCCGCTGTACATCGCCCGGCGATTGGTGCGCATGGCGAGCGAGGACATCGGCCTAGCGGATCCGCGCGCGCTCAGCGTCGCTCTGGCCGCGAAGGACGCCTACCACTTCCTCGGCAGTCCCGAGGGAGAGCTCGCACTTGCGGAAGCGGCGATCTATCTGGCGACAGCCCCCAAATCGAACTCGGCGTACACCGCCTTCGGCGATGCGATGGCCGCCGCCGAGGCGCACCCCGCCGAGCCGGTCCCACTCCATATCCGACAAGCACCGACGCCGTTGTTGAAGGAGCTCGGGTACGGCCAGGGATACAAGTACGCGTTCGACTCTGCCGACGCATATCTGCCGCAGGAGTACTTGCCGGAGAGTCTGCGAGGTCGTGCCTGGTACCAGCCGAGCGATTTTGGCTATGAAAAAACGGTGAAAGAGCGGATGGCGTGGTGGCTCGAGTTGAAGAAAAGAGCGCTGTGATCTAGGTCGCACCCGCGCTGGGCGAGCGAAATGCGAGGTGCGACGCATAACGCGCGTGACGTTGCGCAATAAATCCCCAAACTCCCGCACGCCGAGCCGGGAATGGTTCTTGCCGAGGATCAGGGCGCTGCCTCAGAGCAAACCCGTCGAAAGACGGAGACGCAGAGCCGCGGGGCTACCACGGGAATCTCCGTACGCCAGCCGGGCCGCCCGGGGCTACCGCGGTATGTGCTGCCACGCCAGCCGAGCCGCCAGCGTCGACCTCAGTCGAATTGGAGGCTCCGATGCTCCGTCGCGCGTGCCTGATCGTCGCCCTGCTGCTTGTTGCGTGTAACATCGAACCGCGTCATGCCACCGGCCCGAAAGTTCAAGTCGCACACGTGTTCGTGACGCCCGGTACCGTCACAATCAATCCACTCGCGACCCAACAGTTTGCCGCCTATGGGCGGACGAATACGGGTGACAGCGTTCCGGTCAGCGTCCAGTGGAGCACTTCTGCCGGCACGATCACCCAGCGCGCCCTCTTCACGGCCGATTCTTCTGAGAATGATGTGACCGTCACGGCGTCGATGACCGAGCAAATCGCAAGTTCCGCAGCTTCGGCATTGCTCACCGGAAGCGCGATCGTGCACAAGCACGCACTTATCGCGATCGTCCTGACGCCGGCAGCCGTGACCCTGGCGGCCGGTGGAAAGCAGCAGTTCACTACGAAAGGGATCCGCAATAACGGCGACACCATGCAGGTGTCGGTCACGTATGCGGCCACCGGCGGCTCGATCGCCACGGGCGGCCTCTATACGGCGGCGACCACTGCTGGGGGCTTCCGCATCATCGCGTCGCAGGCGAAAGGTCTTGCTGACACCTCCATCGTTACGATTACAGCGCCGCCGCCGCCGCCGCCGCCGCCCCCGCCGCCCCCGCCGCCCCCGGGCAGTCCGGGACAGGTGACGGATCTCGCAGTCGCGAGCGTGACCAACACCTCAGCGACGCTCTCCTTCACGGAAGTCAACGATGGGATAGGTGCGCCCGCGAGTTACGACATCCGCTACGCCCCGGGCACGATCAACTGGGGCTCCGCGTCCAGCGTGACTCAAGGCACGTGCACCATCCCCGTGGCGGGCACGACGATTGGCGCGAGGCGCCAGTGCACGGCGCTGGGGCTCACACAGGCCACGGCGTATCAGTTCCAACTGGTGGCGTTCCGTGGCACGATCAACGTGAACGCGGTGTTTGGCCCGCTGTCGAACGTGGCGAACGGTACGACAACGGGCTCACTCCCGCCCCCGCCGCCGCCGCCG
>MNDR01000008.1 GCA_001915025.1 Gemmatimonadetes bacterium 13_2_20CM_2_65_7
GATCCTCAAGGGCGATCAGGCGCCCTAAACATGGCCGCCGATGCAGCGTTGCTCGATGCAGCACAACGGAGCGGCGCTCATTTCCTGCGACTGTACCGCTGGGACCCTCCCACACTCTCCATCGGCCGCAATCAATCCGTAGAAGGGCTGGCTGGTGACAGTGTTCCCATCGTCCGCCGGCCCACTGGTGGTCAGGCCGTGTGGCACGAACACGAAGTCACTTACGCAGTCGCCGCGCCGATCGCGACGTTCGGCTCCCTACGGGGCGCGTACAGGGAGATTCATGCGTGGTTAGCGAGTGCGCTCCGCTCGTTGGGGGTCGATGCACGTCTCGCGATCCCTCCGGCCGTCCGTCCGTCGGGCCGTCCGGCCGCCTGTTTTGCCGTCTCCGCAGGAGGCGAGATTCTCGTGAATCGGCGCAAACTGGTCGGCTCGGCCCAAGTGCGCCGGCGCGATGCCTTTCTGCAACACGGATCCATTCTCCTCGACGGCTCGCAAGCGATCGTAAATGCCGGCGGAGAGACGACGCTCGCGTCGGTCCTGAAACGCCCAGTCTCGTTTGCGGAGGTGGCGGCGGCTATCACCGCCGCCTGGGGGGAACCGCTCAGGCCGTCCGCTCTGGCGTCGCTCGCCGCCGAGTGAAATGTTAAGCGCCATGCCACGGCGCTTGCGACTTCCCCTTTCCATCAGTCTTGCCGCACTCGTCGTCGTCGCGCTCGGCGCGTGTGAGCGCCGCGGCGGCTGCACGGGCTCCTACTGCGGCACGCTCATCGACGCCGCCATCGGCGAGCCCGGTACGTTGCTTCCACCGTCAACCGAAGAAGTCGTCGCGCGCGACATCGAAGAACAGCTCTTCCTGAAACTGGCCGACGTCGGGATGTCGACGAACACGGTCGGCGATGAGGACTTCCAGCCGCTGCTTGCGCAACGCTGGGAGTGGGATGGGCCGCTGACCCTGGTCTTCCATATCGACCCGCGCGCCCGCTGGCAGGATGGACCGCGGGTCACTGCGACCGACGTCTCGTTCACGTTCGATGCCTACAACGATTCGGCGGTGGCGTCGCCGTATCGCCCCCAGCTCAAACGCATCGCCAGCGTGACGCCGCGAGACTCGCTGACGGCGGTATTCCGGTTCCGCGAGCGCTATCCCGAGATGTTCTACGATGCGGTCTACCACATGCGCATCCTGCCGGCGCACCTGTTGCGGCCGGTGCCGCGCGATCAGTGGAAGACGGCGCCGTTCGGGCGGGCGCCCGTGGGCGATGGCCCGTATCGTTTCGTGCGGTGGCAAGCGGCGCAGTCGGTCGAGCTGGTTGCCGATTCGACGTTCTTCCTCGGCCGGCCGGCGATCCGCCGGCTCATCTGGCGTTTCACGCCCGACCTGGGCGTCGCCGTCAGTCAGGTCATCGCGGACCAAGCGGATGTTCGCGAGCAGATCGTCACACCCGAGAACCGGGAACGGCTCCGCGCGGCGCAGCAGATCGCGTTGTCTCCCTATCGCGGCAACGTGTACGCCTTTCTGAGCTTCAACCTCCGTGCCGACGGCGACACGGCGATGCCCAACCCCATCTTCGCCGATCGCGAAGTGCGCCGCGCGCTCGGCATGGCGATCGATCGCGCCAGCCTCGTCCGCAGCACGCTCGGCGAGCTCGGCAAAGTGCCGCCGGGACCGATGTCATCGCTCCTCTGGATCTGGGATCCGGAGATCCGCCAGCTCCCCTTCGATACCGCGCAGGCAGCCAGGATCCTGAACGCGCGCGGCTGGCGCGACCACGACGGCGACGGCATCCGCGACCGCGCCGGGCAGCCGCTCGCGTTTCACATCCTCGTGCCGACGACGAGCGTACTGCGCAAGCAGTACGCGCGCCTCCTCCAGGAGGAGTACCGTGCGATCGGCGTGCGCGTGGACATCGACGAAGTCGAGAATAGCGTGGTCGGCCAACGTGTCGGCACCGGGCATTATGACACTGCCATCCTCTCGCGCGCCAACGATCCATCTCCCAGCTCGGGCATCTCGCAAACCTGGACGCGCGCCGGCTTCGGCGGGTCGAACTTCGGACGATACGGCAATCCGGAATTCGACCGCCTGGTCGATCGCGCGATCGCCGCCGCCTCTCGTGACGAGGCGCGGCGGCTGTGGCGCAACGCGATGGACCTGATCAACGCCGACGCTCCCGCCGTCTTCCTGTACTCGCTCGAAAACATGGCGGCCATCCATAACCGCGTGGACAACGTGCAACTCCGGCCCGATTCGTGGGCGGCACTGCTGCGCACCTGGCGGATCCCCTCGTCCCGGCTGATCGATCGAGATCGCGTGGAGCGTTAGGTGACGGGAGTCGTGTGGCTCCTGCGGCGCTTCGTCGCATCCGTCGCCATCATCTTCGCCGTCGTCACACTCGTTTTCATCCTGATTCACGTCGCCCCCGGAGATCCCTGCGTCGGATCCGAGGAAGGAGGGACGCAGGATCCGGTAATGTGCCCGCTCCTGACTCGGCAATTCGGGTTGGACCAGCCACTGCACGTGCGGTACGGTCGTTATCTCCTGCAACTGCTCCATGGCAACCTCGGCTACTCGTTTTCCCTGCACCGTCCGGTCTCGGGCGCCCTCGCCGAAACCATTCCGTTCACGTTGCAGCTCGCCGGCGTCGCGCTGCTGATCGATTTCCTGCTCGGACTGGGGCTGGGCATCTACCAGGCGCTGCGTGTCAATCGGCTCCCGGACGTCGTGCTGAGCAACGTCACGTTGTTCGTCTACTCGCTGCCGACGTTCTGGCTGGCGCTGGTGCTGCTCCTGCTGTTCGCCGAGAAGGTGAAACTGTTTCCGCTCGGCGGCCCGAGCGATCCAATTCTGTGTCCGGTGATCGATTCGGCGTATTGCCTTGCCGATCGCATCTGGCATCTCGTGCTGCCGGCGTTCACGCTGGGGCTGGTCGGCGCGGCGGGGACTGCCCGCTTTCAGCGGGCGGCGATGCTCGAAGTGGCGCAACAGGACTTCGTGCGGACTGCTCGGGCCAAAGGGTTGTCGGAGCGGGGCGTCGTGCTGCAGCACCAGCTCCGCAACGCGCTCCTTTCCTTTATTACGCGCTTCGGGCTGACGCTGCCGTTTCTGTTGACGGGAGCGGTGCTCATCGAAACGATCTTCGCCTGGCCCGGCATGGGCCGGCTCGCGGTCAACGCCATCCTCACGCGTGATCACGCGTTGGTGACGGCCACCGCCCTGATCGCGAGCACGCTCGTGGTGTCGGGGAATCTGCTGGCCGACATCCTGATAGGAATCGCGGATCCGCGCGTGCGCGTGCCCGCCGACGGGGGACCGGAGACGTCGCTGGTGCCCGCATGACGCTCGGCACGTGGTTTGCTTTGCTGGTTGCAATCATTCTCGCAGCCGAAGCTGTCCGCGCCGTGAGACATCGCGCTTTCGGCAGCGAGCGTTGGCGGCGATTTTTTCGACATCCGACCGCTGCGTGGGGCGTTGGTATCCTGGCCTTCCTCGTGATCGTTGCGGTCGCGGCACCGCTCATCGCACCATTCGATCCCGACCGGCAGCTCGACATCATCGGTCTCAAGAATCATCCGCCATCCTGGACGTTCCTGCTGGGCACCGACGTGCTCAGCCGCGACGTGTGGAGTCGGATCGTCTACGGCGCTCGCGTGTCGCTCGGCATCGGCGGATTGGGCGCGCTCGTCGCCGTCTCGGTCGGCTCGTTGGTCGGTGCCGTCGCCGGCTATTACCGGCGCTGGGTCGACGCGGTGCTGATGCGCACGGTGGACATCGGGCTCGCGCTGCCGCGCATCTTCATTCTCCTGATGGCGGTTGCGCTGTGGGACCGTCTCCCCTTTTGGGTCCTCGTCTTGGCGATTGGCCTGACCTCGTGGTTCGGCACGGGGCGGCTGGTGCGCGCGGAGGTGCTGTCACTGCGCGAGCGCGATTACGTGCTGGCGGCGCGCGCGCTCGGCGCCGGGGCCGGCGGCGTTATTTTTCGCCACGTGCTGCCGAACGCGGCTGCCCCGGTCATCGTGTCGGCGGCTCTCGGAGTGGGGAACGTGCTGCTCCTCGAAGCGTCGCTCTCGTTCCTTGGCATTGGCATCAGACCGCCGACGCCGAGCTGGGGGAACATGATCGCGGACGGCGCGCCGAGCGTGTATACGGCACCGTGGACCACGGTGGCCGCCGGACTCGCCATTTCGCTGGTCGTGATGTCGCTCAATGCGGTTGCGGATGGCTTGCGTGACGCGCTCGATCCGCATGAAGAAGGAGGAGCGACCTGACCAACCCAGCATTGCTGCGTGTCCGCGACCTCAAGACGTACTTCGTTACCGAGCACGGGCGAGGAACCGCACGGGCGGTCGACGAAGTCTCCTTCGATCTCTACCCCGGCGAAACGCTCGGCATCGTCGGCGAGTCTGGGTGCGGCAAGACCGTCACGTCGCTCTCGATCTTGCGCCTCGTGCCCGAACCGCCCGGTCACATCCTGCCTGGCAGCCTCATCGAATTCGAGGGACGCAATCTGCTGGCGCTGCCGGCGCCCGAGCTGCGCGCGGTCCGCGGCAATCAGATCGCCATGATTTTTCAGGAGCCGATGACCTCGCTCAATCCGGTGTTCACCGTCGGAGACCAGATTGGCGAGGCCGCGATCATCCATCAGCATCTCTCCCGCAAAGCGGCGCGCGCGCGCGCGATCGAGATGCTGAAGCTGGTTGGTATCGCTGACCCTGAAGAGCGCGTCGACGATTATCCCCACCAGCTCTCCGGCGGCATGCGCCAGCGCGTCATGATCGCCATGGCGCTCGTGTGTCATCCCAAGGTCTTGATCGCCGACGAGCCGACCACGGCGCTCGACGTCACGATCCAGGCGCAGATTCTCGAGCTGCTCGACCGGCTGCAGCAGGAGCTCGGCATGGCGGTCCTGCTGATCACGCACGACCTGGGTCTGGTCGCGGGACACGCCGATCGCGTCGTCGTCATGTATGCCGGCCGCGTCGTCGAGACGGCTGAGACGACGGAATTGTTCGATCGGCCGACGCACCCGTACACGGAAGGGTTACTGGCGGCGGTGCCGCGCATCGACGCGCCACTCGCGCGCCTGCATGCGATCCCGGGTCAGGTGCCCGCGGCGACCGCGTGGCCCGCGGGATGCCGGTTTCACCCGCGGTGTCCGTACGCGTGGGACAAGTGCATCGCGCAGGAGCCGCCGCTCCTCGAGACAGGAGTTACCGGACATGCGGCGCGCTGCTGGCTCGTCACCGAGCCGGAACGCCGGCAGGCCAAACGATGAGCGCCCCCCGCCCAGCGGGTCAGCCGCTCGTCGAGGTCCGGGACCTCGTGAAGCACTATGCGGCCGAGCGAGGCTGGTTCGGGCTCGGGCGCCCGCGTCCACCGGTCCGTGCGGTTGACGGCGTGTCGTTCGCAATCGGCGGGGGCTCGACGCTCGGTCTCGTTGGGGAATCAGGCTCGGGAAAGACCACGGTCGGCCGCACCATGCTGCGATTGCAGGAGGCGACTTCGGGAAGAGTCTTTTTCGAAGGGTCCGATGTCTTCGCGCTCGACAGTGGACGACTCCGAGCGCTGCGCCGCAGGATGCAGATCGTCTTCCAGGATCCCTACAGCTCCCTCAATCCGCGCATGACCGTCGGCGAGACGCTGCGCGAGCCACTCAAGATTCACCATCTGAGCGGTGAGGTCTCCTCGCTACTCGAGGAAGTCGGGCTCGATCCGGCATTCGCCAAGCGCTACCCGCACGAGCTATCCGGGGGGCAGCGCCAGCGGGTCGGAATCGCGCGCGCGCTGTCGGTCGAGCCGCGGTTTGTCGTCTGTGACGAGCCGGTGAGCGCTCTAGACGTC
This sequence comes from Gemmatimonadetes bacterium 13_2_20CM_2_65_7, assembly GCA_001915025.1. Lineage (GTDB taxonomy): Bacteria > Gemmatimonadota > Gemmatimonadetes > Gemmatimonadales > GWC2-71-9 > 20CM-2-65-7. The sequence continues at coordinate 5,843 of MNDR01000008.1, forward strand.
TCGGTCCAGGCTCAAGTGCTCAATCTTCTGGCCGATCTGCAATCCCGCCGGCGGCTCACGTATTTGTTCATCGCGCATGATCTGGCGGTCGTGCGCCACATCGCCGACACCGTTGCGGTGATGTACCTCGGCAAGATCGTGGAGCGCGCGCCGGCGGCGGAGATTTACGCGCTGCCGCGGCATCCGTACACGCGGGCGCTGCTGTCAGCGGTCCCCGAGCCGGACCCACGAGCGACCAAGCGGCGGATTGTGCTATCCGGCGACATTCCATCACCCGCGCATCCTCCTCCGGGTTGCCCGTTCCATCCCCGGTGTCCGCATCCGAAGAAGAGCGAGCGCTGCCGGACGGAAGTACCGCCGCTCCGTGAGGTGCCGCCGCAGAGCGGGCACTTGGCGGCGTGCCATTATGCGGAACAGCCTATGTAATTCCGGACAGCACCAACCACTCAGGCGTCTTAGCGGCTTCTGAGTTGGGGGTGCTATTGACCTGGGGTCTTAGCGGACACCGCCCATCAATTTTTGAATCGGGCGCGTGAGCAGGAGCAGGATCGCAGCCGCCACGAACGTTGTGAGCGCGACCGCTCCGAAGAGCTGCGGCAACGGCAAGCGATCGAAGTACCCCGATGCCCAGCCCGCCAGTTTATTCCCCACGGCTATCGCGAGGAACCAGACTCCCATCATGGCGCCCACGATTCGCCCCGGCGCGAGTTTCGTGACGATCGAGAGGCCCACTGGACTCAGGCAGAGCTCGCCGATTGTGTGGAGGAAGTAGACCCCCACGAGCCACCACGGGCTGACGAGAATGCCCTGCTGCTGGGCGATCTTCGAGGCAGGCACGAGCAGCGCGAAGCCAAGCCCGGCAAACACGAGCCCGAGCGCGAACTTGACGGGGCTCGAGGGCTGCCGCGGCCCCAGCCTGATCCAAAGCCACGCGAGCAGTGGCGCCAGACCGAAAATCATGAACGCCGAGTTGAGCGACTGGTACCACGTCGAGGGGAATACAAAACCGAACACCCGGTTATTCGTGAGTCGGTCGGCAAACAGGTTCAGACTTGAAGCCGCTTGCTCGAACGCTCCCCAGAAAATGCATGAGAACACGAATAACACGGCAATAGCGGCCACCCGTCCCCATTCGTCGCGAGTAAAACGCCACCAGGGTTCGGACGTCGCGGCCGCGTGCACCTCGGATTGCCCCAGCCGTTCCAGTGCCGGCAGGAGACGGGGCTTCCCCGCAACGTATTGGATCAGTCCGAGCGTCATCCCGATGCCGGCGCAGCCAAATCCGATGTGCCAGTCAACGCGTTGGCCCAGCGTACCTACGATGAGGGGCGCAACAAACGCACCGACATTGATCCCCATGTAGAAGATCGAGAACCCCGCGTCCCGCCGTTCATCATCCTTGTCGTACAACGATCCGACCATCGTGCTGATGTTCGGCTTCAGGAGCCCTGTCCCCATCACGATCAGAGCTAATCCGAGATAGAACGTCGTGACGCTCGGAAACGCCATGCTGAAGTGTCCAAGAGCGATGATGACCCCGCCGATGAACACGCTGCGGAACTGGCCCAGAAAGCGGTCCGCGATCCAGCCGCCCGGAATCGCTGCCGCGTAGACCCCGAAGCCGTACCAGCCGACGATGGACGTCGCCTTGTCGGTCGGAAATGCGAGACCGCCCTGCGTGACCGCCGCGGTCATGTACAGCACGAGCAAGGCGCGGAGTCCGTAGAAGCTGAAGCGCTCCCACATCTCGGTGAAAAACAGCGTCGACAGACCGCGAGGATGACCGAACCATCCCCGATCGGCTTGCGAGGAAACGGCCGTCTGGACCGGCTGCGTCATGTCAGTGCCTCGTCAATCGAACAGGTCGTCTTGCTGCGCGGAATCGGGATGCTCGATCGGTCTCAGCAACGTGCCCATCCGCTCCTCCCATTTCTCTACATCAAAGTGATGCTCGTTGTGCAGGGCACGCCGCAGCACGGGCGAGAATTCGTGGAACGCCTCGAGCAGCTCGCGGGTCGCGTCGCGCAATGCCTCGAGCTGAAAGCTCGCGTCGGTCGCGCCCATGTCCTCGAGGATGCTCTCTTCCGTGCGCGACGCGATGATCGGCTCCGTCCGCCCCTCGATGAAGACATTGGTGCGCTGCCCCGGTCCCCGGCCTTCTTCGATGGGCATCAGCCCGAGGATTCGATCCGAGCGCCAGTACTTGCCATAGCCCAGGAACACCATCCGGCCGCGTTTCACGTCCATGATAACCCTCGCTCACCGAGCACCGCGCACCGCCTTCCGGTTCTTGCGAATGTCTTCTAACACAACGCGATCAATCTTGCCATCCATCCGCACGCGCACGTCGTAATTCTCCCAGTACATGAAATTGGCGAGCGCCGTGAGAAACGTCTCATTGAGAGTCGGCTGAGGCGCGGCGAGCCATTTCTGTGGCTGATTCACGGGCTCGACGAGCAGAATCGCCTCGAGCTCCTTTTGCAGCGGCGGCGTGATGGGAATGAGATCGGCTGGATCGGTCGTGAAGAAGTACAGCTTATGGAGCGCGTATAGCCGCTGCAGCTCCTTGATCGGATCGGGCGCGTCGTAGACGCGGATATCGATGTACCGGTCCGTCGAGCCGAGATAACCGGCACCGGCTCGCACGACGAGCAGCGCGGCAGACTGCATCCCGCGGCGGTCCCCACCTCCGGCCTGTCCCGCAACCAGTGCCGCCAACAACCGGTCGGCGAGCGAGCCACGACTGCGCTCAAACGTCTCCGCCATGTTCCGGACCGTCGCGTCGGAAACCATGATGTTTGCCTGCGCGGCGTAGCCATGGCCCGTGATCAACTGCCCTTTGCCGCCGACGGCACCGCCGCCGGCCCGTCCGCCCGCCCAATCGAACGTCGAGTCGCCGGTCCAGCTGGCCGCGTTGCCGTGCGCGTCGACCATGCCAACCTGCCGCTGCGACGGCCGCGTGTCGCCGCGCATGATGATGCGCATCGCTTCCGGGGCCGTCGCGCCTCGCGCGATCAGCTCCAGCCCCTTCTCGCCGTAATCGGTGTTGCTGAGCGACTGCGTCGCGACGGCGCCGACCCCAGCCTTCGCCCATGGGACAAGACCACCGACGTTCGGGAACTTCGACTGCACGGCGATGCCGAGATCCCCCGTCGCCGAATCGTAGGCGACGATGCTGTAGGTGTGGGCGCGCTTGAGAAGGTCGGGAGGGGCAGAAGGGACAGGCTGCTGAGCGAGGATGGCGAGGGTGCAGAGAAGCAAGGGCTATTCCTTTCTCATTTTCTTCTTGAGCTCTTCGAGCTGACGCGCCGCGGCCGCTTCCCGCGCCGCGCGGTCCAGGTCCGATTTCAGCAATTCGTCCTGAAGATCCATTCCGGGACGCGCGCCGCCTCCGCTCTGCACATCTCGCCATGCCGTTTCCGAGCTGCGCTCGCCTTCCATCGCCGGCCGGTCGCGCTCGGCGCTACGCAGCTGTGCCTGCATGTCCGTCAGCTCGCGCTCGGCGAGCGCCAGCTCTTCGCGCTGCGCCGCCAGCTTGCGCTCGAGCACGCCGACCCGCTCGCGATGCTTGGCGGCGAAGCGCTCCGCGACAGTCATCGTCTCCTGATCCTGGATCTCTCCGGCCAGACGTCCGCGCCGCTCTGCATCCGCGAGCCGCTGGCGCTCGGCACCGAGCTCGCGTTCGGTGCGCGTGACCGCATCCTGAATCTCCGCCACGGCAACCTTGGCTTCCACGACCGCCTCGCGCATCTGGCGCGCCAGCACGCGCAAGTCGGCCGGACCTGACGCAGCATCGAGGGCGGCGCGAAACGCGTCCCGCAGACGCTCAAACAGGCGGTCGCTCGCTCAGCTCTTGCGGACGGTCTTCGCGAAGAAGTCGGAGAAGACGGGCTCCACGGCCCGGGACTCACACGCGGGACACACCGGACCCGAGCTCGCGGCATGCTCCGCCATCGATTCCGTCCGTGAGAAGCGTGTATCGCAGGCCGTACAGCGGTACTCGTAGAGGGGCATAGTAAGATGAAACGTTATTCCCGCGGAAAACCTCGGTCAAGTTGACGCATTCCCGGTCGGCCGCAAATTGCTGGAATGCTCCGGGCCGTGTTCCGGGTTGGCGCCGTGGCGGTGTTGATAGCCGGCTGGGCGACGGCATGCGACGGCGGGCTCGCACCCGAACCGATCTGCGCCCGCGGCCTGGTCGGGGTATGCGGAACGATCCACTTTCGCGGCAGCGTTCCCGACAGCACCGACAACGTCTTCGTCGCCGCGTACCTGACCTTCCCGCAGACCTGCAATGACCTGATCAACAACCGTCGACCTGTCATCCCCGGGTCGGTCCCCTACACCGATTCGGCAGCCGCCTACAGCATGACGCTCGATCCGGGCACCTACCATTGGGTGGTGGCGGTCTGGAAAAAAGTGGGGATGCTGCACCTTTCGCCGGCGGACACGGCTCTGCTTCGCGTCGCCGGCTACTACCGCAATCCCGCCGACACGTCCCAGCCCGGTGTCGTCACCGTACCGACAGGCGCCGCCGCGGGCGACGTCAACTTCGTCGCCAATCTCGATAGCCTCCGCCCGGCAACGGATTTCGTAACGTGCACCGCACAATAGCGCTGTTTCCCGCGCTCGCGCTGTCGGCGGCAACACTCGGGGCGCAAGGTCTCGTGGCGCTGCACGGCACCGTTCATGACGACCAAGGCGCGCCCATCGGCCACGCGCAGGTCGGTCTCCGCGGAACGACGCTCTTCACGCGCTCGGACGCGAGCGGCCGCTATCGCCTCGCACAAGTGCCCACCGGGACGGTCCACGTCCGTGTGGATGCGGTCGGGTACGCGGGCCTCGATACCGTCGTCGCGATATCCGCGGATTCGGCGAGTGTCGACTTCCAGCTCCGATTCTCGCCGCTCACCCTGGCGCCCGTTTCCACGGTCATCGAGAAGCTGCCGCATTTTGGCGAGCGCCCCGCCACCAGCGTCGCGCAGGTCAGCGAACGGGATCTCGATCGCCGCGCGGTGAACACGGTGGATGAAGCAGTCGATCATGTGCCCGGCATTCAGTTCGTGAACGGCCAGATCAACATTCGTGGCTCGACCGGATACATCCAGGGGCTGAACTCGCGCGTGTTGCTGACCGTCGACGGTGTCCCAATGAACCAAGGCGATCGCGGTGGGATCGATTGGGACCTGCTCGCGGTCAACGAGATCGAAAGCGTGGACATCCTGAAGGGCGCCGGTTCGTCGCTGTACGGATCGGCGGCGCTGGGTGGTGTGGTGAATGTGACGACGCGCGATGTGCCGAACGGCTTGCATAGTCGCTTGCGACTCACGGGCGGTGCATACGCCGATCCGCCCTACGCGATCTGGCAGTTTCGCAGCAGCCCGGGACTGCAAGGCGGCGCCGATCTATCGGCGTCGTACGGCAACGACGTGGCCGGCGGAAGCATCGCGGTGGGAGATCGCCACTCCGACGGCTATCGCCAACAGGACAGCGAAGATCATTTCCACATGGCCGGAAAGACGCGCTGGGAGCCGTCGCAAGGCGTGCGCGTCGATATCTCGGGCGCGTGGGCGGTGAATCGGTATGACGTGCCGCTGAGCTGGTGCAACCGCGGCAAATGCGATGACCGCGGCCAGGTGTTTCAGCCCTTTATGATCGATACGACGGAACGGGGCGCACGCACCGACTCCCGCAAAGCCTACCTCGCGGCGCAAATCCGCAGCACCGTTTCTCCAGGGTTCGCCTGGCAAGCCCGCGCCTCCTTGCTGCGAACACATTTCATCGACGTGCGCCGCAGCGCCAACGAGTACGGCATCGGCGACCGCTTTGGAACCGAAGCGCGCATCGAGTCGCATCCGGACACGAACCGCTCGGTGCTGGTCGGCGGTGAGGTCACATTCTCGCGCGTCTCGAGCGACATCTTCGGCAGCCACACCCAGGCTGAGCTCGCGGCGTACGGCCAAAGCGAGCAACAGATCGGCAGCGCGCGCTTCAGCGGCGGAGCCCGGCTCGACTTTCTCGCCGTCGACGGCGGTTCGCTCACCGCGGTCGCGAGCCCGCGGATTGGAATTACGATTCCGACCGATCGGCGGGAGCAGGATGGATACGACCGCTCCCGTGCTCGGTACATTCCGCGTGGACGCCGCGCTCTTCTGGACGGAAGCGCACGATCTGATCGAGCCGCAGGCAGTACTCGTTCCGCCGGACACGATCAAGATCCAATTACAAAATGTGGTGCGCGCCCGGCTCGCCGGTGTCGATGCCACCATCATCGGCGCGCCGATTCCGAACCGCCTGATTACGACGCTCGGCTACACCTATCTCTCGACGCGTCGCCGCTTGGCCGGCGATTCCACCACGGGACCGCTCGCGTTTCGCCCCCGGCATCTGCTCACGCTCGGCGCCGATTATACCGTCGGCAGTCTGGACGTCGGTGCAGACTTCCGTTTCGCCAGCCGGCCCGAGCGCATCGAGCTGGAGGGGTTCGTCGATCCTCGGCGTGTGCCCGTGAAGGTGCTGGATTTGCGGGCCGGTTGGTCCCGGGGACCAGTCGCATTCCGGCTGCTCGTCGCAAACGCGCTGAATTACATCTACAATCTGGTCCCGGAGACACTTGCACCCGTGCGTACGGTTACCCTTACGGTTGTCTGGGCACATTAGCGTTACATTGGAGGCCCATGATTCGCCGTTTTGCTCTCCTGTGCATGGGATTCGCGGCTGCCACCGCCTGTGGACGCAGCAGCAGCGGCTCTCCCACGTGCGGGATCGCCCTGATTGCCGGTCCCTCCCTGATCACGCAGCAACTGGCCAACGCGCGCGCCGTCATCACCGATCCCCCACGGGGGCTTCCCGATTCGCTGCCGGCGCTGGTCGTGCAACAAAAGACCGGCGAAGGCGCGGTGATCGTGGGTCGAGACGCGGAAGGCCGTCTCTCGATGCAATACCGGGGTCCCGGCTTCCCACCGCAGGGCTACGGGGTGCTCGTCGTGGACGACACGTCGCAACGTGCCATGGGAGTTCTCGTCGTCAACGGCACGGAGCCCGTCAATGACCCGCATATCGGCACGATTATCGGCGGAAGCAACGCGCTGAACCTGTACGGGGTGCGCGTCGACTGGTCGAGCGTCAGCAACCCTCGCTGCCCTCTCTTCGGTCCCGCGTCCGCGACGTCGTGACGCCGGCGCCCGTCGCAGTCACGGCGCCCCGCCGATCGGTGGATGGTCGCGAGCGCGTGACTCTGAACACGGCGTACGTGCGCGCGCTCGAGCGCTCCGGGCTCGTGCCGCTCGCGGTTCCGACGATGATCGCGCCCGATCGCGCAGCCGCCGCACTCCAGAGCGTCCGCGGACTGGTTCTCACCGGCGGTGAGGACGTCGCTCCGCAACGATACGGGGCATCCCCGCACCCGCGCCTGGGTGAGGTCGACGCTGACCGCGACGCGGCGGAGGTCGCGCTCATCGAGGCCGCGCGACAGCGTCGCCTGCCAATTCTCGCGATCTGCCGCGGCATCCAAATCCTCAACGTGGCGCTCGGCGGTACGCTGTATCAGGATCTCGAGAGCGAGCGCCCGGGCCCCGTGCCTCACAGCGACGAGAAGGGCAATCACCAGGTGCGCGTACAGCCCGGTTCGCTGCTCGAGCGGACGCTCGGCACGCGCACGGCAACGGTGAATAGCCGTCATCATCAGGCAATCCGTGATCTGGCGCCGGGGCTCCGGGCCGTGGCGTGGGCGGATGATGGCGTCATCGAAGCCGCCGAGCCAGTCGACGCAAACGCGCCCTGGATCGTGGCGGTGCAGTGGCATCCCGAGGATCTGACCGAGCGCGCCCTGTTCGACGGATTCGCGCGGGCCGTCGCGTGACGACCGCCACGCATTCCTTCCCTTCAGCGGAATGGGTGGCCGCCTACGGGGCGGCGATCAGTGCCAGTGAGGACTACCGGCAAGCGTCCGCAGAGTGGACGCATGGTCCCGTCGCATTGGTAGTCCCGGCGAATCCACCGATCGGCGTGCCGGAAGACGTAGGCATCTGGCTCGATCTCGACCGCGGTGTCTGCCGGGACGCGCGCGTCGTCACCCGGGCGGAGGCGCAAAAAGCTCCCTTCGTGTTGACGGCCGAATATCGCTTTTGGAAGCAGATCATCAAAAAGGAACTCGGCCCGATTGCCGGCATCATGCAGCGCAAGGTCGCGCTGCAGGGATCGCTGCCGATCGTCGTCCGTTTCATCAAATCGGCGGAGGCGCTGGTCGACGCCGCGACCCGCGTCCCGACCCGCTTCCTCGACGAGGGACGATGAAAGCCTCGGTTGCCGAGGTGCTGAGCCGTCTCACCACGCTATCGCAGGAGCTGGCGGGTGCGTTTCGGCCCACCACGATCGTCGAAGTCGTGGCGCGCGCCCTCACCGAGCAGCTCGCTCCGGGCCGCTTGTCGGTGCTGCTCCTCGACCTCGACTCCAACCGGCTGACCGTCGCCTATCACAATGGTCCGCGTCCCGCGAGCTGGCTGGGCGTGCCCATCGTGGCGGGCTCGCGAACCATCGGCGCCGTTGCGCTGGAAGGCGTCCGCACCAACGCACTCGATGAAAGCGCCCTCATGTTCGCACGCGCGGTGCTCGCCCAGGCCGGCATCGCACTCGAGAACGCGCGACTCGTCGAAATGCTCTCGAGTGGTAAGCGCGAGTGGGAACAGACAGTAGATGCGTTCAATCACGCGATTTGCTACGTGGACACGCAGGGCACCGTGCGCCGTGCGAATCGCATGTTTGCGGAGCTGATCAAACTGCCGGTCACGGCGCTGCCGGGTCGCCCCTGGCTCACGCTCCTCCCGCCGGCGTGGGCCGAGCCTATTGCCCGGCTGCTGGCAACCCCTGGTGACGGAGTCGAGGTTCGCGCCGGGGAACGCGTGCTTCTCGTCACCGTGATTCCCACGGACGAACCCGGTGCTGGCGTGCTGCTGTTCGAGGATCAGACGGAGAAGCGGCGCTTACAGGAGAAGCTGCTGCAATCGGAAAAGATGTCGGCGATCGGTCAGCTCATCGCGGGCGTCGCGCACGACCTGAACAATCCGCTCGCCTCCGTCGTCGGTTTTTCCGACCTCTTGGGCGAGGCGTCCGACGTGCCACCGCGGTTGGCCGAGCCGTTGGCAGTGATTCGTCAGGAAGCGGAGCGCGCCTCGGCGATCGTACGCAACCTGCTCTCGTTCGCGCGCCGCCAGGAAGGCGAACGCCAGCTGCAATCGATCCGGCCGATTCTCGAGTCCACGCATCAACTGCTCAGGAATCAGCTGCTCGCGGCCCGCATCGAGCTGACGCTCGAGTTCGAGCCGGGCCTGCCGGAAGTCGAGGTCCACGCGAACCAGATCAAGCAAGTATTCGTGAACATCATCAACAACGCCGCCCAGGCGATCGCGGGCGCCCGTCCCCAGGTTGGTGGACGGATTCAGATCGTCACCCAGTGCCAACCGGATGGCCTCTCCGTCAGCATCTCGGACAACGGTCCCGGAATTCCCGAGGCGCTCGCGCAGCGGGTGTTCGAGCCGTTCTTCAGCACGAAGTCCGAAGGCGAAGGGACCGGTCTCGGACTTTCCATCTGTCTCGGCATCGTGAAAGAGCATGGCGGCAGCATGTCCCTCGACCCGGGAGGCGCGGGAAGCGGCCGGGGCGCGACGTTCACCGTCGAGCTGCCGGCGGGCGACCGCATGGGATTAAGGCCCGCGCGACGGGGAGCGGAGGGAGGGACCGAGACCGCGGTCGCCGCGGTGGCCGCAGAACGGCCCGAACGGCTGCGGGTACTCGTCGTCGATGACGAGCCGCACATCCTTCATTACATGCAGGCAACACTCGAGAGCTGGGGCCACGAGGTCGTGCTCGCGCGTGACGGCAGCCAGGCGTTGAAGCGCGCGCTCATGCAGCCGTTCGACCTGATCATCTGCGATCTGCGCATGCCCCGCCTCGGCGGGCGCGAGATGTTTCACACGCTCGCGCGCATGCATCCGACCGTCGCCGAGCGGATCATTTTCGCCACCGGCGATACCGTCCGCGGCGACACGTTGCAATTCCTCGAAGAGCTGGGCCGCCCCTTCCTGCAGAAGCCCTTCAAACTCGATGCGCTGCGTCGCGTGCTCGCCGGAGTCGTCAAGGCTAATGCGGGTCTTGCAGGTTGACTCCGGCCGTGAATGGCGCGGCGGGCAGAATCAGGTCTGGTTATTAACTCGTGAGCTCCGCCGCGTAACTGGGCTCGAGCAGATTCTCGTCACCCGACAGGGGAGCGAATTGGCCCGGCGCGTGACCGGAGACGGCGTGACGGTCCGCGGTACCGCCTGGGAGATCGGGCTCGACCCGCGGGCGTGGTGGCATCTGCGGCGGACGATCACGGCCTTTCAACCGGACGTCATTCACGTCCACGACAGCCATGCGCTGACGCTCGCCGCGACGGTCGCGATGGGCCGGACACTCGTCGCCACGCGGCGCGTGGACTTTCACGTGGGACGCTTCGGCGCGTGGCGGCGTCCCGATCGCATCATCGCCGTGTCGGGCGCGGTCAAGCAGATCCTCGTCCGGGACGGCGTCGCGGCCGACGCGATCACGGTGGTGCCCGACGGCATCGATCCCGACGAGACCCGCCGTGCCGCCACTCCGGCGCTCGATACGCGCAGCCAGCTGCGACTCTCGGCCCAGACCCTACTCGCGGTGAATGCGGCGGCACTCGTCGATCACAAGGATCAGCGAACACTCGTCCGCGCCGCTCACTACGCGCGCCCGTTAGAACCCGACCTCCACTGGATCATCGCGGGTGAAGGACCGCTGCGCGCCGCGATCGAAGCGGAAATCGCGCGTCTCGAGCTCCATGACCGCGTGCATCTCGTGGGGTACGTCGAGCGCGTGGAGGCGCTTATCGCGGAAGCCAACGTCTTCGTGATGTCGTCCAAGGAGGAAGGCCTGGGCAGCGTGATCCTGAACGCGCTGGCGCTCGGCCGGCCGGTCGTCGCGACCGCAGCCGGAGGGATTCCCGAGATCCTGCCCGCCGACGTGCTGGTCCCGGTGGGCAGCGCCGATGCGTTGGCGCAGAAGGTCGTGGACGTGCTGCGCGGGCCTGCGCATGTGCCGCCGCCCTTCCCTTCGCGGTTCAGCGCGCGCGCGATGGCGGACGGAGTCTTGGACGTCTATCAGGCACTCTCCTAGATTGCAGGGCCATGATCTACGTCTGCGTACCGGTTCGCAACGAGGCGAGCACCGTCGGCCTGGTCCTCTGGAAGGTCCGGCAGGTCTTCACCGCGTTTGAGCGGGAATACCAGATCATCGCGTGCGACGATGCCTCAACGGACGGTACCGCGGACGTGCTTGCGACCTACGCGCGCGTTCTCCCGCTCACCGTCGTCAAGCACCGCTCGCAGCAGGGTTATGCTCGCAGTCTGGAAGAGCTGTTGCGGCTGGCGTTGCAGCGCACCGACCGGCCGAAACGCGATTGCGCCATCACCCTGCATGCCGATTTCGTCCACGCGCCCGAGACCATGGAAGAGATGGTGAAGCGCCTCGAATCCGGCGCCGATCTCGTGGTGGCCGAGCAGGATCAGACGATGGGTGCGCGCTGGCCGGAGCGATGGGCGAGACAGTGGGCCCCCCGCCTGCTGCGGGTCGGTGGCGGGATCAAGGATTCCATTTCGGGATTTGTCGCGCTGCGGCTGATCGTGCTGCGCCAGGCGACCCGCGGCGGGGAGAAGGCTCCGTTGCTGACCACCGAAGGATGGGCCGCGAACGCAGAGTTACTGGCGCGCCTCGGCGCGTTTGCGAGACGCGTGGAGATGGTTCCCAGCGCGGCGCGCTACGACCGCAGGCAGCGACCGTCTCGGACGAAAGCCTGGCAACGATTGGTCGATGTGTGGCGCTCGCGCGGCTTGATCAGCGCGGCCCGGAAGGGCGCGCTAATGATCGCGCTTGCGCTGTTGGCAGGGGGAACAAGTCGTCCGCTCGCGGGCCAGGACACGATATGCACCGGCGTCCTCACGAACTCCGGTTCGCCCTCTTCCTCATCGACGGTTCAAGCGGTGATTCGCGTCGCTCCGGCCGTGCCGTTCCCCGTTGGAGAGCGGCTGACCTATAACGCGAAATACGGGATCTTCAGCGTCGGGAACGCAGCGATGGAAGTCGTTGGCATCGACACCGTGCATAACACCGAGGCCGTGCACATCCGCTTTCGTATCAGCGGCGGCGCGCTCTGGTACCACCTGGATCAGACGATCGAGTCGTGGGTGGGCCGCTACGACTTCCGCTCGCGCCGCTTCTGGTCGATCCAGGACGAGCGCGGCAAACACCGCGAGCACCGGTTCGAGATCTTTCCCGATTCTGGTTTCTATCGGGAGGAGGGGCGCGACACGACGTTCGCGACGGTGCTCGAGCCGCTCGATGACGCCGCATTTCTGTACTGGATTCGAACCGTGCCGCTCGAAGTCGGGAAGAGATACGAGTATGCGCGCTACTTCCGGCCCGACCGCAACCCCGTGATCATCGAGGTCCTGGGGCGCGATCGCGTCAGCGTGGCCGGGAAAAAGTGGCAAGCGCTGGTCGTTCGGCCCAAGATTCCCCAGGGCCGCGGCATCTTCGCGGAGAAATCCGAGACGCACATCTGGCTCTCGGACGATCCGCAGCGCCTCGTGCTCGCGATCCAGTCGAACTTCTCGTTCGGTCAGGTCACGCTGAAGCTCAAGGAGTACGTCCTACCTGCGGGAGGACAGGAATGACCGATTACCGCGAAGCCGATTTCTCCCGCCTCAAGACAGTCCCTATCGCCAAACGCCCCAACAAAGTCGACGCCTCACTGTTAGCCAAGCCGCCGCTTCCCTCTGATCGGTCGTTCAAGGCCTTCATCGACGCGTTGCCAAGGGTCCTCGCCGCGCAGGACCTGCGATACGTCGTCGACCAGATCGCCGCGGCCGCGGAACGTGGGCGCGGCGTCCTCGCGATGCTTGGCGGACACGTGATCAAAGTCGGTCTGGGCCCGCTCCTGATCGCACTGATGCGGCGACGCGCGATCACGATCGTCGCGATGAACGGCAGCGCCGCCATTCACGACTTCGAGCTCGCCGCGTACGGCGGTACCAGCGAAGACGTGGCTGCCGGCCTGGGTGACGGAACCTTCGGCATGGCGGAGGAGACCGGTCGGGAGATGAACGCGGCGATCGCGCGCGGGGCGAAGACGCAGCGGGGTGCGGGTGAGGCGCTCGCGGAATACCTCGGCGCGCGAAAAGACTTACCGGGTCGCGATGCCTCGGTGTTGCTCGCCTGTGCCGAGTTGAGCATTCCGGTGACCGTCCACGCGGCGATCGGCGCCGAGATCATTCACCAACATCCCTCAGCCGATGGCGCGGCCCTCGGCGCGACGAGTCATCGCGATTTCAAGCGCCTCGCGGGTGCGGTGCCCGATCTCGACGACGGCGGCGTGGTCCTGAATGTCGGCAGCGCGGTGATCATGCCCGAAGTATTTCTCAAGGCGCTGACCGTCGCGCGCAATCTGAACAGTGGACGGCCCAAGAATTTCACCGCGTGCGACTGCGACATGCAGCGCCATTACCGGCCGCGGGTGAATGTCGTCGAGCGACCAACGCTCGCGGGTGGCCGCGGCATTCAGCTCACCGGCCACCACGAGATTCTGTTTCCGTTGTTGGCGTGGGCCGTACTGGCCCGGTTGCAGCCTTAAGAGGCGTCGGCAGGCCGGCCCTTGATCATGTCGCGGATGCGATCCGCCGTGCGCGGGCTGATGAGCCGCAACGCCAGATAGAAGAAAAACCCGATGACGGCGAGCCAGAGCACGGTCATCGCGAGACCGACTAGGCTGCCAAGGATCCCGAAAATCAGCTGGAGGCCGAACCACGCGACAACGGCGAGAAGTGCGAACCCCAAAATGCTCCGGAACATGATACCCTCCGTGGTGTCCGGTGCGTGTGCAGCGTACGCCTAAATGTCGCACAAAGTTTCGTCGTGTGAAGTGCTGGTCGCGGGAGGAGGAATCATCGGCGCGGCGTGCGCCCGCGCGGCCACGCTTGCCGGACTCCGCGTAGCAATCTGCGAGCCCGGCCCCGAGCCGGCGGCCGCTTCGGCAGCGTCAGCCGGGATCCTGGGCGCACAAATCGAACGGACAGACGAGTCGCTCCGGGCGTTGGGCCTGCGTGGACGCGACCTCTATGAAAGCCTGGCCGCCTCGCTACTCGAAACGACCGGCATCGATATCGGGCTGTGGCGCGAGGGTATCGCGTCCCTAGCATTCGACGAACCGGAGGCGGAGCGCCTGCGCGATGCTGTCGCCCACCAGAGACAAGCCGGACTGCGCTGCGATTGGCTCGAGGCCGGTGATGTCGCCGAGCGCTTTCCCGCGGCGGCGCCTTGTCTAGGTGCGCTGTTCGCGCCCGAAGACGGTGCGGTACACGCGCCCCTGCTCGCCCGGGCGCTGCTTGCCGACGCGAAGCGCCGTGGCGCGGTCGTCATCGCAGCGCGTGTGCAGCGTATCAACACCATCCTCGGGCGGGCGACGGCTGTGGAAACGTCCACTGGCAAGATAAAAGCTGAGCACGTCATCATCGCCGCCGGAGCCTGGTCGCCTCGCATCGAGCATCTCCCGCGGGCCTTACCGGTCGAGCCGGTTCGCGGGCAAATGGCGGCGCTGCCGTGGCCCGCTGGCGTGCCGCGCGCAATCCTGTACTACGGTCACGGATATGTGGTCGCGCGAGACGGCGAGGCGCTGATGGGCAGCACGATGGAACACGTCGGATTCGACAACAGCGTCACCGACTCTGGTCTCGAGGACATCCTCGCGAATGCCACGCGATTGTTTCCCGCGCTCGCCTCGCGTGGACCCTTGCGCAGCTGGGCGGGCCTGCGGCCGGTGACGCCGGATGGCCGCCCGATCGTCGGCGCCGATCCGGATGTCAGAGGCTTGTGGTATGCCACCGGACATGGGCGCAACGGTGTATTGCTGGCCGCCTTGACCGGCGAGATCATTGCAAGCCTCGTGACGACAGGAACATCCGAGATAGAGATTGCTTCTCTCGCCCCGGAGCGCTTTACTTCCTGACTGTCTTCAGCAGCGTAGCGTCGTGTTTCGTACTTGTGCTTTCTGCAACGCGTCGTTCGACGGCGACGGCGGTCCATCCGGTCTCGGTGTGGGCCGTCGGATCGCGTTTGACGAGTGGAAGGGCCGGTTGTGGGTCGTTTGCCCGCGCTGCAGCCGCTGGAATCTCACCCCATTCGATGATCGGCTGGAGCGCATTGAAGCCGTCGCCCGCGCGGCGAGCCTCGGCCGCGTGGCGGCGTCGACTGCACAAGTCTCGCTGATCCGCTGGCAGCGGTATGACTTCGTGCGCGTCGGTAAGCCGCCGCGGGTGGAGCTCGCGACATGGCGCTACGGCGAGCGCTTGCGGAACCGCCAGCGCGAGCGCATGAAAGTCGTCGTTCCCCTGACCATCGCCGCGATCGGCCTCGGTGTCGCCGCCAACGTGGCCGCGGGCGGTGGCTTCGGCCTGGTCGTGTGGAACGTCCATCGCGCCGTCGATTGGTTCTATCTCCGCCTGCTTGGCAGTCGCAAAGTCTCGATGATCGAGGCACCCATTTGCGCGCATTGCGGCAGCGTGATGGAGCTGCGCGCCCGTCACGTTCAACACGCGCGCGTGGTACCCGACGCACACGCCGACATGGCGGTGCTGCTGAGCTGCCCGCGTTGTCGCCAGGAGGGTGCGCAGCTCACCGGTACTGAGGCGGTTCACGTGCTGAGGCAAGGATTGCCCTACCTGAACGTGATTCGCCGTGGCGGCAAACGCGCCGAGGATGCCGCCCGCGAGGTGGATCAAGTCGGCGGGCCCGAATGGCTCGTCCGCGACGTCGCGGTTCGGCAGACCACGCTCCGAGCACTTCGTCCGGAGCGACGGCTCGCCCTCGAAATGGCGGTCGATGAGCAGGCAGAAGCCGAGGAGTTGGAGCGGCAGTGGCGCGAAGCGGAAGAGATTGCCGACATCGCGGATGGAACGCTCAGCACGTCTGCCGAGATCGAAGAGAAACTTCGGCGCTTGAAAGACAACGGAGGCGATCAACCGTCCGGTTGAAAAACGGGCTACCCCGCCTTATTAGCTCCCGCTATCTTCGATTCCCATGGCTGCACCGCTCGTCCAGATCATGCCGCCCCCACCCCCTGCTCCTGCCGCAGGGGACAGCGCGCGTAAACCCTCCTGGCTAAAGGTCAAAGCCCCCGGCGGGCCGAACTACCTGACCCTGAAGCACATGATGCGGGACCTGCGGCTTCATACCGTGTGTGAAGAGGCCCATTGTCCCAACATCGGGGAATGCTGGGAGCACCGCGCCGCAACCTTCATGATCCTCGGGGACGTCTGCACGCGGAATTGCGCGTACTGCGCGGTAGCGCATGGGACCCCCGCACCGCTCGACGCCGGCGAGCCGCAGCGTCTGGCAGACGCAGTCGCGCAGATGGGACTCAAGCACGTCGTCATCACCAGCGTGGATCGCGATGACTTGCCGAACGGCGGCGCCGAAATATTTGCCGCGTGTATCGCGGAGATCCGACGCCGGCTTCCCGCGACCTCGATCGAGGTCCTGATTCCTGACTTCAAAGGCAACCCCGAAGCGCTCCGCATCATCGTCGCTGCCCGACCCGACATCCTCAATCACAACCTCGAGACCATTGCCCGCCTCTATCGCATCGCGCGGCCCGGCGGCCGCTACACCCGCGCGCTCGAGCTATTGCGGACCGCGAAGGAAATGAACCCCGACCTCCGCACGAAATCCGGCCTGATCTGCGGATTGGGAGAGGAATGGGATGAGCTGCTCGTCGCAATCCGCGATTTGCGTGCGCAGGGCGTCGACATCATCACGCTGGGCCAGTACCTGCGTCCTTCGGAACAGCATCTGCCGATCGCACGCTGGTACACCCCAGATGAGTTCGCCGACTTGAAGCGGTACGGAATGTCGCTCGGCTTCCGTCATGTCGAGTCGGGACCGCTGGTACGCTCCAGCTATCACGCCTGGGAACAAGTCGAGGCCGCCGAGGCCGCCGAGGCCGCAACCTCATGACCGCCACCGCCCGCAGTCCGAAGGACACGACGCAAGCCGAGCTGCACCTCAAGATGTTGCGGCAGATGCTGCTGATCCGCCGCTTCGAGGAGAAGGCCGCGGAAGCGTACGCCCTCGGCAAGATCGGTGGCTTCTGTCATCTCTACATCGGGCAAGAGGCAGTCGGCGTCGGGGCGCTCACCGCGCTGCGTGAAGACGACTACGTCATCTGCTCATACCGCGAGCATGGCCAGGCGCTCATCAAGGGCATCTCGCCGAACGCGGTGATGGCGGAGCTGTTCGGCAAAGCCACCGGCTGCTCGAAGGGCAAAGGCGGCTCGATGCATTTGTTCGACGTGAATCGCCGTTTCATGGGCGGGCATGGGATCGTCGGCGGCCATGTCCCGCTCGCCGCGGGACTGGGCTTCGCGATCAAGTACAAAGGCGGCGATCAGGTCTGCGTGTGCTTCTTTGGCGAAGCCGCTGTGAACATCGGTGCGTTTCACGAGACGCTGAACATGGCATCGGTTTGGAAACTGCCG
This sequence comes from Gemmatimonadetes bacterium 13_2_20CM_2_65_7, assembly GCA_001915025.1. Lineage (GTDB taxonomy): Bacteria > Gemmatimonadota > Gemmatimonadetes > Gemmatimonadales > GWC2-71-9 > 20CM-2-65-7. The sequence continues at coordinate 23,431 of MNDR01000008.1, forward strand.
GTGATTTTCCTCTGCGAGAACAATCGCTACGGCATGGGAACCGCGTTCGAGCGCGTGGCGGCGGTGACCGATATCGTCGAGCACGCCTGCAGCTACGACATGGCCGCGGAGCTGGTCGACGGCATGAATGTGCTGACCGTCTACGACGCGACGCGGCGCGCCATCGAGCGGGCCCGCAAGCACAGCCACCCGACGCTGCTCGAGGTGCGTACCTATCGCTACATGGGCCACTCGATGTCCGATCCCCTCCACGGCGTCTATCGGACCAAGGACGAAGTAGAGGAACAGAAAGCCCGCGACCCCATCACGCATCTCGCCGGCAAACTCAAAGAGGAAGGCGTGATCGATCAGGCGGCACTCGACGCGATGGATACCGAGATCCATGCCGAAGTCGAAGAGGCCGTGAAATTCGCCGATGAGAGCCCCGATCCCGAACCGGACGAGCTCTTCACCGACGTGTTGGTCGACTGAGCGATGGCCACCCTCACCTATCGGGATGCGCTGAACCAGGCGCTGCGTGAAGAAATGCAGCGCGACCCGAACGTCTTTCTGATGGGCGAGGAGGTCGGCGTCTATCAGGGCGCGTACAAGGTGAGCCGCGGGCTGCTGGAAGAGTTCGGGCCGCAGCGGGTCGTGGACACGCCGATTGCCGAACTGGGTTTTGCCGGCATCGGCGTGGGCGCCGCGATGGGTGGTCTCAGGCCGGTGATCGAGTTCATGACGTGGAATTTCGCGGTTCTGGCGCTCGATCAAATCGTCAATTCAGCCGCCAAGATGCTCTACATGTCCGGCGGTCAGATCCCCATGCCGATCGTCTTCCGCGGCCCAAACGGCGCCGCGTTGCAGCTCTCCTCGCAGCACTCGCAGGCGTGGGAGAGCTGGCTCTCGCACATCCCCGGACTGAAAGTCGTCGCGCCCGCAACACCTGCTGATGCCAAGGGTCTCCTCAAGTCGGCGATCCGGGACAACAATCCGGTCATCGTGCTCGAAGGCGAGATGCTGTACAACCTCAAGGGCGACGTCCCCGATAGCGAGCATATCGTCCCGATCGGGCGCGCGGACATCAAGCGCGAAGGCTCGGATGTGACGCTCGTCTGTCACTCGAAAACCCTGAGTGTGGCCGTCAAAGCCGCCGAGCAGCTCGCCGAACAGAATGTCTCCGCTGAAGTCCTGGACCTGCGCTCGCTGCGCCCGCTCGATGAAGCGGCGATTCTCGAGTCGGTTACGAAGACGAACCGCGCGGTCGTCGTGGAGGAGGGCTGGCCGCATTCCGGCATTGGCGCGCAGATCGTGGACTTGATTCAGCGCGATGCCTTCGACGAGCTCGATGCGCCGGTGCTGCGCGTCACGCAGGCCGACGTGCCGATGCCGTACAACAAGGTGCTCGAGCGCGCGGCCAAGGCGTCGCCCGAGAAGGTCGTCGCGGCCGCGCGGCGCGTGCTGTACCTCGAGTAGCGCCCATGGCTACCAAAGTCCACATGGAGGCACTTTCGCCCACGATGGAAGAAGGGCGGCTCGTGAAGTGGACAAAGCACGAAGGCGACGCGGTGAAGTCGGGCGACACGCTCGCCGAGGTGGAAACCGATAAGGCCATCATGGAATTGGTGGCGCGAGCGGATGGCCAGCTCATCAAAGTCGTCGTACCCGAAGGCAGCACGGTGCCCGTCGGAAACGTTGTCGCGTGGATTGGGAAGCCTGGTGAGAAGGTCGATGGTGATGGTGCGGTCGCGCCGGCTGCGAAGAGTGCGCCAGCAACCCCCGCAAAGGCACCTCCCGCTCCGCAACCCACGACGGCGCCCACCGCGTCCATTGCCCCCGCCGACGCGACCCGTGTGAAGGCCTCGCCGTTAGCCAAACGGATTGCGAGGGAAGCCGGCGTCGACCTCAAGCTCGTCCAGGGATCAGGTCCAGGCGGCCGGGTCATCAAGCGCGACGTCGAGGGAGCGCCCGTCGCCAAGACAACGGCTGCCGCTCCCGCGGCGGTACCACGCGCGACGCCCGATGTACGACGCACGGGCGTTCCGTACGAGGACGTCCCCCTCACCCAGATCCGAAAGACGATCGCCAAGCGGCTCGCGGCGTCGATTGGGCCGGTCCCGCACTTCTTCCTCACGACCGAGATCGACATGGAGCGCGCCGCCGAGGCCCGCGAGGCGCTCAACAAGCAGCTAGATGAAGAGGGCGGCAAGATCTCGTTCAACGACATCATCATCAAGGCGGTCGCTTTGGCGTTGGTGCGACACCGCGCGTGCAACGCCTGGTTCCAGGAAGACCACATTCGGTACTGGAACGAAGTGCACATCGGCATGGCGGTCGCCATCGAAGACGGCCTCATCACGCCGGTGATTCGCAATGCGGACATGAAATCGTTGCGCGAAATCGGCGCGGAGGCCCGCGACCTGGCGGGGAAGGCGCGCAGCCGCCGCCTCAAACCCGAGGAGTACACGGGCTCCACGTTCAGCGTTTCGAATCTCGGCATGTTCGACATCGATCAGTTCACCGCCGTGATCAATCCACCCGAGGCGGGGATCGTTGCGATCGGCACCATCATGCCGAAGGCCGTGCCGGATGGCGATCGGGTCAGCGTGCGGAAACGGCTGCGGGTGACGATGAGCTGCGACCACCGCGTGATCGATGGCGCGACGGGCGCCGCATTCTTGAAGACTTTGAAGCAAATGCTCGAAAACCCATTGGCGATGCTGCTCTAAGGAGCACCTGTGGCAAGTTTTGACGTGATCGTTCTCGGGGGCGGCCCCGCGGGCTACATCTGCGCCATTCGCAGCGCGCAACTCGGCATGAGCACCGCGGTCGTCGAGCAGGAGAAACTGGGCGGGGTGTGCGTGAACATCGGCTGCATCCCGACCAAGGCGCTGCTCCACTCCGCATACATCGCCGGCCTATTGAAGGAATCGAAGGAATTCGGCGTCGAAGCGAGCGGCGTGAAGACCGATTACGGCGTTGCCATGAAGCGCTCCCGCCGAGTGAGCGATCAGAATTCCAAGGGCGTCGAGTTTCTGATGAAGAAGCACAAGATCACCGTCGTGAAGGGAACCGGTGTCGTGCAGCCCGGCAAGAAAGTGAAAGTCGGCAGCGACGTGTACGAGGCGAAGAAGGCCGTCGTGATCGCCACGGGCTCCCGGGTCAAAGGCATTCCCCAGATCGGCCTCGAAATCAACAAGACGACCGTCATCTCTTCCGATGAAGCGCTGTTGCTCGAGCGCGTGCCGGAATCCCTCGCGATCATCGGCGCGGGCGCGGTCGGCATGGAGTTCGCGGACATCTTCCAGGCGTTCGGCGTGAAGATCACGCTGATCGAAGCGCTGCCGCGCATCCTGCCAATCGAAGACGCCGAAGCGTCCGACACGCTGGCGAAGAGCTATCGTAAACGCGGCATCGACGTGATCGCGGGCGCCAAGGTCACGAAAGCGGCGGTTGGAAAAGACAAGGTGACGCTCGACATCGAAGCGGGCGGCGAGAAGAAACAGGTGACCGCCGCCGCGGTCCTCATGGCCGCGGGCCGCGCCGTCAACACCGAAAACATCGGCCTCAAAGAGTGCGGCATTCAGCTCACCGATCGTGGGTTCATCAAGGTCGACCAGAATCTCCAGACGACCGCACCCGGGTATTACGCGATCGGCGACGTCGTCGGTCCGCCGATGTTGGCCCACAAAGGGTTCCGCGAGGGTTCAGTGGTCGCCGAAATCATCGCGGGCCAGAAGCCCCACGCGATCAAGTACGACAATGTGCCCAGCGTGACGTATTGCCACCCGGAGGTGGCGAGCATCGGATTGACCGAAGATCAGTGCAAGGAGAAGAAGCTCGATTACGTGGCGGGGCGGTTTCCCTTCTCCGCCAACGGGCGGGCGCGCGGCACGGGCGAGACGGAAGGCTTCGTCAAGATCCTTAGGGACAAGAAATACGGCGAGATCCTCGGGGCGCATATCGTGGGCGCGCATGCGTCCGAGATGATCCACGAGCTGGCCGTCGCGCGCGAAAACGAGTACACGGTCGAAGAAATCGACCTTGCGATCCATGCACACCCGACGATGTCCGAGGCGATCGGTGAGGCCGCGCTCGATTCGCTCGGCCGCGTGCTGCACATATGAAAGCTCCCCCCGCCCCCCCGAAGGATCCACTCGCCCTCGGGCTCGGTTCGCTCGGCGCCGGCGTCGCGTTCGGCGGCGCGTGCCTCACGGCCGCCCAGATCGTCGCCTCCATTCTCCGCGGCGAGCTCGAGCGGTCGGGCTATCGCGAGACAGCGGCTGATCCATTGCTGGCGGGACTCATCGCGGCCGTCGGGGTCGGCGGCGTGTGCGGTTGGTATCGCAGCTTTGACCTGGACAACATCTGGCAGCGTGGCGTGATCGCGGTGCTGGCTGCCGTCGGCGCAATCCTGATTGGTTTCCTGGCGGCACCGCTCGACCGGTTCTTCGGCGTCCTGGGGATGATCGTCTGGCTTCTTCTCACCATCGCGCTCGGGATTCTGGCCACGCGCTGGGCGATAAAGGGGAAAGGGGAAGAGGGAAGCGGGATGAGTACACCGTGACCGAAGAACGCACGATCGAAGTGATCGAGGCGGGCGTCATGCCATACGCCGATGCGCTCGACTGGCAGCGGCAGCTTGCTGCAGACCGAATCGCGAGGCGTCTCGATCACGATGTGCTGCTGCTGCTCGAGCACCCGCCGGTGGTTACGCTGGGCAGAAATTCCCATGCGGCCCATCTGCTCCGTCCCGCGGGCGTCGCCGTCTTCGAAGTCGAGCGTGGCGGCGACGTGACCTTCCACGGACCGGGTCAGCTCGTCGGCTATCCCATTCTCGACCTCAGTGCCCCCCCCTACAAGCAGGACCTCCATTGGTACCTGCGCACCCTCGAACACGCACTCATCGAATCGCTCGGCATCCTCGACATCCCCGCGGAGCGCAATCCGGGGTACACGGGCGTCTGGACGCGGGGCAAGAAGATCGCGAGCATCGGCATTCACGTGAAGCAGTGGGTCACCTGGCATGGGTTCGCACTCAACGTCGTCACTGATCTCACATACTTCGATCGCATCGTGCCATGCGGAATCCGGGGCGTGGAGATGACGTCGATTCTGAAGGAGCAGGGAGCAGGGAGCAGGGAGCAGCTGTGGGATGAGGCGGTGAGTGCGGTCGTGAATGGATTCGAGACCGCGTTCGGAGTGTCATTAATCCCGTGCCCTGAAGGGCCGGCTCGGCGAGGACACGAGTCCTTAAGGACTCGCGCAGTGGCCGAGCCGGGGCTTCAGCCCACGGATTAAACACAATGGCAACGCCCCACCCGCCCAATCTCCCACGCATCCCCCCCGGCCAAATCGAAACCACCAAATGGCCGGTCCTGCATTACGGCGACGTCCCGACGGTCGACACGTCCAAATGGACGTTCATGGTTTCCGGTCTCGTCGAAAATCCGTTCACCCTCACCTACGACGAATTTCTCAAGCTGCCGCGCAAAACGGTGAACTGCGACATCCACTGCGTAACGACATGGAGCCGGCTCGAGAACACGTTCGAAGGCGTCTCTGTACAGCTGTTGCTCGAGCGCGCGAAGCTAAAACCGGACGCGCAGTATTGTCTCGTGGTCGCGGAGCAGGGATTCACGACGAATCTGCCGCTGTCGGATCTGAATCGGCCTGAAAATCTGATCGCGTTGCAATGGGCGGGTGAGCCACTCACCCCCGAGCACGGCTGGCCTGCGCGGTTGCTGGTGCCCCATCTCTATTTCTGGAAGAGCGCCAAGTGGGTGCGCGGCTTCGAGCTGTTAGCGGAGGATCTGCCGGGTTTTTGGGAACAGAATGGGTATCACATGCGGGGCGATCCGTGGAAGGAAGAGCGCTACGGAGGCCGGGGTCTCACGCAGCACGAGATCAACAAGTTCCGGAACGCGAGTAAGCGAATTGCTAAATGACCCCGGGGGCACCGCCCCGGGGTCAGCCGCGCCCCGACTCTCCCAGCAGCTCGTAGAACGTCCGGAACACCTCGATTCCATCCCACAACTGCTTCAATTCCAGTTTCTCGTTGGGTGCGTGCAGCCGGTCATCCGGCAAGCCGATGCCCGTCAGGATCACGGGCGCGCCTCCCGAGGCGAGAGCCGGGACGACCGGAATCGATCCGCCCGCGCGCGCCGGCACCGTCCCCCGCCCCAGCACCTGCTTGAACGCCTGATCGAGCAGCTTGAACGAGGGATCGTTCAGCTTGATCTGCGCCGGATCCGCACCATGGAGAAAGCGGACACTGGCAGTCACGTACTTCGGCGCGAAGCGCTTGACGGCGGCCTCGAGCTGCCGCTCCACGGTCTTGAGTTTCTGATTGGGCACGAGCCGCATGCTGACTTTGGCGGTCGCCTCGGCCGGAATCACCGTCTTTGCTCCTTCGCCCGTGAACCCGCCGAGGACGCCGTGAATCTCGAATGTCGGCAGCGCCCAGAGCCGCTCGAGCACTGAGTACTTCCTGAGGCCGACGAGCCCCTTCCCCTGCACGCGCTTGTTGAGAAAATCCTTCTCCTTGAACGGCAGCTTCTTCCATGCCGCGAGCTCGGTTTTCGAAGGCCGCTGTACCGGGCCGTAGAATCCGGGGATGTTGATCTTGCCATCCTCACCCTTGATTCGTGTCAGCAAGCGAGCGAGCTCTTCGTGCGCGTTCGGCGCTGCGCCGCCGTATTCACCTGAGTGCAAGTCGGTCTTGGACGTGCGTACCGTGATCTCCGCGTACGCGAGTCCTCGCAGCGTCGTGTACACTGCCGGCCAACCCGGCGCGACGTACGACATGTCCGCCACGAGTATGGCGTCGGCGTGCACGCGCTGCGGCTCCCGCTCGACCAGATCGAACAGAACCTTCGATCCGTATTCCTCTTCCCCTTCGATCAGAAACCGGAAGTTGACCGGCGGCCGCGGCGACGCCGCGATCGCTTTGAGCAAGCAGAAGACCTGCCCTTTGTCGTCTGCCGCGCCGCGCGCGTAGAGCCGCCCGTCACGAACCGACGGCTCGAACGGCGGCGTCGTCCATTCGGCGAGTGGATCGGGAGGTTGGACATCGTAGTGGCCGTAGATCAGCAAGGTCGGCGCGCCGGCGATCTCCGGCCCGGCACCCCATACGACCGGATGCGTTTCGCTGCCGAGGAATTGCACGTCGTGACAACCGAGTCGTCGCAGCTCTTGCGCGACCCACTCAGCCGCGGCGCGGCAATCCTGATTGTGTGCCGGCAAGGTCGACACCGAAGGAATGCGGAGGAAGGCGCTCAGCTCGTTCAGTAATTGATCGCGATTCATGGCGGCAGAAATGTAGAGAGGCCGGTCGCCGCTAGCCAGCGAGTGGGGTCGGGGTAGATTTGAGCCCCGTGCGTACGACCGCATCCTACGATCTGTTTCCCGACGCCCGCAGCGAGCGCGCGCTCGCCCGGGCGCGTTGGCTCGCGCGCGAAGGACGGATGCGGGATGCGCAGGCCGCGTACGATGAACTGCTCGCCTCGAAGCCCGAACTGAAAGCATGCTGGGCCGAATACTTCGAGCTGCTGCGCGCCGCTGGACGCAAGGAGGAAGCGTTGCAGCTTGCCGATCGCGCCCGAGCGACCTTCGGCGAGACCGGCTTCTCCTTCACCCTTCGCGGTGCCGCGCTTGCCGAGCTGGGTCGCTACCAGGACGCGCTGGCCGAGCTGGAGCGGGCGGTCGAAGTCGACCCGGACTTGGCGCTCGTCTGGCATGAGCTCGGCTACGTCGCCTACAAACTGGGCGATAAGAACCGGGCGCTGCTCGCGCTCGATCGCGCATTCGCCCTCGAGCCGCATACCGATACGCTCAAGCTCCGGGGGCAGGTGCTCCGTGACGCGGGCCGCTACCAGGCGGCCGAAGTGGCGTTCGAGGGCGCGGCCCAGGCCGCCGAGCATGCCGAGCAACGCGCCGATGCCGAGCGCGAGATCGCGGTCACGCAGCGGTATGGCTCGTATGCGCCGCGCCGGCCGGAGGACCTCAGCGCCGCGGAGCGCTGGTTTGCCGACACGGGGGCGATCGTGCTGGCCTCCACCGCGGGGCCGGTGGCGCCCAGCGACGAAACGCTCGTGGCGACGTTCGCCGAGGTGGCGGCGAAATCCGATTGGCAATTCGGCCAGGTGATCCTCCTCGGCGCTGAGTTCTCGGCGTACAACGTGCTCGCCGAGCTGCTGGGCGCTCCGCTCGTCACGCCGGCGCTCGTTGATCCCACCGCTTGTCCTCTCGTCGTCGCCCTGCGGCCGCTGCCGGCCGACCGAACGTGGACAGGGCTCGTCGCGACCCTGCAGCGGGAGGGGTCGGGTCTTGCCTTCACCATCGAGCATCCGGCGGAATCCACGCTTGCGGTCACCACGGACGTGATCGGTGTCCTGACGGATGGTGGGACGCGTCGCTCCCGCGCGCCCAACCCCGCGCAGGCCTTGAGCGAGGCCCAACACCCCGGCGCCCTGCTGGCGGGTCGCCGGCTACGTCCCAACTGACTCGAGCACCGTCATGACCACGACTGACCAGCCCGCGCGACCCAGTCGCGCGCCGATGTCGGGCCGCGCTATCGTCCAGAGTCAGTTCGATCGCGCCGCCGACCTGATCAACCTCGAAGCGTACATGCGAAAAATCCTCATGTCGCCGTTCCGCGAGGTGCAGGTCGAGGTCCCGGTGCGGATGGATGACGGGCGGATCGAGGTGTTCACCGGCTATCGCATACAGCACAATGGTGCCCGCGGTCCGTGCAAAGGGGGCATTCGCTACCACCCCGAGGCGGATCACGACGAAGTGCTCGGGCTCGCGGCGATCATGACGTGGAAGACGGCGCTGATGGATATCCCCTTCGGCGGTGCGAAGGGTGGCGTCACGGTCAATCCCAAGAAGCTCTCGAAGCTCGAGCTCGAGCGCCTGACCCGCCGGTTCACGCAACGGATCGCGATCGTGCTCGGCCCCTACCGGGATATTCCCGCTCCCGATGTGAACACCAATGCGCAGGTGATGGCCTGGATTCTCGATGAATACTCGAGCCGCCAGGGCTACACCCCCGCGGTGGTGACGGGGAAGCCGGTGGCCCTGGGCGGCTCTTTGGGGCGCGAGGAAGCGACCGGCCGGGGCGTCATGTACGTGATCCAGGAATACGCGCGCGACTTCGGCATCCCGCTGAAGGGGAGCCGTGTCGTCATTCAGGGATTCGGAAATGTGGGCAGCCACCTGGCTCGGTTACTCGATAGCGAAGCGGGCGCCAAGGTCATCGCCGTCAGCGCCGTGGAGGGCGGGATCTACAACGACAAGGGGCTCGACATTCCGGGACTGCTCGCACACGTCGCGCAGGGCAAGCCCGTGACCGAATGGACGGGTGGCAAGTCGATCACCAACGACGAACTCTGGACGATTCCCTGCGACTGGCTCGTGCCGGCAGCCCTCGGCGGCGTCATTACAAAGGAGTCCAACGCCCGGACGATCGATTGCAAGGTCGTGGTCGAGGGAGCGAACGAGCCCACCACGCCGACCGCCGATCGCATTCTCGAGGAGCGCGGCATCGCGGTGATTCCCGACTTCCTGGCCAATGCCGGCGGCGTGACCGTGAGCTACTACGAGTGGGCCCAGAATCTCCAGCAGTACCGGTGGACGCACGAGCAGGTGAATCGCGAGCTGAAGGCGACGATCACGAAGGCGTATCTGTCCGTGCGGGATTTGGCGAAGCAAAAAGCCGTGACGTTCAGGACGGCCGCGTACGGAATTGCGTTACAGCGCGTTGCCGACGCTGAACGGCTGCGCGGGAACTAGGGCGGTCAAGAAGCAACTGCGGCGGTCGGGCGGTCAAATTGCAACGGCGACGGTCAGGTCCTAGATCAGCTCAAGGATTTGCATAAGTGCCAGGTCAGCCTGCTCGCTTCAGAGCGAAGACGATCAAGTGCACGCCATTCCTCCAATGTAAGGTACTCCAGCCTCTTCGAGACGTGCAGCGTGTACGCTACCTCCGATAACGATCCTATGCTGATATCGAGGTAACGACGAAATTCCCGCGAACCGCGCTTGGCAGATCCTTCCGCGATGTTTGCCGCAGAACTGAAGGCCGCACGTCGAGCTTGAGATGTCAATCCGTACAACTCATGACGTGGGAATTTCTCCGTGGCCTTGTAAACCGCGACTGTGAGGTCGTCACAAGCCTTCCAAGCGTGGAGCCGTTCGTACGGCATCATGCTGAAGTCTGGACTTGGACTCGCGGAATTACGTATCCATTCGTTGCGGGCTGTACCGTCCGACCGCCGCCGTAGTCTCTTGACCGCCTCGACCGCCGCCTTTGCAGTTTGACCTCCCGATTATTCCACCTTCATCCCCGGGCGCGAATAAAGCGCCCGATATGGGTCTCGATCCGGCTGCGTAAACACTCGAATCTGAATCGCCCGAATCGTCTCCGAGATGTCCGCGTTGTTCTGTAGATAAATCTCGTCAAACAAGTTCAAATCCATCCGATACAATCGCTCGGCAATCACGACCGCGTTGTTGAGCGGCGCCTGCGCGAACCAACGCCAATCGTATGTCTCCAGCGACTGGCCCGTCGGTCCCTTGAACTGATCACGGGCCCAGCCGAACAGCGCGGCGCGCACCTGTGCCAATTTCTCGCCGCTCAACGGCTCCGCGTAGGCCGAATCAAGGCGCCGCGCGAGCTCCGCATAGAAAACGTCCAGCGTGCGCTCATCGCGCCAGCGCGCCGCCGCGCGACGCGCATCCAGCGTGTCGTGGCGCGAGCGAAAGAACGCCTCCGCGCCGCGATAGCCGACGAAGCTCGCGAAGCTCTCATTGAACGGCGTCTGGCTCTTCACATACAGCGTGTTGTGCGCCAGCTCGTGCACCACCGTCGCGACCAGCTCCATCGTGTCCCGGCTCATCGCGGTCGAGAACAGCGGATCGCTCAGATAGCCGAGCGTCGAGAACGCACCGGAAGGACGGAGAAACACGTCGAGCCCCTGCTGCCCGAACTGCTCCGCTTCGCGCCGGGCGCGTGCCGCACTGAAGAAGCCCTTGTAGGGAACCACGCCGACGATCGGGTACGTCCACGTGATCTCGCGCAGCTTGTCGCGACGACTGGCCGACAACACGAGCAGCAGCGTATCCCGCCCCACGTCCACATACGTCGTGTAGGTCTTCCCGACGACGAGTCCCAGCGAATCGGCCGCGAAGGCGCGCGCCGCGAGGACGAGCTTCAGACGCTGGCGCAGCGGCGCCGGCGTCGCGGAATCGGCGATCAACTTCTCGATCGAGCGGCGCCGCATCATCAGGCGGGCTTCTTCGATGCCGGCTCTGGCGATATAGCGCGCATCGGCACTGAAGAGCAACACGAGGATGATGCCGGCAACGGCGGCACCGAGGGCGATGACGACAATACGCTTCAGGAGGCGGCCCCAGCGGGGTCGAGCCCGCTCGGTTAGGGCGTCCACCGCAACCCGACGCGATGCGTGCCGCCGCCAAGCGCATCATACGGTTGAAAGGCGTAATCCATCGCGAGGCGCCCGAGCACCACGCCGCCGCCCAGCGTGATGCGCGACGCATCGGTGACCGCCGGCCGGGTCGAGTAGCCCGCGCGCGCGACCAGGCCGACACCGCCAGTTACGATCCCGCCCTCGATTCCTTGGATTAGCACGGCGCGCTTGTCGCGCGTCCACTGCCCCTCGAGTGTCGTGAGCAGTCGATAGGTGCCTTCCGCCCGCCCACGCATCGCTGACTGCCGAGCCGATCTGCTGGCGATCGTATTTCGCCGTAACGCCGAGCGCGGCAAACCCGCGGCGATACACGAGCGACGTCACGGCGAGTGCCTCGTACGGATGGAACGACGCACCCGTCGGCATGCCGCGGCGGCCGCCTGTCGAAGGATCGGGGACGATTTCGGGCTCCGAGCCATAATCGAGCGCCTGTGCGCCGAAGCCCCATGTCAATCGCGTCACGCGGAGCGCGACCGCGGCGGTCGAGATGGCGGTTCCTGAGAGGTATGGCTCGTACGATCCTTCGAGCCCGAGATGCCGGATCGTCGCGATGCCCGCCGGATTCGCGAAGATCGCGCCCGCGTCGCCGACGAGCGCGGCGCCCGCGCCGCCGAGCGCGGCGGCACGCGTGGATCCCGGAAGGGCCGTGAGGACGCTGCCTTCCGTCTGGGCGGTTAGGCGGTTAGGCGGTTGGACAAGCAGAAGACTCATGCCAACTCCAACCGCCCAACCGCCGCACCGCCCAACCGTCGTTCTCATCGGATCCGAATCACATTCAGTCGCGGCACCAGCGCCACGTTGAAAAGCCCGCCGTTCGCCGACGTGAACTGGAGCGTGAAGCCAGGGTCCCCAGGCGACTGCGTCGCCCGATGGTAGATGCCCGAGCCCGCGCGCAGCGTTCCGGTGAGCAGCACCGAGCGCCCTTCGCTCACTGTGGCAACAAGCGGGAACGGCTTTTTGAATACCGTGTCTACCTGCGCGTTGAGCGACGCGAACGTAGCGCGGTACGACCAGGAGTCGTACTTCAGCTCGGGCGGCGCCGCAAAGCCGGGAAGATCGGACACGTAGTTGGCCAGCGCCCAGCGGGACACGACCGTTTCGAATGGGACGCCGGTCACCGCCGCGACATTTTGCGCACCGGTGTTGGTGGTTTGCAGCAGCCGCCTGGTGAACGCGTTCCATTGCGCGGCGGTGGTGCCGCCCGAATATCGATCGACCACATAGCGCACGAACATCCAGGCGGCGCCCCGCTCGGCCAGCGTTCCGATTCCCGAGGTGGGCAAGAGAAAATGTTTGCCGGTGGAATCGAGATACGTATAGGCATCGATAAGATCGCCACCATAAAACCGGCATTGCGTTGTGCCGATCACGCAGGTGGAGACCGGTGCATCGGGCTGCGTCTCGTAACTGCGACCACCCAACTCCTCGGCGTAGTGCGAGAAGCCCTCGTTGAGCCACAAGACTTCGCTAGATCCGCTACGAACGAGCACATGCTGGTTGAAGCTGATCATGTGCTGGAATTCGTGGATGAACGTCACGGGCACGAACCGCTGCACGTCGATGACGCTGTGCTTGCAGCTCAACTTGCCCGTCGGATCCGCGACAATCGAATAGAACACCTCTCCCTTATTTGAGCGCGAATCGTTGCGGAATTGCGGGTCCAGATCGAGGCCGAAGAAGAAGCCCGCCACAAAACCGGTTTTCAGGCACACGCTGGCGCTGACGAGTTTGTTGACGACGTTCGTCATCAGGACGAGCACGACGCTGTTCGTATCGATGTCCGATTCGCGTCCGAAGGCCGCCGTATCGATTGGATAGAGACGCTGGTCGAAGGTTTTGGCGATGCTATCGAGCTGCGTGGAATCGAGGCCGCCGGCGGGCGCAAGCGTGTCGACGTATATCGCCACCTTGCTCTGCACCGCACGCACTCGCGCGATGACCCGAGTGAACGTCGAGCAGTCGAGTCTGGCGCACACCATGAACGCGCGCTGATCGTTCAGCGCGGGAGGACCGGCTTGAACCGCCGGCCCTTCGAGGGCAGGGGCAGCCTTCGCCATGGCGTCGCGATTGGGAGGGAAACCCCAGGAACGCCGCTCCTCGCCCAGGCGCAAGAAGTCGTGGAATTGCAGGGCCGGAGACGACGGAGGTTCGCCAATACCTGGCGAGGGTCCCGGCACGGGGAGAATCGTGTCGCCCCCAAGCCGGAACGACCCCGTCTTCCCAGGAACGCCGGTGGCGAGCTGCGGCACCACGAGGTACTCGAGGGTCGCGGGCGTCCCGTTGGCCGGAAACACTGTGCACCCGGAGTCGAGCACAGCATCAATCGACCGGTAGGCACCAGGAATGGCCAACACCACGGAGTCGCCCGCCGCTGTGCACGGACGCAGGTGCGGCTCCGTACCGCTACTACATGCCGCTATTGCCGCTGCCAACAGCCACAGCGGTTTCCGGGACATGCAGTGCATTCCTCTCCCTCTCCGTTACCTCTCCGGTGCGCCGCAGAGCCCATTGGAAACAGAGCGGTCCGGCTAGCTGGTGCACACCGACCATAGCGACGAGCAGTGCTTCCAGCGACACGTTCGACTCGGGAAATGCGCGCCGCAGCAGCGCGGCGAGGGTGATAGCCAGCCCTCCTTGCGAGACCAAGCCCAGCCATCCGTACTGTGCGAAATCTCCCCCCGCCCCCCCCGCCCAGCGAAATCCCCAACGCAACCCATTGATCCGTAAGCCCACGAGCAGCAGCACCCACGGCCACATTTCGCCCAGCGCGTCCAGCCCAAGGTTGGTCCCCGCGAGCGCAAAAAATACGACATAGACCGGAACCGCGCATCGCTTGAGCTCGCTCGAGAGGCGCTCTCCCTCACGCGAATCGATGTTGCGCACGGTAACGCCGGCCGCGAGCGCCACGAGGACGGGGTCGAGTTGAACCAAGCGGACCGCCTGCGACACGAGGAAGGCGGCGATCAACAACGCCCATTCCACATATCGCTCCCGCAGCACGCGGAGGTATTGCGCCGCGCCGAGTCCCAATGCGGCGCCGCCGGCGAGCGATCCGAATAGCAGCAGCAAACCGCGAAAAGCGATTCCGGGTCTGACGGCCCCGCCACTCGCGAGCGGCTGCGCGATGGCGAGGACGACGATCAACAGCAGCACGCCGGCGACGGCCTGCACGATCGTGAGATCCACCATCGTGCGGGCAAGCGAACCCTCCGCGCCGATATCGGTGACGAGCGCCAGCGTCGTGGTCGGCGATACCAGCGCCGCCATCGCTCCCAGCACGAGCGCGAACGCGATGGCGTCGCGGAACGGCTGGTGGGCGGTGAGTGGGAACCACGGACTGATGGTGAGGACGACGAGCGCGACGACGGCAAACGGAATCGCCATTGCGCCCGCCATCATTCGCAGCAGCGTGACGCGGCGTTCGCCGCGCAGTGCCAGCGAACGGACGTCGAGCTCGCAGCCGGCAGCCAACGCGATGAGTGACAGCGCTCCGGTCGCAATTGGGCTGAGCGCCTGCACCTCGTCGGAGCGAATCAGCCCGAGCCAGCCGGACCCGGCCAGGAAACCAACGACGAGATAACCGACAATGCGCGGCAGCCGCAGCCGGCTACGTTGCGCGATCCCGCCGCCCAAATACGCGGCAAACAGAAGGAACCCGAGTGACAGCGTCGCGCGCGCTTCCACGGAAGCGAGGACTCCTCCCGCGCGCGCGAACCGCTGTAGTACCGCCATGATGACGAACGAGAACGCAAGCAGCAGCCATTGCATGAGCGCCGAAAATACGGCATCTTCAGCGGCGGAACCATGCCGTTCGTTCACCTCCACACGCATAGCGAGTACTCTCTCCTCGACGGCGCGAATCGCATCCCCGACCTGCTCGATCGGGTGCAGGCGTTGGGGATGGATTCGTTGGCGATTACCGACCACGGCAATCTGCACGGCGCGTGGTCGTTCTACGCCGAAGCGAAGGCGCGCAAGATCCGGCCGATTCTGGGCTTCGAGGCCTACCTCGCGTTTGGCAGCCGCCTGAGCCGCGAGAAGCCCAGCGCCGACACGCCGCTCGGTTCCAACTACTCGCACCTGGTGCTGCTCGCCAAGAACCGCATCGGTTATCAGAACCTGATCAAGCTGTCGTCGATCGGATTCCTCGAGGGCTACTACCGCCGGCCACGCATCGACAAGGAAGTGTTGGAGCGCCATCGCGATGGGCTGGTCGCGCTGGCCGCGTGTCTCTCGGGCGAAATCGCGCTGTATCTCCGGCAGGGCAACTACGAAGCGGCCAAGACGAGCGCGGCGTGGTTCGCGCGGACCCTCGGCCCCGACGGCTTCTGGCTCGAGGTCCAGAATCACGGCCTTCCCGAGGAGAAGATCGTCACGGAAGGAATGTTCCGGATCGCAACGGAGCTGGGGCTGCCGGTCGCCGCGACCAACGACGCGCACTACTTAAAGAAGGAAGACGCCGAAGCGCACGACGTGCTGCTCGCAATCGGCACGGGGAAAGATCTCGATGACCCCAAGCGGTTCCGCTTCTTCGGCCAGGAGAGCTACGTCAAATCGGAAGCCGAGATGCGCGAGTTGTTTGGCAATCGGGCCGACGTCCTGGCGGAGACGGCGCGGATCGCGGAGCTGTGTGAGTTCGATTTCGAGAAACGCTACTTCCTGCCGCAGTATCCGCGTCCCGCGGAGTTCGCCACGGATCAGGACCTGCTCGTTCACCTCGCGCGTAAGGGTGCTGTAGAGCGCTACGGCGATCCGCTGCCCGCCGTGGTGGAGCAGCGGCTCGAGTATGAGCTCGACGTCATCACGCGCACCGGGTACGCCGGCTACTTCCTGATCGTCTACGATCTCGTAAAAGCGGCCCGCGACCGCGGCATTCCGGTCGGGCCGGGACGCGGCTCCGCCGCCGGATCGCTCATCGCGTACGCGCTGCGCATTACGACGGTCGATCCGCTCAAGTTCGACTTGCTGTTCGAGCGGTTCCTCAATCCCGAACGCATCTCGATGCCGGATATCGATCTCGATTTCTGCTTCGAGCGGCGGGGAGAAGTGCTCGAGTACGCGCGCGAGCGCTACGGGCGGGAGTCCGTCGGCCAGATCATCACGTTCGGCACGCTGAAAGCGCGCGCCGCCTTCCGGGACGTCGCCCGGACGCTGCGCGTCGAGATGGCCGACGTCGAGCGCTTGACCAAACTGATTCCGTCGGGGCCGGCGTTCAGCGTGACGTTGGCGGAGGCAAGTGACAAAGTTCCGGAGGTGCGAGCCGCCGCCGCTCAGGACGAGCGCATTCGCAAAGTGCTCGACCTGGGGTCGCGCATCGAGGGACTGGCGCGTCACGCATCGGTGCATGCGGCGGGCGTCGTGATCGCACCGGGACCGCTGACCGATTACGTCCCAGTCTGCACGGCACCGGATTCCAAAGGCGACGCCTCCTCCCCCGACGCGATCATCACGCAGTACGACATGGTGGGTCTCGAGGAAGTCGGCATGCTGAAGATCGACCTCCTCGGCCTCAAGACGCTCACCGTGCTGCACGACGCCACACGCATGGTCGTCGATCGACATGGCGTCACGATCGACCTCGAACACCCCGATCTCGACGATCCCAAAGTGTATGCGTTGCTGCGGTCGGGCCGGACGGCCGGGATCTTCCAGTTTGAATCGCCGCTTGCGACCGACTGCCTGCGCAACATGAAGTGCGATCGCTTCGACGATCTCGTCGCGACCAACGCCCTGCTCCGCCCCGGTCCGCTCGACACGGGGATGTACCTCGTCTTCATCAATCGCAAACTCGGCCGCGAGAAAGTCCGCTACCCGCACCCCGCGCTCGAAGAGATTCTCGCGCCGACCTACGGCGTGATCGTCTATCAGGAGCAGGTGATGCGGATCGCGAGCGCGCTGGCCGGCTACTCTCTCGCCGAAGCCGACGTGCTGCGCAAGGCGGTCGGTAAGAAGATCAAAGAGCTGATTCAGGAAGAGCTCAGCAACTTCGTGAAGCGGGCGATCGCGCGCGGCCACGATAAGCGCACCGTCGAGGAGATCGCCGCACAGATCGAGACGTTCGGCCGCTACGGCTTCAACAAGTCGCACTCCGTCGCGTATTCGATCCTTTCCTACCAGACCGGGTGGTTCAAGACCTATTATCCTGCCGAGTTCATGGCGGCGTTGCTGTCCTCGGAAATCGGCAACACCGATCGCGTGGTGCAGTACATCAACGAGGCGCGTGAGCTCGGCCTCCAGGTGCTAGCGCCGGATGTGAACGAGTCGGGGTACAAGTTCACCGTCGTCGGCGACAAACGCATTCGCTTCGGACTCGGCGCCGTGCGCAACGTCGGTGAAGGCGCGATCGCCTCGATCATCGCCGGCCGTCGCGACGCTCCCTACCGTTCGCTGGTCGAGCTGTGCGACCGCGTGGATCTCCGCCTCTGCAACAAGCGGGTGATCGAATCGCTCATCGATGCGGGCGCGTGCGATTCACTGGCGGGACATCGCGCCCAGCTCGTCACCGCGCTGGACCATGCGTTCGGCGAGGCGCAGGTACGGCAGCAGGAACGGACCTCCGGTCAGCACGCGCTGTTCGGGGAGGACACGCCCGCGGCGTCACCCCCGCAGGCGCTGCCTGACGTCCCGCCATGGACCGAGCACGAGCGCCTGGCACGGGAGAAGGCGGTGCTTGGCTTCTTCATTTCCGGCCACCCCCTCGCCAAATACCGCACGGAAGTGGAGCTTTTCGGGAATCGGACGACCGCGACATTGGGGATGTGGAGCGAGCAGAAGGTCGCCGTTGCGGCGGTGGTCACAGCCTTGAAGCGGCAGATCTCAAAGAAAAGCGGCGCCGAGTATGCGCGGCTGACGCTGGAAGACTTCACGGGGACAGCGGAGGCGTTGGTATTTCCGGAGGCGTGGGCCAAGCTGAACGGGGTGATTCACGCGGACGGGGCCTATCTGCTCACCGGCGGCTACATCCCGCGCGATCGTGGTGAAGAGCAGGCGCCGTTCATCGTCGATTCGGCGCGCGGCCTCGACGACCTGAAACCGAGCGGCGCGATCGGCGTCGCGCTGCGCTGGACTGCAAACACCAGGCCGGACCCCGAAACGGCGCGTGCCATTGCGGCGCTGTGCGCCGCGCATCCCGGTCCCACGCCCGTCTTTCTCGAGTGGAACGGCGCGAACGGATCGGGAAACGAGACCGTGCGGTTGCGCAGCCGCTCGTTCCGCGTGGACGCGGCCGACGATCTGTTGGCGGCGCTCCGGGATATTGTCGGCGCCGACGGGGTGGCGTTGGTTCGGGCATAGGAACCTGATTTGGTTTGTGTAGGGGCAAGAGTGTAGGGACAGGGGGCGCAGCATGCTGCGCCCCTACTGAATTCATCACCAATAGGACTTGATGGCGATATACACATTGGATTTCGAAAAACCGCTGCTCGAGCTGGAGAAACAGATCGAGGAGCTGAAACGCATCGCGGGTGAGAAGCCGGATGTCGCGAAGAGCATCCGGCCCCTCGAAGACCAGCTCGCCGCGCTGCGTCTCGAGATCTATAAGCACCTGACGCCGATGCAGCGCGTGCAGGTCGCCCGTCATCCCCGCCGTCCCTACCCGCTCGATTACGTGAACACCGTCTTCACCGACTTCGTCGAGCTCCACGGCGACCGGCTCTATCGGGATGACCCGGCGATTGTGGGAGGGTGGGCGCGGCTCGATGGCACCAGCGTCATGGTTATCGGTCATCAAAAAGGCCGGGATACCAAGGAGAACCTGTATCGCAACTTCGGCATGGCGCATCCCGAGGGCTACCGCAAGGCGATGCGGCTGATGCGGCTGGCCGCCAAATTCGGCGCGCCTGTCATCACGCTCGTGGACACGCCGGGCGCCTATCCGGGACTCGGCGCGGAAGAACGAGGCCAGGCGGAAGCGATCGCGAGCAGCCTGATCGAGATGGCGTCGCTGCAGACGCCCATCATTACCGCAGTCATCGGCGAAGGTGGCTCGGGCGGCGCGCTTGCGGTCGGCCTCGCCGATCGGGTGCTGATGCTCGAGAACTCCGTCTACTCTGTCATCTCCCCCGAGGGCTGCGCGGCGATTCTCTGGAAAGACGCAAGCCAGCGGGAGCGTGCCGCGGAAGCACTCAAGATCACCGCCCAGGACCTCCTGAAGCTCGGCGTGATCGACGAGATCGTGCCCGAGCCGCCGGGCGGCGCGCATTCCGATCCCGACGCGGCGGCCGCCTCCCTCGGCGACGCGCTGCAGCGCCACCTGGGCCAACTGCGGAAGCTGAAGGTCGACAAACTCCTCAAACGCCGCGAAGAAAAGTACCTTTCCATGGGTGCGCTGACCGAGAAGTGATTTGACGCATCTCCTGGAAGTCCGGTTCAAAGGGAACCGGCGCGAATACTTCACCTGGCCGTCCGACGACCTCTTCCATCTCGATGATCCCGTCATCGTCGAGGTCGAGCGCGGGCAGGACTTTGGCCGGGTGTCGGCGCTGGGACCGTTGGCCGAGAAGAAGTGTGAGCGATGTGGCGCGTGTAATAAGGAAAACGCCACCCAGCCCCCCTCCATCCTCCGGAGGGCGACTGATGAGGATGTGAAGACCGCACAGCAGCTGCGCGAGAACGAAGAAGACGTGCGTCGTACGGTGCGCGACCGCGTACGCCAACACGACCTCCCCATGAAAGTGTCCGATGCCGAGTGGCAATGGGACAAACGCAAGCTGACGATTTACTTCACCGCCGAGCAGCGCGTGGATTTTCGAGCGCTGGTGCGCGACCTGGCGAGTCTGTTTCGCACGCGCATCGAGCTGCGTCAGATCGGCGCCCGCGACGAAGCCAAGCGCCTCGACGGCATCGGCCGCTGCGGGCGGCAGCTCTGTATCGCGAGCTGGCTGCCTGAAGGACGCCCGGTGAGCCTGTCGCTCGCCAAGGCACAGGGGTTGTCGCTCAACCCCGTTCAGATCTCGGGACCGTGCGGCCGGCTGCTCTGCTGCCTCCACTATGAGCACGACTTCTACGTGCAGCAGCGCAAGCGCTTCCCTAAAGAAGGAAAGGCGCTGAAGACCGCCGAAGGCACCGAGCAGGTGGTGGCCGTCGACATAGTCGGCGCGGACTGCATCGCCCGCTATCGCCGCCTGCGCGGGGACGAGGTGCACTTCCTGATGGGCATGGACGAGCACAGCCAGTCCGTCATCCAGGCCGCCGCGCGCGCGAACGTCAGCCCGCGCGAATGGGTGGACGGCATGGCGACGACCTTCGCCAATTACTGGCGCACGCTCGAGTGCAGCAACGACGACTGGATCCGCACGACGGAGCCGCGGCACGTGCGTGGCGTCGTGGCCCTGCTCGAGCGCATCCAGCAGCGTCGCGCCGATGACTTGTACGTAGCGGATTACGAGGGGCTCTACTGTACCGGCTGCGAGGAGTTCAAGCAGCCGGCGCAGATCGTCAACGGGCATTGCATCGAGCATCCAACGCTCGATCTCATCCCCACCAGAGAGCGGAATCATTTTTTCCGGCTGAGCGCCTACGGGCAGCGGCTGCTGCGTCTCATCGGCACGAACGAGCTCCGGGTCGAGCCGGCGATTCGCCGCAATGAAGTCGTGCGCCTCATCGAAGCCGGATTGCAGGACGTCTCGATCTCGCGGCAGCGATTGCCCTGGGGCATTCCCTTCCCCGGCGACACGGAGCAGACGGTCTACGTCTGGTTCGACGCGCTGATCAATTATTTGTCGGCGACCGGCTTTCCCGATCCCGGCTACGAGCGGCTCTGGCCCGCCGACCTCCACGTGGTCGGCAAGGGGATCACGCGCTTTCACTGCATAATCTGGCCGGCGATGCTGCTGGCTGCGGGTCTCGAGCTGCCGCGGCTGGTGTGGGCGCACGGCTACGTGCAATGGGAAGGCACGAAGATGAGCAAGACCGCCGGCACGGCGGTGAGCCTCGGCGCCGCGATCGAACGCCACGGCGCCGATGCCCTGCGCTATTTCCTGTTGCGCGAGGTCGGCTTCGAGAACGACGGCAACTTCACCTGGGACCGGTTCGACGCCCGCTACACCGCCGACCTCGCCGACACGTTCGGCAATCTCGTCTCGCGCACGCTGTCGATGGTGCAGAGCTACCGCGGCGGCATCGTTCCTGATCAGGGGGGTGGCCCAACTGACACGCCGCTCGAGCGCGCCGCGCAGGAGACCATCGCCACGTACACACGCGCGATGGATAAGCTGGACCTGTTGGATGGCGCCGCGCTCGTCATGGAGCTCGCGTCGCGCGCGAACCGCTACGTCCAGGAGACGACGCCGTGGAAGATCGCGAAAGAAAAGCGGGATGCGGAGCTCGACGCGATCCTCGTCAGTCTCGTGCGCACCGTCGCGCGACTCGCGGTCCTCGCCGCGCCTTTTATTCCCGCGAAGGCCGAAGAAATTTGGGCCGCCCTGGGAACGACGCGGGCGTTTCGTGATGTTCGCCTCGACGATCTCGTCCATGTGTCCGTCGCCGGCCAGCGCGTCTCCAAGCCCCAACCCCTATTCCCCAAGCCCGTGGTCGTTTAAACCGCCTGCCCCAAAAAGCGTGACGGAGCGCACACCGTCCGATTTGACGGGGTCCCGCGCGGAGCCGTATCTTAGCTTCCCCATGAAGAAGAAGCACGCAGAGCGTCGCTGGACCGTCATGGTCGTGCCTCACGGCTCGGGAGCATCGCGTGCCGTGGAGATTTCGCAGACGGTCCTCAAGGCGCTCGTTGGCCTCGGCGGCGTGATCGCGCTGCTGGTCCTCGTGCTCGGCGGCGCGGCGCTGTCGCGCGGCGTCAACGTCACGAGGAGCCGCGCGCTCGAGCGCGAGAATCAATTGCTCGCGGGCGAGATCCAGCGGTTGCGCGAGCGGCTCGTCGGTCTGCGTGACACCCTCAACGTCTTCGGCGAGCGCGAACAGGCGCTGCGGTTGATGGCGGGACTCTCGCCCGTCGACAGGGACGTGCAGCAAGCGGGCATCGGCGGACCCACGGGACAGTGGGCCGAGCGCGACAGCTTGTCGGCCGCCGGTGCGACCGGCGCGCAGGCACTCGCGGTCCGCATGGACATGGATCAGCTGACGCGCCGCGCCAACATCCTCGTTCGCTCACTCAGCGAAGCCTATGATTCCGCATCGAGCCAACGCGCGCGCTATGCCGCCACG
>MNDR01000029.1 GCA_001915025.1 Gemmatimonadetes bacterium 13_2_20CM_2_65_7
TGAGATGACCGACGTCGGCGCCGATGTCGCCCGGCCGGCACAGGCCGACCTGGGCGTTCATGTTGGCGCCGTCCATGTACACCTGCCCGCCGTTTTGATGAACGATCTTGCAGATCTTCCTGATCGACGCCTCGAACACGCCGTGCGTCGAGGGATATGTCACCATCAGCGCGCCGAGGGTGTCGCGATGCTCTTTGGCTTTTGCTTCGAGATCCGCGACGTCGATGTTGCCTTGCGCGTCCGTCTTCACGACCACGACCTGCATTCCCGCCATCACGGCGCTGGCAGGATTCGTCCCGTGCGCCGACTGGGGAATCAGGCAGGTCGTGCGATGGCCCTCACCCCGATGCTGGTGGTACGCGCGGATCACCAGCAGTCCCGCGAATTCTCCCTGCGATCCCGCGTTGGGTTGCAACGACACTTTCGCGAAGCCGGTGATCTCCCCGAGCCACGCCTCGAGCTCGCGGAACAACGTCGCGTAGCCCTGCGCCTGTGCCCTCGGCGCGAACGGATGGAGCCGGCCAAACCCGCGCCAGGTGATCGGAATCATCTCGGTCGTCGCATTGAGCTTCATGGTGCAGGAGCCGAGGGGAATCATGGCGGCGGTGAGCGACAGATCGCGGTCCTCGAGCTTCTTCAGGTAGCGCAACATCTCCGTTTCGGAGTGATGCGTGTTGAACACCGGATGGCTGCAGAACGGCGTCGTGCGCGCCAACCCCTCGGGGATCGCGCTCGGCGCCTCACGGGGAGGCAGCGCGTTCTTCTCGACGCCGGCCGCAAATGCCGCGATCACGTGCGCAACGTCCTCGGTGGTCACGGTCTCGTCGAACGCCACGCCGATTCGTGTTTGCGTCAACGTTCGCAGATTGATCTGCTTGATGCGCGCCGCATCGATGATCCGAGGCAGGATTTCTTGTGGCACTTCGACAGCCACCGTATCGAAGAAGTTCGGGTACACCAAACGGTATCCCAACCGCTCGAGCGCGGCCGCGAGCGATGTCGTATGCGCGTGTACGCGTCTTGCGATCCGCCGCAATCCCTCGGGGCCGTGGTAGACCGCGTACATCGCGGCGATGACGGCGAGGAGCACCTGCGCGGTGCAGACGTTGCTCGTTGCCTTCTCGCGCCGGATGTGTTGCTCGCGCGTCTGAAGTGCCATGCGCAGGCCGGTCCGGCCGGCGCGATCCTTCGAGACGCCGATGATGCGTCCGGGAAGGTGTCGCTTGAATTCGTCGCGCGTAGCGAAGAACGCCGCGTGCGGGCCGCCGTAGCCGAGCGGCACGCCGAACCGCTGCGAATTGCCGACGGCGATATCGGCGCCCCATTCCCCAGGAGGCGCCAGCAACGTCAACGCCAGCAGATCAGTCGCGACCGTGACAAGGGTGCCGGCGGCGTGCGCGCGCTCACAGAGCGACCGGTACTCGCGGATCGCGCCATCGGTCGCCGGATACTGCAGCAGCGCTCCGATCACATTGCCCGACTGGAAATCGAAAGTATCCGGATCGCTCACGACGATCTCGAGCCCGCGCGCTGCGGCGCGCGTACGCACGACCGCGATCGTCTGCGGATGACAATTCACGTCGACGAGGTAGCGCAGCTTACCTTCGTGCTTTGCGACCGCCTCAGTGAGATGCATGGCTTCGGCCGCCGCCGTTCCCTCATCGAGCAACGACGCATTCGCGATCTCGAGGCCGGTCAGGTCCGAGACCATCGTCTGAAAGTTGAGCAGCGCTTCGAGCCGCCCCTGCGCGATCTCCGGCTGATACGGCGTGTAGGCCGTGTACCAGCCGGGATTCTCGAGCACGTTCCGCTGGATCACGGCGGGCGTGAAGCAGTCGTGATAGCCCATGCCGAGGTAGGAGCGGAAAATCTGATTCTGCGCGGCGAGCTTGTGCAGCTTCTCGAGCGCTTCCTGTTCGCTGATCGCGGGCGGGATCCGCAGCGGCTGGCGGAGGCGGATGTCCTCGGGCACGACGGCGTCGATGAACGCGTCGAGCGAATCGTATCCGAGGGTCGCGAGCATCGCCGCCTGGTCGTCAGGCGAGGGCCCGATGTGTCGGTCTTGAAACAGATCCTGATCTATGGTCATCGAACTATGTGAGTGTGTGCGATTCACCCGGCGACAAAATAGTGACCGCGGCGCGGGTACCCACCAGCCGCCGGAATTCCTGGGGGTCGGCCTTTATCAGATCCCACGTGTTGTAGTGCATTGGGATAACGCTTTTGGGTTTCACGAACTCGACCGCCCGCGCGGCGTCTTCCACACCCATCGTGAAGTTGTCGCCGATCGGCACAAGCATAAGGTCGATCCGTCCCGCGAGGAGCTGCATCTCCATCGTAAGGGCGGTATCGCCGCAGTGATAGACGGTCTTCCCGCCGATCGTCACGACGAGACCGCAGGGATTCGTCGTGTACTTCCCGGTTGCGTCGCCCTCGACCCGGCCACCATGGAACGCGGGGACGAGCTTCACTCTCCCGAAGGGAAACTCATGTGCTCCGCCGATGTGCATGGCGTGGCTGGTCGCGCCCTTGTCGCCGCAGAACTGAGCGAGCTCGAACGTGGCGACGATCGTCGCGCGGTCGCGCTGCGACAGCGAAATAGCGTCGCCGAGGTGATCGCCGTGGCCATGGGAGAGGAGGATGGCGTCCAGCCGTGGCAGCTTGTCGGGGCCGATGTCTGCGGCGGGATTACCAGTAAGGAAGGGATCGATGATGACGCGTTTGCCGTCTCGCTCTAAGACGAAACAGGCGTGTCCGTGGAATGTCGCTTTCACTCGCCGATATGCTTCGCGTACGCATCCGCGCGCAGCAGCCCCTCCAATTCTTTGGGGTTCTTGATCTTCACCTTGATCATCCAGCCCTTGCCGTAGGGGTCGCGGTTGACCAGGGCGGGGTCCTGCTCTAACACCTTGTTGGTCTCGACAATCGTGCCCGCCACTGGGGAGTACAGCTCTGAGACGGCCTTTACGGCCTCGATCGTCCCGAAGACCGCGCGCTGGCCGAACGACGCGGCGGGCTTGGGAAGCTCGACGAAGACGACGTCGCCAAGCTCGCCCTGGGCGTAGTCGGTGATCCCGACCTCGACGACCTGGTGATCGTCACTCTCCCGCACCCACTCGTGATCTTCGGTATAGCGGAGGTCTTTGGGGACACTCGACATGGGTGCGGAGCCTACAACAGGTCCGCTCGGGGCGCCAGTCCTGCGCCATCTTCTTCACTGAGCGCGACGCGCTCGTGGCCCCAAGGGCGTAGATCCAAACGCACGGCGACGGGATCGGGATCGGGGGAGAGATGGTACAAGCGGCACGGCCGTGGTGGCACCGCCGCTTCCCAGGCGTCGCGTGCGCCATCGATCGCCGCATCTGTCGCCACAATCGAAAGCGGTGTGCCCGCGCGCAGGGTCTTCGCCAATCCCTTCACCGTCCTACGCTCTACCTGCATTCCCGCGTCGGTGTAGCGACGCTCGATCGCGTGCAGCACTGGCGCGCTGTCTCTCGCGTCGGTCGCACACAGGACGAGCGCCTGCCCCGGCGCTTCCGATTTGAGCCCGGACCGGGCAGCGCGTTTACGCAAGTCTGCGAACACGCGCTTCGCCTGTTTCTCGAGCTCGGCAAGTGAGCCGGCGTTCTCGATGACGTACTGACTCTGCGCCCGTTTGCGCGCGGCCGACATCTGGGCCGCGATCATGCGGTCGGCATCCTGATTCGAGAGACCACGCAGCGTGCGCAGCCGGGTGCGCCGCACCGGTACGGGAGCATCGACCAGGACGACGGCGTCGAACTGCGTCGGATCGAGCGCCTCGAACAGCAGCGGGATGTCGTTCACGACAATCGCATCACCGCGCTCGGCGGCCGCGCTTTGCAGCTCCAGGCGGCGTTGCTGCACGGCGGGATGCACGATGGCGTTCAGCGCGGTCAGCGCCACGTCGTCGCCCATGACCTTGCCGCGCAACGCGGCGCGATCGAGCGTGCCGTCGGACGCCAACACGTCCGTGCCGAATCGTCCCGCAATCGCCGCGAGGACCGCGCTCCCGGGCGCTTGCGCTTCGCGAACGAGCGCGTCGGCGTCGATGATCGTGGCTCCCCATTTGCGGAAGAGGTCGACGACGGTCGATTTGCCGGCGGCGATGTTGCCGGTGAGAGCGACGTTGAGCACCGCTAATGCGAAATGCGAAATTCGAAATGCGCAATGGAGCTGGAAGCGCCAATTTCGCATTTCGCATTTCCCATTTCGCCTTTAGAGCAGTGCAGTCTGATCCTCATCCGCTCTCGGCACCCGATGACAATGCCGACACCGCGCCTCGTACGACTCGCGACCTCCCACCATGATCGTCGGACTATTCCAGGGAGCCGGCTTGTCGTTGACCAGCCGTTGATTGCGCGTCGCGGGACCGCCGCAGACGACGCAGATCGCCTGAAACTTGTCCACGACCTCAGCGATGCACATGAGCGTCGGCATGGGGCCGAAAGGGAGTCCACGAAAGTCCACGTCTGTGCCCGCCAGGATCACGCGCACGCCCTGATCGGCAAGACGGTTGGAGAGATCGATGATGCCGTCGTCGAGAAACTGCGCCTCATCGATCGCCAGCACTTCCGTCTCCTTCCGAAGCCGGCGGCCGATTTCCTCGGCGGAATCGACGGGCTCCGCTTCTACGGTGACGCCATCGTGAGAGGAGATGGAGTAGAGTCCGGCGTAGCGTGCATCTAGGTGAGACTTAAAGACTTGCACCTGCTTCTTGGCGATCACCGCACGGCGCACGCGGCGGATCAATTCTTCCGATTTGCCGCTGAACATCACGCCGGCGATGACTTCGATCCATCCCGGTCGGCCCGCTTGCTGGAACATGGGCCCTCACGTTACACGACCCGGGGGGGTCGCGGAAGTGTAGATATCTTGCGGTTTTTTGGGGGATATCCCATAGTAACGCAGTGTTCATGCGGGTTTTCGCCCCGCGCCCTGCGAAAGGGGCGGATTTTCAAGGACTTTCTCGGCCCCTCTACCCCCACAAGGAGATTGCAGTGAACAAGGCTGAACTCACCGCCGCGCTGGCGATGCGCACCAAGATGTCGAAGGCCGATGCGACGCGCACGATCGACGCGCTCTTCGACGACAAGGGCATCATTGCCGGCGAGTTGAAGAAGGGCTCGAAGGTGCAGATCACGGGCTTCGGCAACTTCGAAGCGCGCAAGCGCGCAGCCCGGATGGGACGGAATCCCAAGACGGGCGGCGTCATTCAGATCAAAGCATCGATCGCGCCCGCGTTCCGCGCGGGGAAGCAGCTCAAGATGGTGGTGAACAACAAGAAGTAAGCGCGTTTATCCCCGATCGGGCCGTGCGGTAATCCTGCGTCCGCGGATCGAGACGCCAGAGAGACGCCGCACGGCCTGATCAACACTGGGCGGCGCGATTTCGACGAGCGAAAACGTCTCGCGCACGTCGATCTTGCCGATCTGACCCTTCTGTAAGCCCGCTTCCTTGATCAACGCGCCGACGAGATCCTTCGCGCTCGCGCGATCTTTCGTTCCTACCGTCACGAAGATCTTCATCCACGCTGTCCCCGCCTCGGCTTCGCGGGGTTGAATGTTGACGGCCGACGGCTGCCGGCTGATAGCCAGTAACGCCGCCGCCACCATCGCCGGATCATGCTCCTCGAAGAGCGGGGCCAGGGCCGCAACCTCCGCATCGAGATCGCCAGAAAGCCGCTCGGTGATCTGAGCGCGCAGCTTGCTGCTCCGATCTTGAGCGCGATCTGCGCCCGAAGGAAGCGACAATGGCGTGAGTGCCGCAATCGACCGGAGATAGGGCAGTTGCGACGCGAGCACGAGCACGATGGGCTGCGGAGCAATCGCGATCAAAGCCTGCAGCTCCTCGCGCGTCGGCAACGTTGTCGCGACGACCACGTCCACATCTTTGGGCGCGGCGATCTCGCCACCTGCCCAGACGTAGGGTTTCGTGGCCCGCACCGCGTCGAGCGCATCGCGCAGCGCCGCTCGGCGGCGCGACGCCGCGATTACTGCGAAGCGCGCTGAACCCACCGGCCCAAGTGGCTTCCCGTCGGGATCGAGCGGGAGATTCCCGACCACTTCAGCCCGACGAGCATGCCGTTCGAGAAAGTCTGCGAGAGCCGGCGGATTCCAGCTCAAGACGATGCGCCGTGCATTGGGCGCTTCGGCGAGCAGCGAGTCGAGCTCGCCCCCGAAACCTTCGGGCCAGCCGATGACGAGCGCTTCGAGGGTGTCCAGCTTGAGGGCCGAGCGAGCGACCAGTGCGGCGAGGTCGGCGGGAGAGCCGGCGAGGAGGCCGATCCGCCCTTCCTTAAGTAGGGCGGCGGTTCGCGTGAGGCCCGTGACGGCATGCGCGCGGTACTCGGCGGGCGCGACGTCGGCCCAATGCGTCGCCTGCTCGTGGTCGGCGCAGACAACGATCGCATTCCGGTCGATCAGCTCCCAGACCTTCTCCATGCGCTCAAGGGCAGGCGGGCTCACCAGCACCACGTGCCGACTCCGTTCGGCCTTCACACGAACCTCGATTGTCAAAGGGTGCTAGTTTCTTCTGTCGTGAAAGCTAACGGTCTGCTCCTGTTCTTTCTATTCATCGCTCCACTGCATGGACAAACGCGTCCGCGCGCGCGAGACCTCGGCATCACCGTAGGCTCCATTCCCACCGGTCCGCTCAACGCCATCACCGACGTCGCCGGCGTCCGGGTCGGTCATACCACGATCGCGCGCGGCGACTCGATCAATACCGGCATCACGGCAATCCTCCCCCACGGCGGCAATCCATTTCGCGACAAGGTGCCTGCGGCGATCGTCGTCGGAAACGGATTCGGCAAACTCGCCGGCTCGACCCAGGTCAACGAGCTCGGCGAGCTCGAATCGCCGATCGTGCTGACCTGTACGCTCTGCGTGCCGCGCGCGGCCGACGCGGTGCTGACCTGGCTGCTGAATCTTCCCGGCAACGAAGACGTGCGCTCCGCCAACCCGGTCGTCGCCGAGACCAACGACGGCTATCTGAATAACATCCGCGCGCGTCCGATCACGGAGGCCGACGTGTTGCACGCGATCAATGGTGCGGCGGCGGGGCCGGTCGCGGAGGGTGCCGTCGGGGCCGGGCGGGGAACCGTCGCCTTTGGCTGGAAGGGCGGCATTGGGACGTCGAGCCGGAAGCTGGGCGCTGAATCGGGTGGGTGGACCGTCGGTGTGCTCGTGCAGACCAACTTCGGCGGAGACCTGTTGATTGCCGGCGTGCCTGTTGGACGGGAGCTGCGGGACACGGGACACGAGACACGTAGTTCGCCTGACGGATCAATTATCATGGTCGTCGCGACCGACGCGCCGCTCGATCACCTGCGTTTGGAGCGGCTCGCGCGTCGCGCGTTGACCGGACTCGCGCGCACAGGCAGCTCGATGAGCAACGGCAGCGGCGACTACGTCATCGCATTCTCGACTCGCCGTCCTTCACTAACCGCCCAACCGCCGAACCGCCTAACCGACACTCTGGAAGTCGTCCGCAACGATGTGATGTCGGGATTGTTCCAGGCAACCATCGATGCCACCGAAGAAGCGATCTACAATTCCTTGTTGCGCGCGGAGACGGTGCGGGGCTATCGTGGCGTTGTGCGTGCCCTCCCCATCGACTCGACTGGCATGATCCTCAAGCGCTACGGAGCGATTCCCCGATGATCGAAGGTCTGTCGCCCAACCTGCAGCACCTCGAGACCTCCGCCACGATCGCCATCTCCGCTGAAGCCAAACGCCGCAAGGCTGCCGGCGAAGACGTCGTCGACCTCGGTGCGGGCGAGCCCGATTTCCCGACGCCGCCGATTCCGGCGGAGGCCGGCATTCGCGCGATCAAGGACGGGAAGACGCACTACCCGGCGAACGAGGGGATTCTGGAGCTGCGCGCCGCTGCCGCAACGCACCTCTCGCTGCTGTCGGGCGGCCGGCCCGTGAACGCCGATCACATCGTCGTGTCGAACGGTTCCAAGCAATCGCTGTTCAACGCGTGCTTCACGCTCTTTGGCCCCGGTGACGTCGTGGCGATTCCGTCGCCGGCGTGGGTCTCCTATCCGCAGATCGTGCATCTCGCGCGCGCCCGCCCCGTCATGATCGCGGGCGACCCGGAATGGAGCCTCAAGGCGAGCGTGAAAGACCTGGAGCGCATGCTGCCCGGCGCGACGGGCCTGATTCTGTGCTCGCCGTGCAATCCTACCGGCGCGGTGTACACGCACGCCGAGATTCGCGCGATCGCGCAGTGGGCGAAGGCGAAGAAGGTCTGGGTGATTGCGGACGAGATCTATCGGCGGATTCACTATGGGACCGGACCGTCGCCGTCATTCCTCGATCTCCCCGACGATTTGCTCGAGCGCGTCGTGGTCATTTACGGCGTCAGCAAGGCGTACGCGATGACGGGGTGGCGCATTGGACTCGCGCTCGCGCCGGCCAAGGTGGCGAAAGCGATGGCGGCGCTACAGTCGCATACGACGACGGGCGCGAATCACCCCGCGCAGTTCGCCGCCGCCGCGGCACTCGCCGATGAGCGCCTGGAGCAAGACGTCACCCGCATGGTCGCCGAATTTCGCAAGCGCCGGGACCTCGTGGTCGCGCGCTTCCGGCAGGATCTGCCCGGCGTCGAATTCGTCGATCCGCTTGGAGCCTTCTATTTCTTCTTCCGGGTGGATTCGTTCGGGAAGATTTCCGGGACGGACTTCTGCACTCGATTGATCACGCAGACGGGGGTCGCGTTGGTACCCGGTGCGGCATTTGGGGACGATCGCTGGGTGCGCTTATCCTATGCGGCCTCGACGGACTCCATAAAGTCAGCCCTGGATAGAATCGTAAGCTTTGCAAGAAAGCTCGGCGATTAGGATCTGGGGAAGGGGGAAGAGGGAAGGGGGAAGGGTAAGGCAACACTTTGATTGCTGTCGCGACAATCGGGTTACCGATTGGTCGGTCTCCGCCACTATGTCACCTTCATGCACAAGCTCGGGTCCCTCGAGGCTTGGAACCGGAGCAGGCAACTTTCTCGCATTGCCTACCGATTGACACTCGATGGGAAGTTGGCGAAGCATTTCGGTCTAGCGGATCAAATCAGACGAGCCGCTGCTGCAATCCCCGCAAACATTGCAGAAGGTTATGCGCTTGCGACCACCCCGCAATTCATCCGCTGCTAAGAATCGCCCTGGGATCTGCGACAGAGCTCCACACGCATCTCGAGTTGGCATCCGACATGGAACTTGTTGATGCAGAACGCGTCAAAGCAGGACTAAAACTGTGCGATCACGTAATTGCACTACTGATTGGACTCATACGGCGATTGGGATCCCGCAGTACCCTTCCCCCTTCCCCCTTCCCCCTTCCCCGTTAGATCTTGGACGGTCGGTGAGATAGAACCTCAATGCCATTCTCGGTCATGAGGCAGTCGTCCTCGATCCGCACGCCGAACTTGCCGAGCTGGTAGATCCCGGGCTCGATGGTGAAGGTCATCCCGTTCTCCATCCGGGTCTCGTTGCCCTCCACCAGATAGGGTGGCTCGTGGCCATCCAGCCCGATCCCGTGGCCCAGGCGGTGCGTGAAGTACTGGCCGTAACCGCCGTCGGAGATCGTCTTTCGCGCCAGCCGATCGAGCTGCTGGCATTGGGTGGTGAACGGCTTGCCGGATTCCATCGCCGCGGTCTGCGCGTCGTGGACCAGGTTGTAGACCTTCTTGAACTCGTCCGCCGGCGCGTCGCCGAACCAGATCGTGCGCGTGATGTCGGAGGTGTATCCCTCGATCCGCGAGCCGGCGTCGATCAAGACCACCATCTCGCGCGTCAACTTCCCGGCGGACGGCCCGCCGTGGGGCAGGGCACTGGATGGGCCAAACTGCACGAGACCGCCACCCGGCGAGCCGCGGCTTGCCATTTCGCGTGACAGCAGCTCCGACACCTCGCGTTCCGTCATCCCGACCGCGAGCTGCGAGAACGTGGCGGCGATCGACGCTTCCGTGGCCGCGATGGCGCGCCGGATCAGATCGACTTCTTCGGGTCCTTTGATGATGCGCAGCCGCTCGGTCACGGGCGTGCCTTCGATAAAATCCCAACCGCCCATCTTGTCGATGAGACGCAGGTAGCTCTGGTAGGACGTGGTGGGCTCGATCGCGCCGGCGCCGTGACGGCGTGGCGGCTTCATCTCCTTGCCGACGGTCTTCACGACGTCCCACGGATTGTCCTGTTCCTCCCAGCCGCGGACGTCGGAGACGGCGCTGTTGCGCTTGATGCGCTCGACTTCGAACGAGGGACAAACGACGACGGGATTTCCCGCCGCCGGAAGCATCAAGAGGATCAGGCGCTCGCTGCGCCCGGGGTTGTAGCCGGCGAAATACTGAAAATTCGTACTCGGCTCGGCGACGAGGAGGTCGAGCTTGCGACGCTTTAGTTCTTCCTGCAGCAACTCGATGCGGTGTGTGAAGACGGCCGGGCTGAGGCTCGGGGTTTGCGACCGGCCGACCGCCCGGCCGCCGGTCGCCGGAACCGTTGCTCCCATTACCACACCGCCAGCGACCGCCAGAAACTCGCGTCGTTCCATGGTGCAGCTATATTACGCAGCCTCTCTTCGCGCTGGAAGGCGCATAAGCGCATGCATTTCGAAGCACGCATCGAGCCGTTGAACGGAAAACTTCCGAAGGTTTCCTACCGTTGGGACCCGGAAACCGACATCCTGACGGTCGCCTGTAAAGGGGTGCCGAAAGGGAACGGCATGAACGGCACCGTGGACCTCGAAGGGGGAGACGGCTCGTTCGTCGTGATCGACGTGGCCGGTGGTGCGCTGCGCGGCGTGGATGTCGTGACCTGGCCTGACGATGTCCGCACCGTTGCTTCCCTCGTACCGCCCGAGCCGACGAAAGAAGGATCGGTCACTTTCCCCAAGCGGCTCTCGCAGCCCGGCGTGGCGGCCGTGGAAGTGGACACACCTCTGACAGTCGACAAGAATCAATCGGAGTCCGTGTTCCATATTCGCGTGGGCCGGCAGCGCCCGACGTCGATCGTGCGCGTCGCGGATCACTTGCTCGTGGAGATCGATAAGCAATCGAGAATCGCCGGACTGTGGCTCTTGGAGGTGCCCCCCTTCCCGAACGTCGAAGCTACGGCGTAGTGGACGAGCCCCCCGAGCCCGCCCGGTTCGAGCGCTACGTCACAGAGCTGTTCGCCGCTGAAGACCCGATTCTCTCCAACATCCGCGCCCGCCACGCCGCGGAAAATCTGCCGACCATCAATGTCTCACCAGAAGAAGGAAAGCTGCTCCATCTCCTGCTCCTCACGATCGGGGCGACGAATGTGCTGGAGATCGGCTCACTCGGGGGGTACAGCGGCGTGTGGTTGGCACGCGCGCTACCGGCGACCGGGAAGCTGATCACGATCGAGAAAGATCCGCGCCACGCCAAGATCGCCCGTGAAGCCTTCGCGTCCGCGGGGCTCTCGAAAAAGGTGCAATTGATCGAAGGGGCTGCGCTCGACGTCCTGCCGACGCTGGCGCCCGGATTCGACGCGGTGTTCATCGATGCCGATAAAGAGCCGCTGCCCAAGTATTTCGATTGGGGCATGCGCTTGCTGCGGCGCGGCGGGTTGCTGCTGTGCGACAACGCCTTCTTCCACGGGGCGGCGGTCGATCCGAACGATCGCTCCGGCCCGGCACTCGGCGTGCGGGCGTTCAACGCGCTCGCCGCGCGTGATCCCCGCCTCGTCGCGACGATCATTCCGGTGCGTGACGGTCTCGCCGTTGGCCTCAAAGTGCGGGATAGCGCATGACGTGGCGGCAGGCGCTCATCGACGCGGGCGCGGTACCCGTGGCGTTTGTGCCCAATCCGGCCGCAGCCCGTGGATCCAAAGAGGACACTGAACCCGCCGACCGCGCCGCCTTCGTGGAGGGAGCCGAGCTCGAGGCCCATCCCGTTCCTGACCGCGGCGGTGCGCGAATTCCTCCGGCAGTTTCGTTTCTGGCCGGCTTCGCGCGCTGGGGCGTGGTCGCTTGCGACGGCATCATTCAGGTCGTAGACGCCTATGTGGCCGCCGCCGTCCGCAGGCGAGATGGCCGCGGTGTGCTGCACACCAGGTTCGAGCGCAACCGTGCTTTTGCTGTCGCCCCGCTCGAGCGGATGACTCCGGGGCTGCGGCACGTGCTCGAAGCCTCCGTTTCCGACATCGAACCGATTGATGGCGGGTTGGCGGGGCAGCCGGCGCGGTACTTGGACACTGTCGAGAGCACGGTTCGACGCGTCCGTGCGGGACTCGAGCGGGAGCTCGCCGAGCAATGCATCGCGACACTCGGTGCCGAGGAGTGGCTGGTATTGGACGGCCTCCTGTCGCGCTCGCCCACCGTGGCTCGACACCCTCGTGCGCTTGGCGTTATCAACAGCCACGGTACCCAGTTTCTCGAAGGGCGCGGACTTGAACGCGCGTTGACGCTCCCCGCCGGACATCGTACCAGCGTGTTCGCGGTGCGCGGCGGGCACACCCGCACCGAAGTGTATTCGTGGTACTTGCGCCTCTGGCCGTGGGAAGGGAACGACTTGCTGTACGGCTTGCTGCGCGTCGAAGCGCGACCCGATCCGGCGTCCGTCGCGCTCGCGTCGGAGCTGAGCGGTTGGCTCGTCGCCGAGCGCGCGCCGCTGGCGACGCCGGCTACACGCTGGGACCGGCTGTTGTATCCTTTACATAACGTGGAGGAATACCTGAAGGCTCGCGCGCCGCGCGATCTGTCGACTGCGCGTCACCGGTTGCCGGTAGCCTCGTGATCGATAAAGCCACCCCGAGTCCGACCGCCATCGGTCGAGTCGTGGCGACCGAGCTGAAGCCCGCGACCCCCCATCAATTCCACTTCTGGACCGCGACTGAAACGACGGTTGGGATTGGTGCGATCGTAAAGGTCCAGGGAGCAGGGAGCACGGAGCAGGGAGCAGCCCGCGTGGTGTACGGCGTGGTGACGGATGGCTTCGCGTACTCCGATCTGGCGACACCGTTACACGATGTTGTCGGCGCTGAAGGGGATCCCGCGCGCGCCGCCGATGCGCCGACGGCCCGGCAGGAGATCCGCTACTGGACCGCGGCCGTGCTGCGCCAGACCCCCGAAGAACCGCTGCAGCCGGTGCCGCTCGGCCAAGTGTTCCTCGCGGACGATGCGGACGTCGCGCAGGCGCTTCGTATGGACGCCTTCCTCTATTCGGCGACGCCCACCGCGATTCCGATCGGGCTCTATACCTCCGCCGGCCGCGAGGCTCCCGTCTATCTAGATGCCGATTTTCTGATCGGGCCTGAAGCGGCGCATCTCAACATCTCCGGCGTGTCGGGACTCGCGACGAAGACGAGCGCGGTGGAATTCCTGCTCGCGTCGATCTTCGCCCATTTCCCCCCGCACAAAGGCCGCGTCGCCGCAGTCTGCTTCAACGTCAAGGGACCGGACCTCTGCTTTCTCGATCAGCCCGGCAACTTGAGCGACGAAGACCGCCGGCGCTACGACCGGCTCGTGGTGCCGGCGCAGCCCTTCGAGCGCGTGAAGCTGTACGCGCCGCTGAAGGCGGATGGCGTCAATCTCAACACGCTGCGCACGCACCCCGATCTCGTCGGCGACGTCGAGCCGCTGACGTGGGGACTTCAGGAAGTCGTCGATTACGCCGAAGTGTTACTCAACCGCGACGACATTGACGCCAAAGCCGACGCCTTTATCGATTTTCTTCGGGACCGGGTGTTGGGACGCACGTTTGATGATGGCTTCGGCGGCACGCATCGCGTGCAAAGCTTTGCCGATCTCGATCGCCTGTTCCGTTCGATCTTCGACGGTCTGGAAATCACCGCCGGCGGTCGCAGCGACACCTGGCGGACGCACCACATCGCCACGATGCGCAAGGTCCGCAACCGTCTGCTCAATATCTCCACGCGCTGCAAGGGCCTCGTGACGGACGACGGTCCGGCGAGCGATCTGCCGTGGACTGAGTTCGAGGATCGCACGGTCTACGTGATCGACATCGCCAACGTCGATCCGCTCGGCCAGGACCTCGTGTTCGCCCGCGTGGTATCGAAACTCCGCGAGCAGCTCGAGCGTCGCGAGCTCGGCGTCGATGCCGTCGTCGTGTTCGTGGATGAGCTGAACAAGTACGCACCGGGCGACGGGCCGGACACCTACGTCAAGAAAATGCTGCTCGACATCTCCGAGCGCGGCCGCTACCTCGGCCTGGTGCTCTTCGGCGCCGAACAATTCCGCTCGCAGGTCCATCGCCGTGTGGTCGGCAACGCGGGCACGCAGGTGTTCGGGCGCATGGACATGGACGAGCTGGCGACGCCGGGATATCAGGTGCTCACCCCGGCCACCAAGAGCAAGCTCGCTACGCTGCCGATCGGGGAGCTCATGGTGCGCCACCCCCATTTCACGCAGCCGATCTTCGTGCGTTTCCCCAAACCGCCGGTGCTGCGCGGCCGCGACGGAGTCGAGCGGTTTCCCCCCGCTGCCGACGTGCCGTTTGACGATGCCGTCGTGCGACAGCTCGTGCGGCTGGACCGGCGCATTCGCCCGAACCAGGTGAAGGATCTGATTGCCGACCGCGAGCAGGATGACGTGCGCCGTGCGCTCGCCGCGACGCGTCGGACCCGGCCTGACGATCCGCTCGCGTACTTCCGAAAGGTCCTCGGCAGCAGAGTGGCGGCTGAGGTCCCCCCTGCCGCGCCGCGTGAGCACCGAGCGGTACAGCCGTTGAATCCAATCTCCGACGAGCCGTACTGACGTGAGGCTCGCCCACCTCGCGGACCTGCACCTCGGCTTTCGGCAGTTCGATCGCCAGACGCCGAAGGGCACGAATCAGCGCGAGGCGGATATCGCGGAAGTGTTCCGCCGCGCGGTGGACGACCTGCTCGAGCAACAACCGGATTTGATCGTCATCGCCGGAGACATCTTTCACTCGGTGCGGCCGACCAACGCCGCGATCCTGTTCTTCTTCCGCGAGCTGCACCGGCTGCGCACCGGCTTACCGGCGTCACCGATCGTCGCGATTGCCGGGGAGCACGACACACCGCGCTCAACCGAAACCGGCACCATCCTGCGGCTCTACGAAGCCCTGGGCGTGGACCTCGCGATCGAAGAGCCGCGCCGGATTGTCTATCCCAAGCTCGACTGTGGGGTACTCGCCGTGCCGCATCAGGCGCTGGCGCAAGCCGAACGCCCGGCGCTTCGCCCCGAGTCTGGCGGACCCACGCTCAACGTGCTCGTCTCGCATGGCGTGCACGGCGGTCTCGGTGAGGAACGGGGCACGATGGAGTACGGAGGTGCGCAGCTTTCTCGCGAGCTGCTCGCGCCCGAGAAATGGAATTACATCGCACTCGGCCACTATCACACCGCGCAGTCGGTCGCAACCAACGCGTGGTATTCGGGCAGTCTCGAGTATCTGCCGCCGAACCCGTGGGGACAGCTCCAGGACGAGGCTGCGCAGCGCGGCACTCGGGGGGGCCGGAAGGGAAAGCTCGAGCGCACCGGGAAAGGCTACCTGCTCGTTGACGTCAAGAGCGCGCGCGTGTCGTTCCGTCCGATCACCCCAGTCCGGCGCCATCTCGACTTGCCCCCCGTCCAGGCAGCCGGATTGAACGCCAAAGAGCTGGACGCGCAGATCGCCGAGCGCGTGAGCGCCGCGAAGATCGACGATCAAATCGTGCGTCTCTTGGTGTGGGATGTCGACCGGACTGTCGCCCGCGATTTGGATCACGCGGCGATCCGCGAATACAAAGCCCGCGCCCTGAACTTCCATTTGGATTTGCGGCGTCCCGAATCGCAGCGCGGAGCGGGATCGGTCGCGGGCGCGGGAGTGCGTCGCCAAACCCTCACCGAGACGGTTCGCGACTTCCTCGGCCGCCGGCCGCTGGACGCCGAGCTGAACCGCGAGTCGTTCGTGAAACTCGGGGTCGATTACCTGGAGTCGGTGGCGCGCGAGGAATCGCCGTGAAATTGCATCGGCTGCGGCTCGTCAACTTCCGCCAGCACGCCGAGACCGAGATTGTCTTTGGCGATGGGCTGACCGGCATCATCGGCCCCAACGGCTCCGGCAAGACCTCACTGCTCGAGGCGATCGCCTGGGCGATTTACGGCAACGTCGCGGCGCGCGGCGACAAGGACTCGATCCGCAACCTCCGCGCGAAAGCGCGCGCCCAAGTCCTGGTCGAATTGGAATTCAGCCTCGGCACCCACGCCTATCGCGTCGTGCGCGGGCTCAATAACGCCGAGCTGTATCAAGACGGCGCCGTTGTCGCCAACTCGCTGAAAGAAGTGACGGCGCGCCTGCAGCGCGTGCTGGGCATGACGCACGCCGAGTTCTTCAACACGTACTTCACCGGACAGAAAGAACTCGCCGTGCTCGCGGATGCGACACGCCCGGAGCGGGCGGCATTTCTCTCCCGCGTGCTCCGTCACGAACAGCTCACGATCGCCCAGGAGCGAATTCGCGAGCGCCGGAATGCCCTCGGACACGAAGTCGATGGACTCGAGACGGGATTGCCGCCGCAGGCGGAGCTGGAGCAGGAGCGCAAAGCCGCGGATGCGCGCCTGACGGACGCCCGCAAGGCCGCGACGGCAGCCGCCGCGGACCGGACGACAGCGCAGCAGGGGCTTGCCGAGGAAGAGCCGCGCTGGCAGCAATGGGTCGAGCGACGCGAGCGGACGCTCTCGCTGCATGGCGACCTCCGCGTCGCCGAGCAGGGCGTGCTCGTCGCGCGGCAGGAATTCCAGCGGCTGGACAAGGAGCTCGCCGAGGCACTGGCGGCGCGGGAGGAGCTGCGCAAGCTCGACGCCGAGGTCGCGCCGATCTCGAAGCTCAAGGCCGAGCTGGTGGAGCTCGATCGGCTGCACCGGGAGGACGCCGCACGGCGCGAGGAGCAGGCGAAGCTCACCGAGCTCACGCGCAATCTCCACGTGCTGGATCGCCACATCGAAGAGCTTGCCGAAGTGGAAGACGCGCTGAGCCGGGCGACGAAGGAAGCGCAAGCCCTGGTCGAGCAGCTCGAAGCGGCCGACAAAGTCGCTGGGGAACAACAAGCCGCCTGGGTACGGGAGAAAGAGTATGCCGGCACCCGGCGCACCGAGCTGCTGAAGCAATACGATGAGGTGAAGGACCAGCGCGACAAGATTCAGCGGCTTGGCCCCGAGGGCGAATGTCCGACCTGCCGCCGGCCGCTCGGTACCGAGCATCCCGTGGTGCTCGGCCTGCTCGATCGCCAACTCCAGGCGATCGTCGACGATGGTACGTACTTCCGGCAGCGCCTCGAGCAACTGGCGGACGCCCCTCCGGCCGTTACGCAGTCCGAGGCCGCACGCGATGCGCTCCGTGACCAGGCGCGGCAGGCGAGTGAACGCGAAGGCACGCTGCGCGCGCAGGCGGGCGAGCGTGCCCGGCTTCAGAAAGAACGGGCCGGTCTTGCCAAACGCACGCAGGAAATCGAGCGGCGTGTCGCCGCGCGGGACAGCGGGTACAATGCAGAGCGGCACGACGCCGTTCGCACCGAGCTCGCGAAGCTCGAGCCGGTGGCATTGGCGGCGGCGACGCTGAAGGCGCGAGCCGATCGCGCAGAGGCGCTCGTCGGCGAAGCCGAGCTGGCGGAGAAGGGGCTGTCGACGCGGGAGGAGCAGGTGAGACAACTTGGCGACGCCGTCAAAGCGGAAGGCTTCTCAGAGCCGAAGTTTGCGGCGGCTCGCGAGCGCCACGATCGCGCCGCCCACGCGTTGCGCGCGGCCGAGCTGGCGGTCGCGGAGACGCGCGGCGAGTTGGTGGCCGCTGAGGGCGCGGTGCGCGAGACCGAGCGGCGCGCGGCGGAGCGAGCGGCCCGCGAGCGCACCATCGCCGAGCGCAAGGTCGCGCTGCGGCTGCACAACGAGCTGGATCGCGCGTTCTCCGACTTGCGCGCCGACCTCAACGCCGCCATGCGCCCGGAAATTGGCGCGCTGGCATCCGGATTCCTGGCCGATCTTACCGACGGCCGTTATGACGAAGTCGACCTCGATGAGGATTATCGGGTGGTCGTGCTCGACGAGGGAGTGCCGAAGCCGGTGATCTCGGGCGGCGAAGAGGACATCGCGAATCTCGTGCTGCGTCTCGCGATCTCGCAGATGATCGCGGAGCGCGCGGGTCAGCCGCTGTCGCTGCTCGTGCTCGACGAGATCTTCGGCTCGCTCGACGAATCGCGCCGCCAACACGTTCTTGCCCTGCTGCGTCGCCTCGGCGACCGGTTCCCGCAGGTCATCCTCATCACGCACATCGAGCAGGTGCGTGACGGATTGGACCGGGTGATCCGCGTTTCCTACGACGCCACGACCGGCGCCAGCGTCGTGCGTGATGACACCGCTACTTTGGGACCGCCCGATGCGAGCGTGGCTGCCTGACACCCGGATAACCGGGCCGGAGCGCGCCACCGAGCGCGACATCGAGGGGCTGAACCGCGTCTTCGCGGAAGCCTTCACCGACCGCTACCGCCGCGACGGGCTGATCGGCGTTCGCGTCCCGCAGCTCAATCCGCTCGTCTGGCGGTACGCGCTGCTCGATGCCGGTGAAGGAGCGATGACCTGGCGCGACGAGCACGACGACATCGCGGCGTTCAACGTCGCGCATCAGGCCGGCGTCGAAGGATGGATGGGCCCTCTGGCAGTGCGTCCGGATCGCCAGGGCACCGGCGTCGGCAAGACGATCGTACGGACGGCCGCCGACTGGCTGATCGATCGTGGCGTAACGACGCTGGGTCTCGAGACGATGCCGCGCACGCCGGAGAACATCGGCTTTTACGCGCGACTGGGGTTTGGGCCCGGGTTTCTCACCGTCACGCTGACCAACGAGATCGCGACTCGTGGCCACCCGACGCCCGTCCTGCTCTCCCACCGCGGCGCTGCCGACAAAGAAGCAGCGATGGAGTCGGGCCGGCGTCTCGTAGACGAGCTCGTCGGGGGCATCGACTTCTCCCGCGAAATCCTCCTGACCGCCGAGCTGGGCCTCGGGGATACTTCGTTAGTGGAAGGCGATGATGGGGTCGAAGCACTGGCGGTCTGGCACTCCGCGCCGCTCGCCGACAGTCGCACGCGCGATGAAGTTCGGGTTTTGAAACTGGCCGCGCGCGACGATGCCGCATTCGATGCCGCGATTGCCGCCGTCGAGGCGGCAGCCGCGAAAGCGGGTATCCGCCGTATCGCGGTTCGTTGTCAGAGCCGCTACGACGAAGCGTTTCGGCGGTTGGTCGCCCGCGGCTACCGCGTGCGCTGGACGGACTTGCGGATGACCTACGAGGGCTACCCCGAGCGCCACGCGGCGCACGGCATCCTCTTCTCGAACTGGGAGATCTAGGAGATGAAGCGCGGCGCGCCGGCGAGGACACGGCGCGCGAACAGAATCACCGCTCCCGCATAGAGAAGATGAACAGCGCCGCTCGGCACCTGCACTACAAAGACGAGCACGATCCAAATCAACAGCATCACGACAGCGGCGAGCGATGTGAGATTCAGGGTGATTGACCTTTGAGGGACCGAACGTATTCTAGTACGCAGGAGCGGGGAGTCAAATTATTGAGCCAACATGCTCGATAGTGGACCCAGATACTGCGGCCCATGTCACGCCCCCTCGATTGGGGAAGACAGAATTCGTGGTGAGGGACCAGTCATTACTTTCGGGCTTCAATAATCCTCTCCGTTCCTGTCGTAATCGGTCGGCCGGCCTGCGTTATGCAGTCCCGGCCGATCGTCTTTTGGTGACCGTTGCCCAGAACTGTTTGGGCGCGCGCAGCGCCTGCCCTCTGACCACAAATCCGATTACCAGCACCACGGCCCAGATGCCGTAGGCGACCATCACCTCCGCGCGCAAGTGCGGCAGCGTGAACTGCACGACCCACAGCACGAACAGGGCGGTGGCTTCCATCCAGTCGAACTCCATGTTCGCGAGCAGCAGCACCCCCAGCATCGTCTGCAGCAGCGTAAGGGCCAGCTCGTTCCGCTGTGCGATGTCGAACGTGAAATCCGACCAGACACCGTAGTACCGCATATGCGAGAACCCGTACAGCAACGGAATCATCGCGGCGAGGATGGTCCACTGATTGATGTTGCTGGAGACGATGTTCATGAGCGCCATCGGCGCGTGTGTGACGCGGCGCGCCCACCCGAACGTCGACACAAACTCCGGAAACTCGGACAGAAACGGCGCGACCCATTGCACCAGGAAGAACTGGCTGATGCCCAGTGTCGCGGCGACCGCGATCATCGACTCGAGGAAGGGATGAGCGGTGACATACAGCAGCCCGCCGCCCACGGCGAACAATCCGCCGATCGCCGCCTTCTGTCTCCAGCCGGGCTGACGGTATGCCCACCGCGACACGGCCGGCGCCTCGGCGAGCGACTCCGCTTCGCGAGGCGGGTTGCGCATCAAAATCCACAGGTAGACGACATACAACCCGATCAGCACCACAGCATCGATAGCGCCGATGCGCTGCCGCCAGAGCACCACGATGAAGTACAGCAGGGGCGGGACGAGTCCCATCACCTCTATCGAATGCTCCGGCTCGAGCTTGATGCGCGGGAGTCGTTGGCCGCCGCGGCGGCGACTCGCGAATGCGAAAACGAAATAGATCATCGGCCAGCCGAGGCCGAGCAGCAGCCGAATCGCGCCGGTCAGATTGGCGATCGCGAGGTGCGCTCGCTCAGGATTGCGTCCCGCTTCCCACGCGATGACGGCTTCGATCGCGAACTCGGGCAGTGTCTGGAGCCACGCCAGGATGGCGAGTGCTAACCCCTGCGAGATGAGGAATTGCGCCGCCTCCGCGCCCCAGGCGACGAGGAACGCGGATAGGAGTATGCTGGGGAACGTCCACAGCGCACCGGCCGCGGAGCCGACTAGCTTTAGGAATGCCGCGTTGCGTGGTAACACGTCGCGTACATTTCAACGCCGCCCACCGGCTCCATAACCCGCGCTGGAGTGAGGCGGAGAACGAGCGCGTCTTCGGTTTGTGTAACAGCCCGAACTTTCACGGGCATAACTATAACCTCGATGTGTCTGTCGAAGGCGAGATCGATCCGGAGACGGGATTCGTCCTCGATATCGCGAAACTCAAGCTGATCGTGACCGAGTGCCTGGTGCGGCATCTGGACCACAAGAACCTGAATCTCGACGTGCCGTGGTTTCGCGAATTGAGCCCGACGGCCGAGAACATCGCGGTGGTCTCCTGGCGCGTGCTCGCGCCCGCCGTCGCGCCGGCACGGTTAGCGCATATCCGCCTCTGGGAGACCGAACGCAACTACGTCGACTACGACGGAAAGTGAGCCATGGCACGAGACATCGCTATTGACCGGATACCGTTCCAGACCCTCGTTCACGAGATGCTCGAGCAGCTCGGCGAAGATCCCAGCCGTGAGGGATTACGGCAGACGCCCGCGCGCGTCGAAGCGTCCCTCAAGTGGCTGACGCGCGGGTATGGGCTCGACGTCGAGGAGGTCGTCGGTGATGCCGTGTTCGAGGAGAAGCACGAGAGCATGATCTGCGTGCGCGACATCGAGATCTACTCGATGTGCGAGCACCACATGCTGCCCTTCTTCGGCAAGGCACACGTCGCCTATCTGCCGAACGGCAGGATCGTCGGGCTGTCCAAGATTCCGCGCGTGGTCGAAGTGTTTGCGCGCCGGCTGCAGGTGCAGGAGCGGCTCACCGATCAGGTCGCCGAGGCGCTGTGCCGGGTGCTCAAGCCGCTCGGCGTGGGCGTCGTGATCGAGGCGTATCACCTGTGCATGATGATGCGCGGCGTGGAGAAGCAGAATTCCAAGACCGTCACCAGCGCGTTGCGCGGCGCCTTCCGCGACGACGCCAAGACGCGCGACGAATTCTTGAGGCTCGTGCACGGCGGCAACTGGCTGGCGTGAGCATCGCGCTCGTGACGGGCGCGTCGCGAGGCATTGGGCTCGCGGTCGCCGAGGCCCTGCGGGCCCTCCCCTCGGGAATGCATGTGGTGCGTCTCGCGCGGACGCTCAAGGACGAATCGGCGGAACGGCGCACCGACATCCCGTGCGACGTCACGAAACCAGCCGACGTCGATCGCGCGGTCGATCGGGTCATCAGAGAGCTCGGTGTGCCCGACGTCGTCGTCAACAACGCCGGTATCTTTTTCATCAAATCGCTGGCGGAGACTACCTACGCCGATTTTACCGCCGCGCTTGCGACCAACCTCACCGCGCCATTTCTGGTGGCGCGCGCCATCGTGCCCAAAATGGTGGCGCGCGGCAGCGGGCATCTCGTCACCATCGGCTCGATCTCCGATTACATCGGCTTCTCCGGGTCCACCGCGTACGCCGCGACCAAGTTTGGGCTGCGGGGG
Source organism: Gemmatimonadetes bacterium 13_2_20CM_2_65_7 (assembly GCA_001915025.1). Lineage (GTDB taxonomy): Bacteria > Gemmatimonadota > Gemmatimonadetes > Gemmatimonadales > GWC2-71-9 > 20CM-2-65-7. The sequence goes on from MNDR01000029.1 coordinate 22,343, forward strand.
ATGCATGAGGTGATCCGGCAGGAGACGGCGAAGACGGGCGTCCGTACCACGCTTGTTTCGCCCGGGCCTGTGGATACGGACATCTGGGATGCGGTCGATCCCGACTCGAAGCCGGGATTCACGAAGCGCAAGAACATGCTGCGCGCCGAGGACGTCGCGGCCGCGGTGGTCTATGCCGTCACGCAGCCGGAGCACATCGCAGTCACGGAGATTCGGCTGCTGCCGACGATCTATTCGCCGAGAGGGTAACCACACGACGTACGACGCACGACGCACGACGCACGGCTTGTCATGCATATCGAGTTGACGGAGATGTTGCGTTGCCCCGAGGCGCACCGCGAGGAAATGCTGGTGCTCTCGACCGGCGAAGTGCGGGACCGTATGGTGCGCTCGGGGCTCGTCGGCTGCCCCGTGTGTCATAAGGAGTATCCCATCGCGCGCGGCATTGTGAACTTCCGCCGCAGCAGAGAGCGGGTGTCGAAAGAATCGTCGGGCCCACGCCCGGCGTACGTGCCGCCCTCGCCCTTGCCGTCCGCCGACGCGACCAATCTCCAGGCGCTGCTCCAGCTCTCCGGACCTGGCGGCTACGTCGTCCTGGTGGGCTCCGCGGTCCGACAAGCGCCACGGCTCAGCAGCCTGATGGAGGGGATTCACTTCGTCGGCATCAACGCGCCGCTCGAGATGGACGAGCAACCGATGCTGTCGCTCCTGTACGCCAACGAGAAGATCCCGCTGCGCACGTCGATCGCGCGCGGCGTCGTCGTCGGGG
>MNDR01000055.1 GCA_001915025.1 Gemmatimonadetes bacterium 13_2_20CM_2_65_7
GCGCATGCCGCCGAGGATCGCGACCCGATGGACGCCTTTCACCTGATCTCTCCGTACTTGGACTCGGGGTTTCCGTAAGGCCGCCGATGCAAGAACCCATTTCTGCAAGTCCCGGTTCCGTAAGCCGGATTGTCCGCCCTCTGCTGACTCTCGCTGACGGTGTCGCGCGGCCGTTGCGACCGGCCCGCTCGGACACCGGGCCACCAGTTCCAGGGCCCCGCGAGGCTGATGCCCAGCTCACCACGCCACGATCTTTTGCAGATCGAGACCACTGAGGTCAGGAAGGCCCACGTCGAGCACGAGGCAGCTCGGCGCCAGGGCTCGCGGGCGAGACAGGAACTCCCGCGCGGACGCGAATGTCTCGGCCTGCCAGCTTGCGCAACGGCTCAGCAATTGCAGCGATTCGCGCACTGAGACGTCGTCCTCGACCACGAAGACGATCGGTACGGCTTGGGGCGTCGGCGCGCTCGTTGACCTCATGTTCATCCCGGGGGAGAGCGTGGAAGACTGCTCAGCTCACTCGCAGTGCGGCATTGACCGCCTCTAGCAGGGCCGTGTCGCTGAATGGTTTGAACAGGCACTCCACGGCGCCCTGCTCGAGCGCGCGGGTGCGTATGGTCTCATCTGCGTCCGCGGTGATGAAGACGATCGGGATCTCCTGCCGGCGACGGGTCAATTCCCGTTGGAGGTCGGGCCCCGTCATGCCCGGCATGGCGATGTCCAGGATCAGGCACTTGGTCTTGTCGACGCTGTCCGACGCGAGGAACTCCTCCGCTGACGAAAACGCTTGCGACGCAAAGCCAAACTCCCTGAGCAGGTCGGGGAGCGATTCCCGCACTGACTCGTCGTCATCGACCACCGACACGAGCGAATGCGTGGCCGTCACGGGCTCCCCATAACGGACGCCGTCCCCGTCAGGGGAATCATTTCTCTCAAATGATAATTTACGCGATGGTCAGCAAGCGGCACTCGCTCTCGACGTCCCGAATCAAAACCATCGAGCATGGCCTTCTCGATCTTGAGAGCATCCATCAACGCGATGACGTCACGCCGGCCCGCCCGAGTCCGTGGACGCGCTGGCGACAACATCATTGACGAGGCCGAGCTGGCCGCCGCGCTGGCATCGCCCGTTCTCCCCCAACCTCCCCGAGGACCTCGCGAACCGCCTTCAGGATCTGATCACCCAGCCGGGGGTGGACCTTCAGCACGGCTCGAGACACGGCTATGCCGCCGATCATTGCAGCCACGATCGCCAGGGCTCGTTGGCGTGCGGTGGCGCTCGATTCGCTCGGCCCCAGCGCCTCCTGAATTGTCTCGACCGTGCGTTCGAACCCCTCGCTGAAACGGGCACTGATGGACTCGTCCTGCCGCGCGATCTCGCTTGCCGATGCCGCCATGGGGCAGCCGCCCGCGAGATTGTCACGCAGCCGGCGTGACAAGTAGAGGTCGAGATACTCGGTCAGCCCCGGGGGCTGTTCATCCTTGCCGGCGGTCATGTAGGCGTAGCTCCGGTCCAGTCCAGCCGCCAGCGCTTCAGCCGCCAGCGCCTCCTTGGAAGGGAACTGGGCGTAGAGCGCTCCATGGGTGAGGCCCGCGGCCTGGCAGATCTCCGCCACCCCCACGCCGTCAATGCCCCGCTCGCGAAACAGGCGGCCCGCCGCCTGAACGAGCGTCGCCCGATTCTGGGCCGCCTTTTCCTTGGTGACCTTCATCGCAGCACCCCTGGGAACCTTCCTCGGCGCGGCACGGTTACGCTGGTCAACCCGGCACTATTCATTGCGATCGCAATTATAATGCGGCGGCAGCCGAATGGGAAGCCGTCTCGTGGCCAAGCTTAACGCTAGTAGATGCACTGAGCCTTCGAGTCTTCTTCGACGAGAACGAGAGATGCCACGCCTGGCGCACCTACGCGCCGTAACAGGCATGAGCCCAAGAAAGGGTATAGCGATGTTCGAGACCCTTCACATGTCGCCCCGCGCGATTCTGCTGGCTGCTCTGATCGGCGGAGGCGCTCTGGCGGTCGCGCCGGCCGCCCGCGCACAGTCGGTCACGGCGTGCGCGGCACAGGCCAGCATGCTGGCGCTCAACTTCACTCACGAATTCGCCGGGGTCAGCCAGACGGACCACGAGAGTGACCTGTGGACCGGCCGGGTGGGAGGAGCGCTCTCGGGCGACCTGGTCATGACGCTCAAGCTGTTGGGGAGCCCGGTGGAAGCCGCGAATCCGGTCTGGAAAGTGCGGACGCGCTGGACGCTAACGGCCGGCGGCGATGCCGCCCTGGTCGCCGAACTCTATGGTACGGTCAACTGGAAGACTGGGATGATGCATCTCTCCGGGGCGGTCACCGAGGGCGGCCTTGCAGAGTCTGAGGTGCATGTCGACGGCCGGTTTGTTGACATGAACGGCTCAGGGATACTCGAGATTCTACCTTCTACCACTCTTTCACAGGCAGACGGGAGCGTTTGGAATCCACGATGCTCGTAATCGTGCGCGCAGCGGCGCGCCACTTCGCGCTGCTCCGGTGCGCGGTATCGGCCGCGACCGCGACCGCTCAGACGGCTGGCGCGGCCGCCGCGCGCGGTGATCGTGAGGATGATCGACCAAGGGGAAGACGTACAACATCGTCATCGATCAGCGGTTCGTGGCGGGCAAGCACGTCTACGTGTGCGCCCGGCACGAGGTGCTGGGTATGGCGGGAGTCATCTACTTGGTCGATGAATCGAAAGAGTCAAACGATTAGCGCTTCGAATACGATACCATCGTGCAATGGAATCGCCTTCACTCTTGTCGCATCTATGCGTCGGCACATGCCGTGGAATTCTTTCGGAGCTAGCCGTTCGGTGCCCGGGTTCGGTTCGAACAGCGAGATAAGGGCGGAGCGATGCGAACCCGTCGATTTCCAGCGGCCGGGTGCGACTACTGAGCGACGGCCGACGTCCCAGCGCCCGGCCGGCGAGGAACTGTGTCGCGCCGGAGATTGTACATGCATGAATTAATTGCGCGGGCACGGCTTTGACCCTGCGGAGGGCGGTGAGGAGCTTCGGGTCCCCGCACTAAGGAGGTTCGGATGAGGTTCAAGATCTGGGGAAACGGGCCTGGCCTTCGACCAGCTCGCCGCCTCAATCACGAACACGTTGAATCCGTGGTCATCGGCGCCCTGGACGGATCTGTTACCGGTCCTGCGCCTGACCTGCCGAGCCGTCGCCTGCTGCGCCTGGGACTCGTCGTCGCCGTGCTGGCGATCCTTTCCGGCGGCGCCTGGGCTGGCCGGCACTGGTGGGCCGTGGGACGCTACATCGAGACGACGGACGACGCATACATCGGCGGCAACGTGACCGCGATCGCCCCGCATGTGAGCGGCTTCGTCGCTCAAGTCCTGGCCGCGGACAATGAGCACGTCCATAAGGGCCAGGTGCTCGTCCGGCTGGATCCACGAGACTTCCAGACCGCGCTCGACCATGCGGCTGCAGTCGTCGCTGCCCGCGCGACGGAAGTGGAGGGCCTCCGCGCGCGCTACACTCTGCAGCAATCCATTATCCGACAGTACGAGGCCGATCGTGCCGCCAAGGAGGCGCGCGCAAGCTTCACGGCGCAGGACGCCGAGCGCTACCGCGACCTGGCGCGGACGAACGCCGTTTCCAGGCAGGAAGCGCAACGGTCGTCCACGCTGGATCAGGAGGCCCGGGCCGCCGTGAGCTCGTCGGGCGCCGCCCTCGAGTCGGCTCGCCAGCAGCTCAAAGTACTGGAGGCGCAGATCGCCGCGGCACGAGCCGCGGAGGCGCAGGCGCGGTCCGACCTGCAGACGGCACAGCTCGACGTCGGCTACACCGAGATTCGCTCACCTATCGACGGCTATGTCAGCAACCGCGCCGCGCAGGTTGGGGCATATGTCAAGCAGGGTGCGTATATGGTGTCGGTCATTCCCGCTGCCGGCCTGTGGGTCGACGCCAACTTCAAGGAAGATCAGCTTGCCCGCATAAGGCCGGGCCAGATGGCGACCCTACGCACTGAGGTCCTGCCACACCAGCCGTTCCATGGCCGCGTCTTGAGCCTTGCCCACGGCACCGGGGCGGTGTTCAGCGTCATTCCTCCCGAGAACGCGACGGGCAACTTCACCAGGATCGTCCAGCGTGTGCCGGTACGCATCGAGCTGGACCCGCGGGACGCGGGTGTCGAGATGCTGCGCCCCGGCCTGTCCGTCACAGCGAGCGTTGACACCGGGTTGGATCCGCGGGTTCGATGACCGACGCCGCGCCGAAGCAGCCTTCGTTGCTGCCGTTCGTGGTGATGTGCGCCGGGATGTTCATCGCCTTGCTGGATATCCAGATCGTCGCGTCGTCGCTGCAGGAGATCGGCGGCGGCCTGTCAGCGGCACAGGACGAGATCAGCTGGGTGCAAACCGCCTACCTGATCGCTGAGATCATCATGATCCCGCTCTCGGGCTGGCTGACGCGGGTGCTCTCGACCCGCTGGCTGTTCACCATCTCCGCCGCCGGCTTCACCCTCTCCAGCATGCTGTGCGGTGTCGCGTGGGACATCCACAGCATGATTCTCTTCCGCGCGCTGCAAGGTCTGCTCGGCGCGTCGATGATCCCGACCGTCTTCACCTCCTCCTTCTTCTACTTCCAGGGTTCGCGCCGCGTTTACTCGGCAGCCGTCATCGGCACCATCGCGTCCATGGCGCCCACGCTTGGGCCGGTGATCGGCGGCTGGATCACCGACACGCTCAGCTGGCACTGGCTGTTCTACATCAACCTCGTGCCCGGCCTTGCCATCACGGTCCTGATCCCCCTGCTGGTCAAGATCGACAAGCCCGATCTCTCACTGCTGCGCGACGCCGACTATCTCGGCATGGCCCTCATGGCCCTCGGGCTGGGGATGCTGGAGTACGTGCTCGAGGAGGGCTCCAGGTGGAACTGGTTTGACGATGCCACCATCCGCGCCTGCGCCTGGATCGCAACCATCGCGCTCGTCCTCTTCGTCGCCCGGAGTCTCACTTACCGGAAGCCGGTGCTCGACCTGCGCGCGCTTCGCAATGGCAACTTTGCGCTCGGGTGCTTGCTGTCCTTTGTTACCGGCATCGGGATCTTCACCACGATTTACCTGACGCCGCTGTTTCTGGGCTATGTGCGTGGGTTCAGTGCCTGGCAGACCGGTACCGCGATCTTCTCGACCGGCGCCGCGTCGCTCATCGGGACACCGGTCTATATCGCGCTCGCGCGTCGCTTCGACGGACGCTGGCTGATGATGTTCGGGTTGGCCTGCTTCGGGCTGGCGATGTGGAGCTACAGCTCTATCACCCACGACTGGGGTACGGCGCAGTTCCTGATGCCGCAGCTCCTGCGCGGCTTCCCTCAGGTCTTCGCAGTGGCACCGGCCATCAATCTCGGCCTTGGCGCGCTGCCGGCTGAGCGGCTGAAGTATGCCAGCGGCTTGTTCAACATGATGCGCAACCTCGGCGGGGCGGTCGGGATCGCGGTTAGTGCGGCGATCATCAACGACCGGACCAACCTGCACTTTCTCCACATTGCTTCGCGCCTGACGCCCGCGAACGGGGCGATGGACCGCCTGCTCCAGATCGTGGAAGGGTGCTATGGCGTGCTACCCGGAAGCCCGCAGGCCGGCCATGTGGCTGCGCTCGAGCGACTCCGGCACCTGGCCTATCGCGAGGTCGACGTCAAGATTGCACTCGTGACCGGCGACAACACCATCAACCCGAGCATCGGATGCGTGAGATCTACACCTCAAGGAGACCGAGTATGTCCAAAACAATCCTGATCACCGGCGCTAGCAGCGGCTTTGGCCGTGACACAGCGGAAACCCTGTTCCGCGCTGGCCACACTGTGTACGCCTCGATGCGCAATGCGCAGGGCAAGAATCGAGAGGCCGCCGAGGCCCTTCGGAAGTTGGGCATCAAGACCGTGGAATTGGACGTGAGCGACGACGCGTCTGTCGAAGCGGGCGTCAACAAAGTGCTGGCGGAGGCCGGCAAGATCGATGTGCTGGTCAACAACGCCGGCATCGCGTCGGTCGGCGTAACCGAAGCCTTCACCGCGGAGCAGGCGAAGGTCATCTTCGATACGAATGTCATCGGGCTGCTTCGCGTCACCCGCGCCGTGCTCCCGTCCATGCGCCAGAAGCGTGATGGCCTGATCATCAACATCGGTTCGGTCCTGGGCCGCGTGACGTTCCCCTTCCTCGGCATCTATGGCGCGAGCAAGTTTGCCGTCGAAGCGCTGACCGACAGCTTCCGGTACGAAGTCTCGCAACTCGGCGTCGAAGTCGTTGAGGTGCAGCCGAGCGGTTACCCGACCAACTTTTTCGCCAGCATTCAGACGCCCGCCGGCACCGAAGTGACGAAGTCGTATGGCGAGGTCGGCCAGATCCCCGACGCCATGTTCAAGAGCTTCATGTCGAGGTTCGAGGGCAAGGACGCCCCGAATCCGCACGATGTCGCGGAGGCCATCGCCAAGCTCGTGGGTCAGTCCAAGGGCAGCCGCGCTACCCGCACCGTCGTTGGCGCGCCGGCGTTTGGTTCCGACAAGGCCAATGAGGACATCGCGCCTGTCCAGGCAAAAGTGGTCGAGGCCCTGGGCCTCAGCCATCTCGAAAAAATCGCCTGAGGCACAGACAGACGGGAGCGTTGGGAGTCCATGAGGTTCGTATTCGGCGCGCGACGGCGCGCGCTGGAGATCGTTCATGAATGAATTAATTGCGTGGGCACGGCTTTGACCCTGCGGAGGAATCCATGTCGACTCGGTGGCTGGCAGCAGTAGGAACGCTCCTTGGTGGCGCTCTCGTCGGCTGCGGGGGCAAGCCCCCAGCACCTCCGCCACCGCCCACTGTGACAGTGGCGGCGGTAGCGGAGCATGACGTGACAGATTGGGACGAGTTCACCGGCCGGCTCGAGGCGGTGGACGCCGTGGAGATTCGGCCCCGAGTCTCAGGCTACATCACCCGGGTGGCGTTCACCGAAGGGACCGAGGTGCGCCGGGGCGAAGTCCTGTTCGAGATCGATCCCCGGCCCTACGCCGCGGATCTGGCGCGCGCCGAGGCCGAGCTCGAGCGGACCCGCACCACCGCCGCCCTCGCGGCCCGGGATGTGTCGCGAGCCCAACGCTTGGTCGAGGCGCGGGCGATCTCTCGCGAGGAGTTCGACACCCGCGTAACCGCCGAGGCCGAAGGTGCCGCCGCGGTTCGCGTCGCCGAGGCCGCGCTCGCGACCGCGCGCCTGAATCTCGAGTGGACCGAGGTCCGCTCGCCGATCGCCGGCCGGGTGAGCCGCGCCGCCGTGACGGTGGGCAACCTCGTGCAGGAGGGGCCACCCAGTGCGACCCTCCTCACCACCGTCGTCTCGGTCGACCCGATCTACGCGTACGTCGACGGTGACGAGCAGACGTACCTCAAGTACGCGGCGTTCGCCCGCGCCGACGCGCGCGCCGGGCGCGAGCCGGTCTACCTCGGGCTCGCGAACGAGCAGGGGTTCCCGCACAAGGGATACCTCGACTTCGTGGACAACCGCCTCAACCCGGAGACCGGCACGATCCGCCTCCGCGCGGTCTTCCCCAACAAGGAGCGGCTCTTCACCCCGGGCCTCTTCGCGCGGCTCAAGCTCGCGGGCAGCGGTCACTACCGGGCCCCGCTCATCCTCGATGGAGCAATCGGCACGGATCAGGACAAGAAATTCGTCCTCGTCTTGAACCCGGACAGCACCCTGGCCTACCGCCCGGTCCAGCTCGGTCCGCTCGTGCAAGGTCTGCGCGTCGTGGCCACAGGCGTGAAGGCCGGTGACAACATCGTAATCAACGGTCTGCAACGCGTCCGGCCTGGGGTGAAGGTGACGCCGATCGCGGCGCCGATGGCAGCTGACACCGCCCTTCTCGCGAAGGCCCACTAATGCGCTTCTCCCGGTTCTTCATCGACCGACCGATCTTTGCGGCCGTCCTGTCCGTTGTGATCTTCATCGCCGGCACGATCGCCATCTTCGCACTGCCCGTGAGCGAGTATCCCGAGGTCGTGCCGCCGTCGATCGTGGTGCGAGCGGTCTATCCCGGCGCCAACCCCCGCGTGCTCGCCGAGGCCGTGGCGACGCCGCTCGAGGAGCAGGTCAACGGCGTCGAAAACATGCTGTACATGTCGTCCCAGGGCACGGCGGACGGCGTCCTCACCCTCACCGTGACCTTTCGCGTCGGCACCGACGTCGACCTCGCCCAGGTGCAGGTGCAGAATCGTGTGAGCCAGGCCCTTCCGCGGCTCCCCGAGGAGGTGCGGCAGCTCGGCGTGACCACGGTCAAGAGCGCCACCGACCTCAGCTTGGTGATCCATCTCGTCTCGCCCGACAACCGCTACGACATGGTCTACCTGCGCAACTACGCCCTGCTGCAGGTGAAGGACGTGCTCGCGCGGATCCCGGGGGTCGGCCAAGTGCTCATGTTTGGAGCCGGCGACTACGCGATGCGCGTTTGGCTCGATCCGTCGAAGGTCGCGGCCCGCGGCCTCTCGGCGGGCGACGTGGTGCGCGCCATCCGGGAACAGAACGTGCAGGTCGCGGCCGGCGTAGTTGGCGGCCCGCCGATGCCCGAGCGGGTAGCCTACCAACTGAGCATCAACGCCCGCGGCCGCCTCCTCGACGAGCGGGAGTTCGGCGACGTCATCGTCAAGGCGGGGGCCGACGGCGAAGTCACTCGCCTCCGGGACGTGGCCCGGATCGAGCTCGCGGCGGGCGACTACGCGCTCCGCTCGATGCTCGACAACAAAGAGGCTGTCGCGATCGCGATCTTCCAGGCGCCGGGCTCTAACGCCCTCCAGCTCTCGAGTGCGGTGCGCGCCACGATGGCGGAGCTGCAAAAGAACTTCCCCGATGGCGTCGAGCACCGGGTCGTCTACGACCCCACGATCAACGTGCGCGACGGCATTCGCGAAGTCGTGAAGACGTTGTTCGAGGCGATCCTGCTCGTCGTGCTTGTTGTGGTGCTGTTCCTCCAGACCTGGCGTGCGTCGGTGATCCCGCAGCATCGAGGCCGGTCTATCGCCGCGCGACGCCGCTCACAAGGCGATGGACGAGGTCAGCAGGCCTATCATCGCCATCGCACTCGTGCTGAGCGCCGTCTTCGTCCCTGTCGCGTTTGTGAGCGGCCTCACGGGGCAGTTCTACCGGCAGTTCGCGCTGACGATCGCCTTTTCCACGGTGATTTCCGCGCTCAACTCCCTCACCCTCTCACCGGCCTTGAGCGCCATCCTGCTCCGGCCGCGCGGGGCCCGGCCGGACCGCCTAACGCGGCTCTTGGACCGCCTGCTGGGATGGTTGTTCCGTCCGTTCAACCGCGTCTTTGGCCGGGGCTCGGCTGGCTACAGCGGCGCGGTGGCTCGCATCATCCGGCGGAGTGCGCTGGCGCTCGCGGTGTACGCGGGTCTCGTCGGCCTCACCGTCCTCGGATTCTTGAAGGTGCCGTCCGGCTTCGTGCCCACCCAGGACAAGCAAGTGCTCGTCGCCTTCGCCCAGCTCCCGGACGCGGCCACCCTCGACCGCACCGAAGCCGTCGTGCGGCGGATGGCCGACATCGCCCTCCGGCAGCCCGGCGTCACGAACGCGGTGCAATTCCCCGGCTTGTCGATCAACGGCTTCGTCAACGCGCCGAACGCCGGGATCGTGTTCCTCTCCCTCGCCCCGTTCGATCAGCGGCGGTCGAAGGACGAGTATGGCCTCGCCATCGCCGGGGCGCTCAACCAAAAGTTCGCGGTGATTCAGGATGCCTTCGTCGCCGTGTTCCCGCCCCCGCCCGTCCAGGGGCTCGGCACGATCGGCGGGTTCAAACTGGAGCTCGAGGATCGCGCCGGTTTAGGTGAAGCGGAGCTCTTTCAGGCGAGCCAAACGCTGCTCGGGCGAGCGTATCAGACGCCGGGCCTCAGCGCGCTCTTCTCGAGCTACCAGATCAACGTGCCGCAACTCTACGCCGACGTGGACCGCACGAAAGTGAAACAGGAGGGGATCTCGCTCACCGATCTCTTCCAGACCATGCAGATCTACCTCGGATCCGAGTACGTCAACGATTTCAACCGGTTCGGCCGCACCTACCAGGTGATCGTGCAGGCGGACGCGCCGTTCCGGGCCACGGCCGAGAATGTCGCCCAGCTCAAGGTCCCCAACGCCCGGGGCGAGATGATTCCCCTGGGCTCGGTGCTGCGCGTGCAGGAGTCGCACGGGCCCGACCGCGGCCTCCGCTACAACGCCTACCCGGCGGCGGACATCAACGGCGGCCCCGCGCCCGGGGTGAGCTCCGGCCAAGCAGTCGCGCTCATGGAGCGCCTGGCCCGCGAGACGCTCCCCAACGGCATCGGGTACGAGTGGACCGATCTCACCTACCAGCAGATCCTCTCGGGCAACACCGCGGTGTTCGTCTTCCCGCTGTGCGTACTGCTCGCGTTCCTCGTCCTCGCCGCCCAGTACGAGAGCTGGTCGCTGCCGTTGGCCGTGATCTTGATCGTGCCCATGGGCCAACTCTCTGCCATCAGCGGGGTCTGGCTGACCCG
>MNDR01000024.1 GCA_001915025.1 Gemmatimonadetes bacterium 13_2_20CM_2_65_7
GACGTGTTGTACAGCACGCGGTAGCCGGTATAGACCTCGACCTCTCCGCTGTCGCGGAGGATGGGCACGGAGACAATGATTTGTTTTTCGGGATTGCGCAGAACCTTGTACAGGCCGGGGTCGAGATTGAGCAGCTTCGCCGCGTGATCGAAGCGCTCCATCATCGCTTCGAACGGATTTTCCTCGGCGAGGAAGGTTTGTTTGTCAGGTCGGATAATCGCAGGTTCGCTCATACGGCTCGCTTCACCACTCCCTCCAGGACACGCTCGACCGCGTCGCCGTTCAACTCCCAGCGCACCGCCAGCCCCGCCACCAACGGCTCCGGCGCGTCTTTCGGCCAGCGGCGCCGGAGCTTCACCGCGTCCTTTTCCGTGACTACAACATAATCGGCGTCTTTGCCGGCTTGCGCGAGCCACGCGACATCGCCCGCGGGGTAGGCGTGATGATCTTGATACGCCACAAGTTGCACCGTGGCTCCCGCGGCGCGGACCTGCGCGGCGAAGCTCGAAGGATCGGCGATCCCCGCGGCCACGATCACCCGCTTGCGCGCCAGGGAATTAAGCTCGACGCGCTTGCCCGAATCGAGCCCCGCCAGTCCGTCGAGCGCGAGATGCACGCACCCCACCACAGCTTGCGGCCACCGCGCCGCAATGCGGGCCGCGAGTCGCAAACCTTCGGCGATGGCCGCGCGCCGCCGCGTCACGATGATGACGTCCGCACGACCGAGCGCGCTCCAATCCTCGCGCCAGGGCCCCGCTGGAAGCGGCCATGCGACCGCGCGCGGCGGCGCACTTTCGGTGCTCACCACCGCGATGTTGACGTCGCGCGCGACATCGAGCCGTTGATACGCGTCGTCCAAAACCAGCACCTGGGCTCCCGCCCTCCGGGCGCGCTCCGCGCCGGCCACACGGTCGGCGTCCGCGACAACGATGGCCCCGGGAACCAACCGCTGATGCACGGCCTGCTCGTCGCCGCGGTAGCCGCGCAGCAGGATGCCCGGCTTCAAGCCCCGCCGCGCGAAGAACGCAGCGGTCCACGCCGCGACCGGCGTCTTTCCAGCGCCCCCGACCGCCAGGTTCCCGATCGAAACCGACGGCAGCGGCAATGGGCGCCGCCGCAGCCAACGCCGCTTGTAGGCGGATGCGCGAGCCGTCATGAAGGTGCGGTAGACCATCGCGAAGGGCAGCAGCACGCCACGCGAGACACGCGCGGGTGCGGAGCCACTCCACCAGAGCCATTGCGCGAACCGATGAGCGCTCACGACGCCGTCATCACTTCCTGAAGACCGCGCGACACCTCATCGATGCCGCGGCGCAGCCCGTCCTTCCCCGCGCCGATTTCGATCGGGCGACTGTAGGCGACGTCGATCGCGCTCAATGGCTTGGGAATACACATCCGATCCCACGAGCCGAGGTACCAAGCGGACGACGGTCGCGCACCGACGGCAACGATCGGGACGCCGGCGTGCTGCGCCGCTGCCACGGCGCCCGGTTGCACCCGCTCGGCGGGACCGCGCGGGCCGTCCGGGGTCATCGCGACAACCGCGCCCCCTTGCAGCGCCCGCACGATCCCCAGCAACCCAACCTCGCCACCTCGCTGTGTGGAGCCGCGCACCGGGCGGTAACCCCACTGCGCCGCGAGATCCGCGAGGTATCCCCCGTCCCGGTGGCGACTGATCAGCACCACCACTGCTTCTCGCTTATGCAGCGCGAGGAGTGGCAGAATCCGCGAATGCCAGAGCACAAAGATGAACGGCCGCTTGGCGTCCCAGAGTGGCCGCCAGTTTTCCGTGCCGCGTTCCCGGAATCGCCACGTCGCCGCGAGAGTCTTGATCAGCGTGGGTCCGATCGCCGCCGCGACCGGCTCCGCCCACCCCAGCTTCACTTGATCAGCCCGGCGGCCAGCTCGGCGACGCGATCCGCGGCGCCGGGCGCGCCGAGTCGGTCGCGGACGATCCGGAGCCCCTCGCGTTGGCGGCGCGTCGCCGGATGGTCGGCGTCGAGTAACGGCAAAACGCCGTCGGCCAGCGTGTCCGCGGTCGCCCGCCGCTGCAGCAGCTCGGGCGCGACCTCATAACCGGCCACGAGATTCACGAGACCGACCCACGGCACGCGCAGCACGCGAAACGCGATGAACGACGAAATCGGATGGACGCGATAGGTAATGACCATCGGGACGTCGGCGATCGCGGCCTCGAGCGTCGTCGTTCCCGACTTGCAGATTCCAGCGTCCGACGCGGCGAACACGAGCAACGGATCGCCCATGTGGACCTTGATCCCCCCGGGGTCGGGATAATCGGCACCGGACGTGCCGGCCACCACGATCTGGATGTCGGGGCACGCCGCGGCGACTTTGGCCGCCGCTGCGCGAAAGATCGCCCAGTGCCGTTTCACCTCGAGTGCCCTGCTGCCGGGGAACAGTCCGAGGGTGCGGCGCGCGGGATCGAGTCCGAGCACCTTCCGCGCGTCGACACGCGACGGCGGCGCCGGCCGGTCCTTGAGCGGATGGCCCACGAACGTCGCGGTCACGCCGCGCTCGCGGAAGAACGCTTCTTCAAACGGCAGAATCACGGCGAGCTGATTCACCGCCGCGAGACGACGGACGCGCTTCGCTCCCCACGCCCACATCTGCGGCGCGATGTAGTACAACACGGGAATGCCGGCGGCAGAGGCCGCAGCGGCGGCACGAAGGTGATAACCCGGATAGTCGACGAGGATCACGAGATCATAGCGTTTCGCCTGAAACGCCTTCTTGACGCGAGACAACAATCGATAGTGTGCGGGAATCTTGGCGAGCGCCTCGACGAAGCCGACGACCGAGAAGGCTTCCATCCGATCGAGCACGCGCGCGCCGGCGCGCTCGAGCAACGGCCCGCCCAGCGCCTCCAGCTCGAGGCCTGGCAGCCGGCGGCGCAGCGCGGTCGCCACGGCGGCGGCGTGCGCGTCCGCCGATGGTTCACCCGCCGAGATGTAAATCCGGGGGGTTCGGGCGGGGGGGAGGCTCACGGCCTCGCGGACGCGAGCGGCGAAGCGTCGATCGCGTCGGCGACGCGATACGCGAGCGTCAGCGCCTGCAGCCCCGCCGCGCCGGTGACAACGACGTCGCCGTCACCGCGGACCGCCGTGAGGAAGCTCTCCAACTCGAGCTTCAACGGCTCCGCCTCGGGCGCCTCGAGCCGCACGTGCTCGACGATTTCTTCCATGCGGGTCGCGCCAAATCCCTGCCACCCCGACTTCAAGCGATAGAAGTGGCCGTTGCCCTGCGCCAGGTCGAGCGAGAAGTACCCCGTCTGCTGGAAGATGCGCAGCTTGCGCGTCCGCTCGCGCGACACGCGGCTGGCGGTGATGATCGCGCAGGCGCCGTTGGCGAACTCGACCCGCGCGTTCGCGATGTCGACGTGCGGCGTCAGAATCGGCACACCGGTCGCGCGCACTTCACCGACCTCGGAGCGCACCAGTTCGAGCACCAGATCGAGGTCGTGAATCATGAGATCGAGGATCACGGCGACGTCCGTGCCGCGTGGCTGAAATGGCGCCAGGCGCTCGGTCTGGAGAAACCGCGGCTCGTCGAGATACGACGCCGCGGCGCGGACCGCGCGATTGAACCGCTCCACATGGCCCACCTGCAACACCACTTCCCGCTCGTGTGCCACGTGTACGAGCTGCTCGGCGCCCGGCAGGGTATCGGCCAATGGCTTCTCGACCAGCGCGGGCAACCCTCGCTCGAGGACGGCGAGCCCGACCTCGACGTGCGCCGACGTCGGGACCACCACCGTGGCCGCTTCAACCTGATCGAGCAGCGCATCGAGTGATGGATAGGCGACGGTGTCGAGCTCCTGGGCGACTTGCGCGGCACGGACGGGATTGATGTCGTAGATACCGACGAGATCGGCTCCGGCGATCTGTTTCAGGAGTCGCGCGTGATGGAATCCGAGCGCGCCAGTGCCGATTACGCCCACGCGAACGTCACGCGGTGCGCGCTTCACACCATCACTCCGCGTTGTGACGCTTCGATGAAGCGCAGAAACGACTCGACTTCGGGCACCTGCGGCAGCTCGACCCGCGCCCGCGCGACGCCCTGGCTCACCGTCAAATCGGAATTGAAGACCAGCCGGTAGGCCCGCTTCAGCGCCAGCTTCAGCTCGGGGGCAAAGCCGGCGCGCTGCAGTCCCACCGAATTGAGTCCGTACAGATGAACGGGATTGCCCGCCGCCTTCGTGTAGGGTGGCACGTCCTGGTTCACGCGCGAGCCGCCACCGACGAATGCGTACGTACCGATGCGCACGAATTGGTGGATCGGCACGAGCCCGCTGATGATGGCCCGGTCGTCAACGGTGACGTGTCCGGCCATCTGGACCGAATTCGCGATGATGACGTCGTTGCCGATGACGCAATCGTGCGCGATGTGCACGTACGTCATGAGAAAGCATCGCGACCCGACGGTCGTCTTTCCGGTGGCGGTGCTGCCTCGATTGATCGTGCAATATTCGCGGATGATCGTACCGCTCCCGATTTCCACCCAGGTTTCCTCGCCCTTGTACTTCAGGTCCTGGGGGTCGTTGCCGATGATGGTACCGTAGCCGATTTTCACGCCCTCGCCGACGCGCGTGTTGCGCTCGATGACGGCGTGCGCGGCGAGCGCGCAGCGCTCGCCAATGGTGACACGCGGTCCGACGACGCAGTACGGCCCGACGGAAACGTCGGCGCCAAGGTCGGCGGTCGGATCGATCAGCGCCGTGCGATGAATCACCGGTCCACGACCATGGCCATCATCTCCGCTTCGGCGACCACCTGCCCGTCGACGTAGCCGGCGCCCTTCATCCGGCACGTCTTCCCCCGGAACTGCACCATCTCGAGCTCGAACCGGATCTGGTCCCCTGGTACTACGGGCCGCCGGAACTTCACCTTGTCGAGCGACATGAAGTAGACGACTTTGTCCGCGGTGTCCTGGCCCTCGAAGTGGCTCATTAACAGCATCCCCCCCACCTGCGCCATCGCTTCGATGATCAGCACGCCGGGCATGATGGGATGACCGGGGAAATGCCCCTGGAAGAACGGCTCGTTGATGGTGACGTTCTTGATTCCGACGATCCGTTTCTGCCCTTCCACTTCGATGATCCGGTCCACGAGCAGGAACGGATACCGGTGGGGCAGATAGTCCATGATTTTGCTGATATCCATCGCCGGCATTCCCGAGCGCCTCCCCGCGCGGGCGAGGGCCCGGGCCAGCGCGATGTTGCCGCCGTGACTGGGCCGCGTCGCCACTACATGAGCCTGAATCCGGGCGCCGGTCAGCGCCAGGTCACCCACGATGTCCGCCGCCTTGTGCCGCACGAATTCATCGGGCCAGCGCAGCGTGCCGCCGTTCACAATGCCGTGATCGTCCAGCACGATCGCATTCGCCTCGGAGGCCCCCTTGATCAGCCCGCGCGCCTGCAGCTCCGCGACCTCGTGCGTGAAGCCGAACGTCCGGGCCGGCGCCAGCTCCGCGGCGAAGCTCTCCGGCGTCACGTCGTACGTTCCCGACTGCCGCCCGATCAGGGGATGCGGCCATTCGATGGAGACCGTCAACCGGAACGTCTTGGCCGGCGCGACCACGTAGGCCGCGTCCTTCTCCGTCACTGCAAACGGCGCGATCAGGTGCGCGGCGACCGCCGCCAGCAGGTGCTCGACGGTATGGATCGTCGCCGCGCCGTGGCCGATCGCCGTGCGGCGCTCGACGGCTTCCACCTCCGTGAGTCGCGCCGGGACTTCAGGCGTTCCCGCGAGATCGACGCGCCGGAACACGATGCCCTGCCCCGCGGGCGCCGGAAGGAATGTCGCTTCCGTTGTGGCACCGGTGTGTAATCCCGTGCCGCGCAGTGCCGCGCGACGCGTGACGGAGCGTCTAGCGCTCGGTGGCGGCAGGGGGAGCCTCAGTCGCGGGCGCGGACTTGGATTGGACGAGTCGCTCGAGATCGTCCACGATTTTGGCGAGACGGTACAGCGCCACTTGGGCGCGCAGAAACTCGCGGTGCGTGCGTGCCGGCGTCCCGAAGTAGGTCGCCTCGGCGGGAATATCCGCGATCGTCCCGGCCTGGACGAGCAGCCGGGCGCCGCGTCCGATGGTGAGATGATCCGAGATGCCCGCCTGCCCTGCGATGATCACGTCGTCCTCCACCTGCACGCTCCCGGCGATGCCGGCCTGCGCCATGATGAGGCAGCGCGCGCCGATGCGCACGTTATGGGCGATATGGACGAGATTGTCGATCTTGGTGCCCGACCCGATCACGGTATCGTCCACGCTGCCGCGGTCGATGCACGTGTTCGCCCCGATTTCGATGTCGTCCCCGATCAAACAGCGTCCCACGTGCGGGATCTTGCGGTGTGCCTCGCCGCCCTTGCCGGGGATGTAGCCGAACCCGTCGCTGCCAAGCACGGCGCCGGCGTGCACGATGACGCGTTTCCCGAGCGCGGTCCCGGCGTATAACGTCACGCCGGGATATAGCTGCGTGTCATCGCCCACCGCGACGCCTTCGCCCAGGACGCAGCCGGCGCCGATGCGCACGTTGTGTCCGAGCTGCACGCCGGCGCCGATGACCGCGTGGGCGCCGATCTCGACCGGCTCCTGCCAGCTTGCGCCGCGACCCACGACCGCCGTGGGATGCACGCCGGCCTCCCAGACCGACTGCGGGTACAGCACCGGCAGCACAACCAGCAGGGCGGCGTACGGATCGGCGACGATGATGCGCGTCTCGGGACCACCGGCCGAGCCTTCCAGCGACGGCGCGACGAGCACCACGGATGCGCTGGTGCGCTCAAAGTAGGGGACGTACCGGGGCGAAGCAAGAAAAGACAGATCGCCGGGACCCGCGCGCTGGAGCGGCGCGATCCCGGCGACAGTGACCGTCCCCGGCCCCACCAGTCGTCCGCCGGTGAGCGCCGCGATTTCACTCGCGGGGAGCGGCCGCGTTCCCGCCGAATTCACCGGGCGGAAGTTAGCCGCCGGCTATTGAGCCTGCGAGAGGCGCTGCAGCACCCGGGCCGTGATGTTGAGTGCCGGATCGGCGGCGGCGATCAGCCCTCCCGCCGCATCCGCATCCAGGATCAGCGCATAATTCATCTCGGCACGGATGCCCTGGATCACGGAGCTGACGCGCGCCTGGATCGGCTGTAGCAGCTCTTGCTCGCGCTGCCGCGCGCGGTCCTGCAGCTCGTTGGTGCGCTGCTCCATCCGCTGCTGCATCGCCTGAAGATCCTTCTGTTTCGTCTGGCGCGCGGCGGGCGACAGCGCAATCGACTGCTGATCGAACGCCTGCACCGCGGAGTCGAGCTGCTGCTGCAGCTTCTGCACTTCGCTGCGGAAGCCTTCGACTTCCTTCGTGTACGTCGATTCGGCGGCCGTGTAGCCGGGCGTGCGCTGTAGAATCTCCCGGGAATTGATGTACGCGATCTTGAGCGGCCCTGCCAGCCCGGCCGACGGGCCTTGGGGAGCTTGGGCGAACGCGAAGGTGGGCACGGCAACGGCCGCGAGGGCGAAGAGCATGAACCGCTGCATAACGCTGAGACTCCCGGGGAAGGACGTGGGTATGGCTTAGAAGAAATTGCCGAGCTTGAAGTGCAGCTTCCAACTGGGCGCGGGCTTGCCGGTGATGTCGACCTTGTCGAACCCGTAGGCGTAATCGATGCCGAGGGGGCCGAGCGGAGAAATCACCGCGGCTCCGAGACCGGCGCCCCGGAACAAGCGGGTGGGATCGTACTGCGCGGGCCGGGCCCACACGTTGCCGGCGTCGAGGAAGGCCGAGAGGTAGAGCATCTGCGACACCCGCATCCCCAGCTCGCCGGTCATCGTGAAGAACGCCTTGCCGAAGGCGTTCGGGCTCGCGCCGTTCGTTCCCGCGTTGGGATCGTACCCGAAGGGCGTGATCGACGCCTCGTCATAGCCGCGCAGCGGAATGAAGAACTGCGTACCGCCCAGCGTAAAGAGCTGCTCGAAGAAGGGCGAGTTGCCGAACACAAAACCGGACCGCGTCGAGAAGCCCAGCACGAACTTCACGTTGGACGTGGTCGCCGAGCCCAGCGTCCCGATCGGCGCGTACCAGTGGCCCTCGAGGTCGATGCGCTGGAAGTTGCCCTTCCCGCCGAGGATGCCGCCGCTCTGCGAGAGCCCAGCCTGCACCATCGTTCCGGCGGTCGGGAACGGCAGATCGATCCGGGTATCGCGCAACAGCGAGAAGCCGACCGTGGATCGCACGCAGTCGTTGCAGCGGAACGCGGCCGTGAAGGCGGTATTGGTCGACGAGCCCGTGAAGCTCTGCTGATCGATGCCGTACGAGACGAACAGTCGCGAGTAGTTGTCGCCGAACACCGGGAAGCCGAACTGGAGGTTCGCACCGCGACGGCGCAGCCGGCCGACGTTGGCGATCACATAGCGCACGCGCGTGTTGTGCACGTCGAACGTGCCGGAAATCCGCGACTCGCGAATGGCGGGA